>NZ_JBIWAF010000011.1:0-174264 GCF_044759925.1 Pseudomonas sp. NPDC099000
ACAGTTACAACGGTTACCACTCACCTGTAGCAGCGGAAAAGCTGGCGGCGTGAGAACCGAAAAAAATGTCCAAAATTACTGGACCAGTTCAGCCTCGCTCCTACAGGGGATTGTGCTTGGGCTTACGCGAGTTTGGCGTCGTAGCCTTCTTCGGCGATCGCAGCGATCACTTGATCGCTCGTCAGCGTGCTTTCAACACCGACTTCTTTGGCCGCCAGATCGACTCGCACGCTGGCCGCAGGATCCTTGGCTTGCAGCGCCTGGGTAATGGCTTTGACGCAGTGACCGCAGGACATGCCTTGAACGTTGAACACTTGCATGGTGTGGCTCCTTTTATGAGGTTGCGAGCAGTCTCGAGCTTGCCACCATGGCAAGGTCAAGTTCTGCAGAAGTCTGCCGGGCTGGCAATCGGCGTCGCGCTCGGCCAAGCTGCGTGCATCAATGACTCGACTTCAGGAGATTCAGCCATGCGCTGGTCAGCTCTCAGCCTGTTTGGCTTCCTCAGCCTATTTGCCGCGACACCTTCGGTTCAAGCCGCCGGGGAGGACTATGGCGTACTGATCATTTCCCGCGAGCGCCTGGAAGTCGCGACCTCCTGCGAGATCGGCGTGTACATCCAGGACCAGCTGTCGGCGCGGCTGTTCCAGGAGCAAAGCACCTCGTTCAACCTGCCGCCGGGCAATGTGTCCCTGCGCCTCAAACTGTTGCCCGGCCAGGCACCGGGTTGCAACCCGGGCATGCTCGCACCGGGCTCGCAGAACATCACGCTCAAGGCCGGGGATGTGCTGAAGTACCGGATTGCGATGACGCAGGAAGGGATGTACCTGAAATCCACCGCCCTCGATTACTGAAACAATTCCCTGTGGGAGCGAGCCCTAGTGGTGAGGGGATTTATCCCCGTTCGACTGCGAAGCAGTCGTAAACCAGTGCACTCGGTGTAACTGATACGCCGAGGTTGCAGGTATTGGGGCGGCTTCGCCACCCAACGGGGATAAATCCCCTCGCCACAAGACCCGTTCCCACATGGGGTCTGCGGCGATTTGAAGACTGGCGCTTGACCTTGCCAGCATGGCAAGGTTGATCCTGTAGGCATCTTCTACAGGGAGCGCGACCGATGTCCGAATCCACTACGTTCGATCTGCCGATTGCCGGCATGACCTGCGCCAGCTGCGCGGGTCGTGTCGAGCGTGCCTTGAGCAAAGTCATCGGCACTTCTGCCGTCAGCGTCAACCTCGCCACTGAGCAGGCGCGGATCCAGGCGCCCAGCGACAGCTTGCCGGCGTTGATGGACGCAGTGCAGCAGGCCGGTTACAGCGTGCCGCAGCAAAGTCTGGAATTGAGCATCGACGGTATGACTTGCGCCTCCTGCGTCGGCCGCGTCGAACGGGCGCTGGCCAAAGTGCCCGGGGTGAAAAGTGTCAGCGTCAACCTGGCGAACGAACGGGCGCACCTGGAACTGCTCGGACACATCGATCCGCAAGCCTTGATCGCTGCGGTCACCAAGGCCGGTTATAGCGCCAGTGTCTGGGAAGTCGAACACCCGCAAACCGATCAGCAACAACAGCGCCTGCACCGTGAGCGCTGGGCGCTGATCATGGCGATCACCCTCGCCTTGCCGCTGGTCTTGCCAATGCTCCTGCAACCGTTTGGCGTGCACTGGATGCTCCCGGCCTGGGTGCAATTCGCGTTGGCCACGCCAGTGCAATTTATCTTCGGCGCGCGTTTTTATGTGGCCGCCTGGAAAGCCGTGCGCGCCGGAGCCGGCAACATGGATTTGCTGGTCGCCCTCGGCACCAGCGCCGGCTATGGCTTGAGTCTTTATGAATGGGCCACCGCGGCCGGGCGCATGCCGCATTTGTACTTCGAAGCCTCGGCGGTGGTGATTGCCTTGGTGTTGTTGGGCAAATACCTCGAAAGCCGCGCCAAACGCCAAACCGCCAGCGCCATCCGCGCCCTCGAAGCCTTGCGCCCGGAACGCGCCATTCAAGTGATTGACGGCCGCGAGCAGGACGTCGCCATCAGCGCCTTGCGCCTCAACGACCTGGTCATGGTCAAACCCGGCGAACGCTTCCCGGTGGACGGTGAGGTGGTCGAAGGCCAGAGCCACGCCGATGAAGCGCTGATCAGCGGCGAAAGCCTGCCGGTGCCCAAGCAACCCGGTGACAAGGTGACCGGCGGGGCAATCAATGGCGAAGGCCGGTTGCTGGTTCGCACTCAAGCGCTGGGGGCGGAAACCGTGCTGGCGCGGATCATCCGCCTGGTCGAAGATGCCCAGGCCGCCAAAGCGCCGATTCAGAAACTGGTGGATAAAGTCAGTCAGGTGTTTGTACCCACCGTTCTGTTGATCGCGTTGGCGACGTTGATCGGCTGGTGGTTGTACGGCGCGCCGATCGAAACTGCGTTGATCAACGCCGTCGCCGTGTTGGTCATCGCGTGCCCTTGCGCACTCGGACTGGCCACGCCGACCGCGATCATGGCCGGCACCGGCGTCGCGGCCCGCTACGGAATTCTGATCAAGGACGCCGAAGCCCTCGAGCGCGCTCATGAAGTCAGCGCCGTGGTGTTCGACAAGACCGGCACGCTGACCTCGGGTGCGCCGCGCATTGCTCATCTGAGTGCAATCGACGGTGACGAAGCCGCCCTGCTGCAAATGGCCGGTGCCCTGCAACGTGGCAGTGAACACCCGCTGGCCAAGGCTGTTCTGGACGCCTGCGCCGAACGCGGTTTGACCGTGGCCGATGTCAGCGACAGTCAATCGCTGACCGGGCGTGGCATCGCCGGCACGCTCGACCGTCGTCGTTTGGCCTTGGGCAATCGCAGGCTGCTGGAAGAATGCGGTTTGAGCGCAGGGCCATTGGCTGACTCCGCAACCGCGTGGGAAACCGAAGGCCGCACCCTCTCCTGGCTGATCGAACAAAACCCCGAGCCAAAGGTACTGGGCCTGTTCGCGTTCGGTGACACGCTCAAACCCGGCGCGCTGCACGCAGTGCAACAACTCAGCGCACGCAACATCAGCAGCCACTTGCTGACCGGCGACAACCGCGGCAGTGCCAAGGTGGTTGCCGAAGCGCTGGGCATTACCGATGTCCACGCCGAAGTCTTGCCGGCAGACAAAGCCGCCACCGTCGCCGAACTGAAGAAAACCGGCGTGGTGGCGATGGTCGGCGACGGCATCAACGACGCCCCGGCCCTGGCGGCCGCCGACATAGGCATCGCCATGGGCGGTGGCACCGACGTGGCCATGCACGCCGCCGGGATCACCCTGATGCGCGGCGATCCACGGCTGGTACCCGCCGCGTTGGAAATCAGCCGCAAGACCTGCGCAAAGATCCGGCAAAACCTGTTCTGGGCGTTCGTCTATAACCTGATCGGCATTCCGTTGGCAGCGTTCGGCTTCCTCAACCCGGTGCTGGCCGGCGCAGCGATGGCGTTGTCGAGCGTCAGCGTGGTGAGCAATGCGTTACTGTTGAAAACCTGGAAACCCAAGGACCTGGAGGACAATCGATGAACATCGGCCAAGCAGCCCGGCACAGTGGCCTGAGCGCGAAGATGATTCGTTATTACGAGTCCATCGGCTTGCTCAGGGCTGCCCATCGCACCGACAGCGGCTACCGCGTTTATGGCGACGACGACCTGCACACGCTGGCGTTCATCAAGCGCTCCCGGGACCTGGGGTTTTCACTGGAAGAAGTGGGAAAGCTGCTGACCCTCTGGCAGGACCGCCAGCGAGCCAGCGCCGACGTCAAAGCCCTGGCCCGCCAGCACATTGAAGAACTGAACCAGAAAATCCTCGAACTCGGTCAATTGCGCGACACCCTGCAAGACCTGGTCGAGCACTGCCAGGGCGACCATCGCCCCGATTGCCCGATCCTCAAGAACCTGGAGTCGGGCTGCTGCGCGCCAGCCGTTCGCCCCTGACCGCGAGCACCTTCACCACCAGCAACGTGGTCAGGGGAATACCGTGGAACAGCAGCACCACGACCCCCGGCGTCCACCACGAATAGAACGGCGCGGCGATCAACATGCCGACGCCGAACCCGGTCATTTGCAGCAGTGTCAGCAAGCTGAAGATTGGCAAGCGCAGGCTGTCCGGTTCACGTTGCAGACGCGACATCAGGCCGACTTCGGAGAAGCCGTCTCCCAACCCCGCCGGTAACGAGAACAACAGCAAACCGTAGAGGGTCTGCTGCTGGAACATCAGGATGAAACCGCAGGACATCAGCAGTACCCCGAAGAAAAAACGTCGCTCCAGGTGTGCATTGTCCGACCCTTTCAGGCGACTGGCGATTCGCGCGCCGATCAGTTTTCCGCAGGCCCAGACGGCCAGCATCAGGCCCAGCGTGGTGCTGGCTGACTCGGGGGTCAGCAGCCTGGAAATAATCGGGAAGCCGACGTTGTGCGCCGCGCTGCCCAGGGTGTCGGCCATGGTGACGGCGAGCATCGCGGCCACCACCGGCGTACTGCGCAGGCCTTGGCGCAAGGCGTGCCACTCACCACGCGGCGGGGTTGGCTCGGTACCGGACGCCGGTCTCGAAAACCGCAACGGCAGGATGAACAACGCGGCCAGCAGATAAGTAACCACGTTCAATGCAAACACCGTTTCAAAGCCAAACGCCGCCACCAACAGCCCTGCCACCAGGCTTCCGCCGACCATGGCCGCCGACGAGGCCGAGGTAATCCAGGCGTTGGTCTTGAGCAGGTGCTCGCCTTCGATGAGGTGCGGCAACTGGCTGTTGATGCCGATGGCGAACATTGAGTTGCCGAACCCCAGGCCGAAGGCGATCAATGGTAAAAGCAGCGCTTGCTGGGCGACCGGCAGCACCAGCAGCAGGCCCAACAACCCGGCGCGCAGCAGATCAAAGGCAATCAGCGGAATGCGCCCGGCCCAGCGACGATAGAACGAAGTGCCGATCAGGCTGGCGAAAACCCCTCCGCCCACGCGGCTGGCGAGAAAGATGCCGACGCTCATGGCGCTGTTGCTGAGCAGGTAGACGTAAGTGGCCAGGGCGACCATGTTGAGGAACGCGCCGAAGTCCGAGACCAGACGGGCTGCGATGATCAGTTGGGCGTTGCGGGTGGAGAGGTTCACATTCAGTCCTTGAGTGTGGGGAGCATGGTCGTTGTGGATTGTCTGATCTGACGCCATCGCGGGCAAGCCACGCTCCCACAGGTTTTGTGTCGGCCCCGGATTCCAGGGCCAACCTATAACCTGTGGGAGCGTGGCTTGCCCGCGATGCAGATGACGCGGTCCCAAAAAAAGGACATGTACAAAAAACCCGGCCGAAGCCGGGTTTTTCGTTAACCAATCACTGCATCCAGGGCGGAGGCGGCTCTTCGGTTTTGCCCGGTGGCGCATCATCTGCCGCGCGCACCGCTTGCTTGCGCTCTTCATCAAGGCGTGCCGCCTCGATCTCGCGCATGATCCCGCCCACGTCTGCCAACTCTTCCGGCTCGTCGAACTCGCCGGTCAAGACGCTGGCCGGGTGCAAGGTGCCGGCTTCGAACAGGGCCCACATTTCCTTGGCGTACTTGGTCTTTTTCAACTCCGGCGCAAACCGCCCGAAGTAGGACGCCATGTTGCCGACATCCCGTTCCAGCATGCTGAACGCGTGGTTGTTGCCCGCCGCGTCGACCGCTTGCGGCAAGTCGATGATCACCGGGCCCGTCGGGGTCAACAATACGTTGAACTCGGACAGGTCACCGTGCACCAGACCGGTACACAGCATCAGCACGATCTGCGAAATCAGGAACGCGTGGTATTCGCGCGCCTGGTCCGGCTCCAGCACCACGTCGTTCAGACGCGGCGCAGCATCGCCGTACTCGTCGGCCACCAGTTCCATCAGCAGCACGCCTTCAAGGAAGTCGTAAGGCTGAGGCACCCGGACACCCGCACCGGCCAGACGGAACAAAGCCGCCACTTCGGCGTTCTGCCAGGCGTCTTCGGTTTCTTTCTTGCCGAATTTCGAGCCTTTGGCCATCGCTCGAGCCTGACGGCTGTTGCGCACCTTGCGGCCTTCCTGATACTCGGCCGCCTGACGGAAACTGCGTTTATTCGCCTCCTTGTAGACCTTCGCGCAACGTAGCTCGTTACCGCAGCGCACCACATAAACAGCTGCTTCTTTACCACTCATGAGTGGGCGCAGCACCTCGTCGACCAGACCGTCCTCGATCAGGGGTTCAATGCGTTTTGGAGTCTTCATCAGCTTTTATTGGGGGTCCTTTATTACCAAACACGCGAAAGTCATTCGTTATACGGCAATCCACTCGTTCGGGGGAGGGGTTGCCGACCTATGAACGTCGTGAAGCACACAATGTGCCGAATTAATCGGCCAACCCCGTTCGGTCGTCATCGGCCGCCCGAGATCATAGCTGAGCCTGCGCCACTTGGTGGCTAAGGGGTTTGAAGGCATTTGCGACAGAAGCTGACACCTGAATTCATACCCTTCGTAGGATATTTCTCAACAGGCCTAAATTTCCCCTTGATTCAGCCGAAGTCCTCAGTGACAGAGTGATTTGTCCGACAATCGTTCCGACAACAAAAACGATGGCGCGCTCATGGATCCGGGTGATCAATAACGTTTACGGCTGCCAATAATCCGCGAGTCATCTGCACTGCGTGGGCCTACAAGAAAAATCTGGAGCGCGGATGAACATCAAACAGAAGTTGACCTGGGCGTTTGCAATCATCGCTTGCTTGCCCGTGGTGCTGGTCGCCACCCTCGTGGTGCTGAACTTGCGCAGTGACGCCAAGGAGAATTTCGTCGACGGCAGTGGTCGCGAAATTCGTCAGGTCAGCAACGCCATGCAATTGTTCTTCGACGGCATCAGCCAGAACGTCGACTACTTGGCCAAACAACCGCTGATCAAAAACTCCGACGACAGCCTAAAAACCTACATGAGCGCCAACGCCGAGAGCATTCCCCAGGGCGAGATGGACAAAAAGGTCTTCAGCCTCCTGCAGGACCTGGGCAACAGCCATCCGTCCTACGCTTATGCCATCCTCGGCACTGCGGCCGGCGGTTACGTGTCCTGGCCAGACGATGCCAAGCTGAACAATTACGACCCGCGCCAGCGCCCTTGGTACAAAGCGGCCCAGGCCAAACCGGGCAAGCCATTCCGTACCGAGGCCTATTACTGGGCCCAGGACGATGCGACCTACGTCAGCACCGTGCGCACCATCGACAACAAATTGGGCAGCAACGGCGGCGTGGTCAGCATCGACGTGACGCTCAAGCAGCTCACCGAAATCGTCAAACAGATCAAACTGGGTGAAACCGGCTACCTGATGCTGCTGGAAAACACCGGCACCGTGCTGGTCGATCCGAAGCGACCGGAACACAACTTCAAAGCCTTGAGCAGCCTCGGCGAGGGTTACGCGCAACTGGCCAAGGCTGGCAAAGGCCTGGTGGAAGTCGAGTTGAACGGCGAGCGCTACATGGCCAACGTCTGGCCGTCGGAGCAGTTGGGCTGGACCTTTATCGGCCTGATCAAGCAAAACGACGTGATGAGCTCCGCGACCCAGCTGACTTGGCTGATCGCAATCATCGCTGCCGTTCTGGCGGTGTTCTTCGCCATCCTCGGCGCCAGTTTCGCCAGTGTCATCGTGCGGCCGATCCGCAGCGTGGCCAGCGGTCTGGAAGGCATCGCCCAAGGCGAAGGCGACCTGACCAAGAACCTGGAAATCCGTGGCAGCGACGAAACCGCGCAACTGGCCAACTGGTTCAATCAGTTCTTGACGGCGATTCGCAACCTGATCCAAAGCATCGGCGGCGCCGCTACCAAAATCCTCGCCACCTCCAAGAGCTCGACCCAGGTCTCCAGCGACATGGCCGAAGCCGCCGGACGCCAGCGTGAGGCGGTGGACATGGTGTCCACGGCGTTCCACGAAATGGTCGCCACCGCCAACGAAGTTGCGCGCTCTTGCAGCCAGGCGGCGGAATCCGCCGACAGTGGCCAGCGTCAGGCGCGTCAAGGCCAGCAACAGATTGATGCAGCCGTGACCAGCGTTGATCGCTTGAGCCAGGAAATCGAACAGTCGGCGCAATCGATGCAACAGCTTGAACGCGACAGCAACGACATTCAGTCGATCCTCGGGACCATTCGCTCGATTGCCGAACAGACCAACCTGCTGGCACTGAACGCCGCCATTGAGGCAGCCCGGGCCGGTGAGCAAGGTCGTGGGTTTGCGGTGGTGGCGGATGAAGTCCGGGCGCTGGCCAAACGCACGGCGGATTCCACGGCGGAAATCGATGGCTTGCTGGGCAACCTGGCCAAGCGCACCAGCCAAGTGACTCAGCAGATGCATGCAAGCCTGGAAGTGTCGCAACAATCGGTGACCCGCATCGGTGAAGCGCGCAGCAGTTTCGGGCTGATCCGTGAGTCGGTGGATGTGATTCGCGACATGAACACGCAGATCGCCACGGCGGCGGAAGAACAGCATCAAGTGGCTGAAGACATCAATCGGCACATCAGCCAGATCCATGGCGATGCGCAATTGGTGGCGGAACTGGCGAACTCGGCGCGACTGGATTCGCAGAGCCTGGCCGGATTGTCGAATGAGCTGGATGGGTTGGTTCGCCGCTTCAGGACCTGATCCAGAATCGGTGGCCGCTTCGCGGCCATTCGCGGGCAAGCCTCGCTCCTACAGGTTTCGAGTCATACCTGATCTTGGTACTGACGCGATCCTTGTAGGAGCGAGGCTTGCCCGCGAAGGGGCCTTCACTGCCGAAACAACTCTCCAGGGGTAAACCCGAACAACCCCTTGAACGCCGCAATAAACGCCGAAGTCGAGTCATACCCGCAAGACAGCGCGGCATTGGTCACGCTGCCGCCCTCCTCCAGCAAACTCAACGACGACAGCAACCGCATCCGCTGCCGCCACCCGCGAAAACTCAACCCGGTCTCGCGCTGAAACAAGCGCATCAGCGTCTTCTCCGACGTGCCCAGGCGCTGCGCCCATTCCTGCAACGTCACGCTGTGCTCCGGATTTTCGATCAGCTCATTGCACAACCCGAGCAACCGCTCATGCCGTGGCAACGGTAGGGAAAACCCCACCTCCGGCAGATTCGCCAACTGATCCAGCAGCACATTCACCAACCGCGCTTCCTGGCTCTCGCCCTGTGGATATTCCACCGGCAGCAGGCAAAAACTCTTGATCAGTTCCCGGGCCAGCGGCGTGACTTCCAGCACCCGACAACGCCCGTCCGCCCATTCGCAATCCTCTCGGCGCACGTAGAGGCTGCGCATCTCGGCACGCGTCGAGGTCACCACCTGGTGCTCAAGATCGGCCGGAATCCAGATCCCCCACTGCGGCGGCGCAAAGAAACTGCCCTCAGTCGTGTGCACGCCGAGAACGCCGCTGATGGCGTAGGAAAACTGCACCCAATCGTGGCGATGAGGTGGCGTCCACGACCCGGCATTCAGACTTTCCGCCCGCGCGAACAGAGGACGCGGCAACGCCTTAAGCGTCGGAATGGCCCGTTCGAGGGAAAGTTGTCCGTTAGTCGGCATTGATTGGCCTTATGTCGCAAGACGGCAGACAGGCCCGACGTTAGGCTAAGTCATCAATTCTTACAAATGTATTCGGTGCCCGTTATGCATGCCTTCAAACACCTCAAACGCGTGGTCACCGACTGGTTCTTGTGCGGCATGCTGATCGCCACGTTGCTGTCGTATTTCTTCCCGGTCTTCGGCGCCACGGGCGGCGCAATGCATGCCGAGTATGTGATCAACATCGGCGTGTTCCTCGTGTTTTTCCTGCACGGGGTCAACCTGTCCAGCGAGCAGATCAGCCATGGCTTGAAGAACTGGAAACTGCACGTGATGGTTCAGGGTTTCACCTTCGCGGTGTTCCCGCTGATCTGGCTGCTGAGCGACAAACTGCTGGGCTCGCACATTCCGTCGCTGCTGATGCTCGGCTTCTTCTACCTCTGCGCCCTGCCGTCGACCATTTCGTCTTCCGTGGCCCTGACCGGCAGCGCAGGCGGCAACGTGCCGGCGGCGATTCTCAATGCGAGCCTGTCCAGTGTGCTGGGGATTTTTCTGACGCCGTTGCTGGTGAGTTGGGTGGTCGGCAGCGGTGCCGGCGGCATCGATCTGGGCTCAACCCTGCTCGACCTCTGCGCCATGTTGCTGGTGCCGTTGGTGCTCGGCCAACTGTTGCGGCCGTTGCTCGGCAAGTTCTTTGCCCGCCACAAGCGCTACACCAACATCGTCGACAAGCTGGTGATTCTGTTGCTGGTGTACTCGGCGTTCTGCAACTCGATGGTCTCGGGGATGTGGCAAAAACAGGGCTTCAGCGTGATTCTCAGTGCGCTGATCGGCAGCGCGATCCTGCTGGCGGTCATCCTGTGGATGACCACCCGCACCGCCCGCGCCTTGAAGTTCAGCCCGGCCGATGAGATCGCGGCGGTGTTCTGCGCCAGCAAAAAATCCCTGGCGGCGGGTGCGCCGATGGCCGCGTTGATCTTCGGTGCCAATCCGGGCCTGGGCTTGATTCTGCTGCCGATCATGATATATCACCCGCTGCAGCTGATCGTCTGCTCGGTGATGGCCGAGAACTACGCCAACCGCAACCGTGAACGCATCGCGCAGCAGAACGCCGAACTGATCAGCGCTCGATAATCGCCGTCACGCCCTGGCCGCCGGCGGCGCAGATCGAGATCAAGCCTCGGCCCTTGCCCGCCGCGTCGAGCAACTTCGCCAGGTTGGCGACGATACGCCCGCCGGTCGCGGCAAACGGATGCCCGGCCGCCAGTGAACTGCCTTTGACGTTGAGGCGGCGGCGGTCGATGGAACCCAGCGGCGCATCGAGACCGAGACGGGTTTTGCAATACTCGGGATCTTCCCAGGCCTTCAACGTGCAAAGCACCTGCGCCGCGAAGGCTTCGTGGATTTCGTAGTAGTCGAAGTCCTGCAGCGTCAGGCCGTTGCGCGCCAACAGACGCGGCACCGCGTACACCGGCGCCATCAACAGCCCTTCGGCACCGTTGACGAAATCCACCGCCGCCGCCTCGCCGTCGCGCAAGTACGCGAGGATCGGCAAGCCACGTTCCTTCGCCCATTCTTCACTGCCCAGCAGCACCAGCGACGCGCCATCGGTGAGCGGCGTGGAGTTGCCGGCCGTCATCGTGCCCTTGGCGCTTTTTTCGAAGGCCGGTTTCAGCGAGGCGAGTTTTTCCAGGGTCAGGTCCGGGCGCAGGTTGTTGTCGCGGGTCAGACCGAGGAACGGTGTCATCAGGTCGTTGTGCCAGCCTTCGGTGTACGAAGCCGCGAGTTTTTGGTGGCTCTCCAGCGCCAGTTGATCCTGTTCTTCGCGGGGGATATTCCAGGTCTGGGCCATCAATTCGCAGTGTTGGCCCATGGACAAACCGGTGCGCGGTTCGCCGTTGCGCGGGAACTCCGGGATCAAGTCCCGGGGACGCAGTTGCAGAAAGGTTTTCAGTTTGTCGCCGGTGGTCTTGGCGCGATTGGCTTGCAGCAGCACCCGGCGCAAACCTTCACTGACGCTGATCGGCGCATCCGAGGTGGTATCGACGCCACCGGCAATGCCGCAATCGATCTGCCCCAGGGCAATCTTGTTCGCGACCAGCAACGCCGCTTCAAGACCCGTGCCGCAGGCCTGCTGGATGTCATAGGCCTGCGTATAAGGGGACAACCGTGAACCGAGTACACACTCACGCGTCAGGTTCATGTCTCGGGACAGCTTGAGGACCGCCCCCGCGACCACCTCGCCGATACGCAGGCCATGCAGGTTGTAGCGTTCGATCAGGCCTTCGAGCGCGGCGGTGAGCATCGCCTGGTTACTGGCGGTGGCGTACGACCCATTGGAGCGGGCGAAGGGGATACGGTTACCGCCGATAATCGCGACGCGGCGCAGCTGAGTCATGAAAAGCTCCTGTCAAAAAATCCAATGTAAACACCAGCCCTGTAGGAGCGAAGCTTGCTCGCGAAGGCGCCGGCACATTCAATATCTCCTCGGAATGAAACATCGTCTTCGCGAGCAAGCTTCGCTCCTACACTGTTCAAGCGTAGGCCTAATCTCGTGGATCGAACGACTGATTGCCATTCGTGGTCCACACTTTGAACCCCAGCTGCCGGAGTGCGTTCCATGTCTGACCGTTATATCGACTTCGCCAATTCCTCCATCGGCCATCGCCTGGTCGGGGCCATGGGGCTGCCGTCTCCGGTACGCCTGGAGCGTTGGCAAGCAGGCCGGCTGCGGCCTGTCGAAGGGGCATTATTGATAGGCGGCGGCCCGCTGACAGAGAAAGTCAGCACCTTCGCCAACCGCCTGACCGACGCAATCTACAGCTACGGCGCCGAGCCTTCCCTGGCCACCGAGTGGATTCCCGGCCACGGCCCCAAACTCAAAGCCGTGGTGTTTGACGCCAGCGATCTGGTGCAGACCGATCAGCTCAAACAGCTGCGCGAGTTCTTCCAGCCGCTGATAAAAAACCTCGATCACAGCGCGCACCTGGTGATTCTGGGGCGTGCGCCAGAGACGTTGACCGACCCGTTCGCCGCCAGCGCACAGCGTGCGGTGGAAGGTTTCAGTCGCTCGCTGGCCAAGGAGTTGCGCAGCGGCGGCACCTTGCAACTGATCTATGTCGGTGAGGGCGCCGAGGATCAACTCGAAGGGCCGCTGCGGTTTTTCCTCTCGCCCAAAAGTGCGTTTGTGTCCGGTCAGGTCGTTCGTTTGCAGGCCTGCGCTACGCAGGTGTCGGACTGGACTCGGCCACTGACCGGGCGCAAAGCACTGGTCACGGGGGCCGCGCGCGGCATTGGCGCCTCCATCGCCGAAACTCTGGCCCGCGACGGCGCCGAGGTGATTCTGCTCGACGTGCCGCCGGCCAAAACCGATCTCGATGCACTCGCCGCACGCCTGGGCGGGCGCAGCATCACCCTGGACATTTGCGCCGACGATGCCGCCGCACAGTTGATCGAACACCTGCCCGACGGCATCGACATCGTGGTCCACAACGCCGGCATCACCCGCGACAAAACCCTGGCCAACATGACCCCGGAGTTCTGGGACGCGGTGCTCGCGGTCAACCTCAATGCGCCGCAAGTGCTGACCAAGGCACTGCTCGACAGCGGCGCCTTACATGACAACGGGCGGGTGATTCTGTTGGCGTCCATCAGCGGCATCGCCGGCAATCGCGGGCAGACCAACTACGCCGCCAGCAAGGCCGGGCTGATCGGTCTGGCCCAGGCCTGGGCGCCGCTGCTGAGTCAACGCGGCATCAGCATCAACGCGGTGGCACCGGGGTTCATCGAAACCCAGATGACCGCGCACCTGCCATTCGGCATCCGCGAGGCCGGGCGACGCATGAGTTCATTGGGCCAGGGCGGCCTGCCACAAGACGTCGCCGAAGCAGTCGCGTGGCTCGCTCAACCGGGGACCGGCGCGTTCACCGGGCAAGCATTGCGAGTCTGCGGCCAAAGCGTCTTGGGGGCTTAAAAGATGATCACCGATTGGCACATCCTTAACCGAGAACCGAGCCTGCCGGGCCTGTACGTGAAGGCGGCATCGCGGCGCAAAATCACCGGCACCACGTTGCCCGACACGGGGTTGCGCTGCTGGGTCGAGGTCGATCCGAAACGCCTGGCGGCGTACCGCAAGGTCTGCGGGTTTGCCGATAACGGGTTGCTGCCGCCTACCTATCCACACATTCTGGCGTTCGCATTACAGATGCAATTGCTCACGGCCAAGGACTTTCCATTCCCGCTGCTGGGGCTGATTCATCTGAGCAATCGCATTCGCGTCTTGCGCCCCATGGGCGGGGTGAGCCGAGTGCGGGTCAGCGTGCAGGTGCAGAACCTGCAACCGCACGCCAAGGGTACGACGTTCGATCTGGTGACGTCGCTCGACGATCAATTGGGCCCGCTGTGGGAGGCTGAAAGCCAGATGCTGTGCCGCGGGGTCAAGCTGGAAGGCGAGCCGGTCGAGGAAGTGTTGGCATCAACCCTGGAGATGATGGAGGTGGCTCGCTGGACAGCGCCGGCGGACATTGGTCGGCAATACGCCAAGGTGTCCGGCGACTACAACCCGATTCATTTGAGTGCGGCGAGCGCCAAGCTGTTTGGTTTTCCGACCGCCATTGCTCATGGACTGTGGAACAAGGCCCGGACATTGGCGGCGTTGAGTGAGCATCTGCCCACGGCGAATGCCGAGATTGCGGTGCAGTTCAGGAAACCGGTACGGTTACCGAGCGAGGTCACGTTGCTGGCCAGCGCGGCAGGGTCCATCGGGGACTTTCAGCTGGTGGGTGCGGGGGATCTGGAGCACATGGTGGGGCATTGGCGGCCGATTGCCTGATTGATCTCTGGTGCGTGAAACATCGCTATCGCGAGCACGCTCGCGAAGGCGGTGCTTCAGACACCACCGAACAGGATCAGAACGCGCACCTCAAAATGATGGGGTCAATTTATATAATGCTGAATTGCACTTTCGGTTGTGGAAACAGATTGTCCAGCGTCTCCAATAACCGCACGTGATAAATCGGCTTGCGGAACAAGTCTAGTACCTGCAAGCGCAACAGGTCACTGACGTCCTCCATGTCCGCATGCCCGGACGTCACGATCACGGGTAAATGCTGGCGGGACGTATGCTCTCGTAATCGCTTGATGAGCGACATGCCGCTCTCTTCCGGCATTCGCAGGTCGGTGATCACCAAGGCGATATCGGGATGGCGCGTCAAATGCTGCAATGCAAGCTTGACCGACGTTGCGGTGAAACAATTGAAGCCTTCACCCTCCAGCAATTCCGCGAGTTCCAGCAATGCATCCTCTTCATCATCGACCAGAAGTAGCTGTTGTCGAGGGAGTGCAAGAGAGTTCATGGCCGATACCTGCAATGAACGGGGCAATGACAGTTAGCCCCGGGTTGACGGCTTAGCATGCGAGCAACGCCCATCGCGCCGACGTCATAGCGCAGCCAGAATGCTGTTGAAAACGGTCGTTATCGCAGCGGGGATAGTGGTACTAAACGTCGCAATCACGACCGCCACCATGGCGGCGACAATCGCGTACTCGATACCTGAAGCCCCTTCGGTATCTTTGACCAGGCTTTTGCAGGACGCGGTGACGGATTTGAACGTCTGAGAAACTTTGGTGAAGGACATGACACGTCTCCTGACTGACTGCGGGTGTTACGTGATCGCAACATGACTCCCCTATGCCAGCATCAGCATTGTCGGCATTCCCCATACCAACAACTGTAAGAACGCATTAATACTTAAGTATTAACGGGCCGACCTACATGAAAAAATAACGTTTGGCGTTTTAGCCTCCTACTTTTCGCCAGATATTTCCCGATCAGTAGTGGCGTTTTGCTTTGCCTGCGCTACCGTTAAATAGCGAATTAGTTCCATGTTCATAGCTGCCTGATTGCGAAGTTGTCTCGTTAGATGTGACGGGGTCTTAAGCAGCAGGAAAGGGAGAGCCGTCATGAACAGTCGTATCACTCTGGGCCTGGCCGGGTTGTTTCTGGTGGGCGCCATCATTGCCGGTTACTGGGGCTTCACGCTGAGCCGTCAACCGCCCCCCGAGCCTGTCGCGCAACCCGCCATCATTCCGACCGCGCCAACCGCCCAGGCCGCGGTGCCGGTAAATGACCCCACTCGCCAACCGGTGGTGGTGTTGCTGCATGACATCGCGCCGTTCGTGCAGATCACCGCCGACGACGTGACCCTGGAAAAACTGCGCACCGTCCCGGCCGGCAGCCTGACCCGCCTTGATCAAGCGATTGGCCGTACGCCGTGGCGCGCCCTGACCGCCGGCAGCTGGCTCAATGATGAAAGTTTCGAAGCCGGCGGCAGGCTGGCGCGGATGATCCGTCCCGATGAGCGTGCCCTCGCCGTCGCGGTGGACGAAGTGATCAACGCTGGCGGGCAGCTGACGCCGGGGGACTATGTCGATGTGCTGCTGTTTTTACGCATGGACAATAATAATCCGCAGCCTTCGGCTCAACTGGTGGTGCCGGCATTGCGGGTGCTGGGGGTGGGCGAACAGCTAGGGCTGACCAACGACGGTCAACCCTCAAGCCCAGCCCGCAGCAATGAGGAAAAACTCAAGCAAGAACAACTGCGCGCCAGCGCTCGCAGCGTCCTGCTCGCTGTGCCCGAGCCGTTGTTGAGTCGCCTGATGCTCGCGGCCCAGGCCGGCGTCTTGCGGCTGGCCGTACGCAGCGCCGAGGAAAAACGCCTGGCTCATTATTGGGCGGGCGAAACCCACTCAGCGGCCAACCTCGCCAACGCCAGTCGCGAGTTGATCCAGTTCAGCCAACTGGCCATGACCGCTCCTGCCAAACCCGTAACCGCAAGCGTCAACGCAGCACCGCGCAAGTCGAGCGTGGAAATCATCCGCGGCAACGAAGTCACGCAACAGACCCCCTGAGTCGAACAAGGACGCATCTCAATGCGCAGCCGTACCCTGTCCGTGTTTCAAGGCCTGCTCTGGGTCTCCCTGCTGAGCGGCTTGCCGCTCACCCTGACATTCGCAGCGGTCGGCAACTGCGCAGCACTGGGCCCTTTGCCGGCCGTGCTGGAAGTTGGTGAAGGGATGCAACAGGCATTGCAATCGCCCGTGGCGATCACGCGGGTGGCGGTGGGCGATCCGAAAATCGCCGACGTGCGGGTCAATGGCAACCAGGCGTACCTGATCACCGGCATGGCGCCCGGCGCCACCAGTCTGATGGTCTGGACGGCCTGCGCCAGCGCGCCGCGCCAGAGCATGGTGTTCGTTCAGGGTCGGGCCACCACCGCCATGACCAGCGCTGCGCAACCGTCCGATGACCCACTGTTGCCGTCGCAAGTGCAGACCGACATTCGCTTCGTCGAAGTCAGCCGGACCAAACTGCAAGAGGCCGGCACCTCCATTTTCGGCAAGACTTCAAACTTCCTGTTCAGCTCCCCCGGCACCGTGCCGAACACCGCCGTGACCCCCAGGGTGTTTCCACTGCGCAACCTCGATCCGCGCATCGCCGTGCCCAGCATTCCCCTGGCCAACGACATGTTCAACATCGTCGCCGGCGGCGGTAATTTCCTCGCCATCATCAATGCCCTGGAAGGCAGCGGTTTCGCCTACACCCTGGCGCGGCCGAGCCTGGTGGCGATCAGCGGGCAAAGCGCGAGTTTTCTCGCGGGCGGTGAAATCCCGATCCCGGTCCCCAGCGCCAACAGCAACAGCTACTCAATCGAGTACAAGGAATTCGGTATCCGCCTGACCCTCACGCCGACGGTGGTCAGCAACAATCGCATCGCCCTCAAGGTCGCACCGGAGGTCAGTGAGCTGGACTACATCAACGGCGTGACCATCGGCGGCACCACCGTCCCGGCGTTTACCATTCGCCGCACCGACACCAGTATTTCCCTGGCCGATGGCGAGAGTTTCGTCATCAGCGGCTTGATCAGCACTCACAACGCGTCAGAAGTCAGCAAGTTTCCAGGCCTGGGCGACATACCGATTCTCGGCGCGTTCTTTCGCAATTCATCGATCCGGCGCGAGGAGCGCGAACTGCTGATGATCGTCACGCCGCACCTGGTTCAGCCCCTGGCCGCCAATGCGCAGCTGCCCTCGTTGCCCGGTGAAAACCTGCGCAACTACGACCCGAACTGGTATCGCCTGTACTTCCTCGAAAACGGCAACTTCGATAAACGCAGCGGGTTATCGCAATGAGCCAGAACCAAAGTTTGAGTCAGACCTTCCTGGCGATCACCCGCAATGGCACAGACCTTGAGTGGCTGCAAGGTGCCCTCGCCCCTCTAGGCCAGGTCGTCAGTGCCGGTAGCGGCAGCCTCGACGAACTGTTGGCGTTGGTGGACGTAACCTGCGCCAGCCTGGTGTTCGTGGGCCTGGATCGCGAACACGTGGTGGCTCAGAGCGCGTTGATCGAGGGCGCCCTTGAAGCCAAGCCGATGCTGGCGATCGTCGCGTTGGGCGACGGCATGGACAACCAGCTCGTCCTCAATGCGATGCGCGCCGGTGCGCGGGATTTCGTCGCCTATGGCTCGCGTTCCAGTGAAGTCGCCGGCCTGGTGCGACGCCTGAGTAAACGCCTGCCGCCCGTGGCATCGAACACGCAACTGGGTGGCCTGACCGTGCTTTACGGCGTGCAGAGCAACGCCGACGGCGCGCTACTCGCCAACCACATGGCGCAAGTGGTGCAGAAGAGCGGTCAGCAAACGCTGTTACTCGACCTTGGCCTGCCGCGCGGTGACAGCCTGGCCTTGCTCGGGCTGGAGAGTTCGTTTCATTTTGGCGATGCACTGCGACACCTGCGGCGCCTGGACGCCACGCTGATCGACAGCGCGTTCACCTGTTGCGACGCCGGGTTACGGATCCTCGCCTACGCCGGCAACGATGAGCCGCTGGAGCACACCAGCGCCGCCGAGTTGTACATGTTGCTCAGCGCCTTGCGCCAACACTTCCAGCACATCGTGGTGAACCTCACCGGCCAACCGGACAGTGAAGCGCTGCGCACCTTTGTCAGCCATTGCGACAAGCTGCTGTGGTACACCGATCAGAACGTGCTCGACTGCCGGCGCAATCTGGCAGTGCTCAACCGCTGGCGCGAAAAAGGCATGAAGCTCGACCACGCCAGGTTGCTGGTGGACCGCTATCTGCGCAACGTCGCCCCCGACTCAGACACCCTGGGAAAAAGCTTCGGCATGGAAATCATCGCGGTCCTGGACTACAACCCGCAGGTGCGACTCAACGCCAAGAACCAGGGCCTGACCCTGTTCGAACTGGCCCCCCGGGAAAGCCTGACACAAGGCCTGCGCACCCTCGGCGAACGACTGGCAAAACGCTCAGAAGCCCTGGTCAAACCCAAGACCGGTTGGTTCAACCGGTTGAGGGGCGCGCTATGAGCGGTGAAAAACTGTTCGGTGCACCTGTGCGCAACACCTGCGGCAATACCGACCACGAAGGCCTGAAGCTGGTGCTTCACCGCTACATCATCGACGCCATCGAGGAGTCCGGAAAAAACCTGCTGGAGGGTTCGCGCCAAGCCCTGGCGCAGTTCGTCATCGACAAGGTGGCCGAGTACATTGCCCGACTGCACCTGGCGATTTCCCGGTATGAGATGGAGCGTCTGGCCGAAGAAATCGTCGACGAACTGACCGGGTTCGGTCCGTTGGAAGTGCTGCTGCGTGATCCGGCGGTGACTGAGATTCTGGTCAACGGCCCACATCGCGTATTCGTCGAGCGCGACGGTGTGCTGCATCAAAGTGACCTGCGTTTTATCGACGCCCATCACGTCGAACGGGTCATGCAACGAATCCTCGCGCCTCTGGGCCGACGCCTCGACGAGTCTTCGCCCATGGTCGATGCGCGCCTGCCGGACGGCAGCCGGGTCAACGCGATCATTCCGCCGATTGCCCTCGACGGCCCTTGCCTGTCGATTCGAAAGTTTCGCAAGGACATGCTCAAAAGCGCCGACCTGATGGCGATGCAAACCATCGATCAGGCGATCTTCGAGTTCATTCAGGAAGCTGTGGGCAAGCGTTGCAACATTCTGATCAGCGGCGGCACCGGCACCGGTAAAACCACGCTGCTGAACATCCTCAGCCAATTGATCAATCCTCACGAACGGCTGGTCACCATCGAAGATGTGGCGGAACTGCAACTGGGCCACCCGCACGTGGTACGCCTGGAAACCCGCCCGCCTAATGCCGAAGGCCACGGCGAAGTGAAGGCCAGCGACCTGATTCGCAACGCCCTGCGGATGCGCCCCGACCGGATCATCCTCGGTGAAATTCGCGGTGTCGAAGTGGTCGACGTGCTCACGGCGATGAACACCGGGCACGACGGGTCCATGAGCACCGTGCACGCCAACACCGCCCAGGATGCCCTGCTGCGCCTGGAAACCCTGGTGGGCTTGACGGGTCGCACCATCGCCGAACGCACCCTGCGGCAAATGATCTGCGCGGCGTTGGACGTAGTGATCCAGTTGACGCGCATGCCCGATGGTCGCCGTTGCGTCAGCGAAGTGGTGGAGGTGATCGGCCTGCGCGACGACGTGTATGTCACCAACACGCTGTTCCGGCTCGACCGGCGTAGCGGTTTCGGTTTTCTGCGCGAAGCGGTCAACCCCGCCGGTAGCAAACTGCGCCGCGAGCCGGCGCTTTCTCCATCCCTGTATTGAAGGCCACGGCATGCTCAAACCGCTGCTGCTCACCCTGATTTGCCTGGCTTTGCTCGGCTTGTCGATTCGTTTGTTCTACCGTGGTTTGCGCCAGACCAGCACCGAGCGGGTGCTGGAGCGCCTGACTCAGGGCCAACCGGAAAAGAAGGTGGCGAAATCGTCGTGGGCAGGCCTGGATAGCGCCTTTTTGCGTGCTGGCCTGGGGCGGCCCACCGAGCGCCTCGGCCTGTGGCTACTGCTCTGGGCCTTGGGTGTGTTGATCGGGTTTGCCATCGGCAGCTGGGGTGGTTTGCTCGCGCTGTTGCTCCTGCCACCCTTGATCCTGCGACTCTATATCAGCTGGCGTTACCAGCGTCGGCTCAAGCGCATGATCGAACAATTGCCTACGTTGCTCGATCACTCGGTGCGCAGCTTGAAGTCCGGACGAACCCTGTCGGATGCGGTGCTGGGCGCCATCGATGCCGCCGAAGACCCGCTGAAAAATGCCATGGGCCGGGTCCAGCGCAACGTGCAACTGGGCGTCAGCCTGCCGGAAGCCGCCTCGGACCTCGCCGAGCTGTATGGGAAAGACGAACTGCGTTTGTTCGCCCTCGGCTTGAAGGTTAATCATCGCTACGGCGGCAATGGCAGCGAACTGCTGGAGAACCTGATCAAGATGATCCGCGAACGCGAACAGGCGGCGCGCCAGCTCAGCGCCATGACCGGTGAAACCCGGGTGACGGCGTGGGTCCTGGGCAGTTTGCCGATTGGCCTGGCTGGCTATTTCCTGGCGACCAACCCTCACTACTTGCTCGCGATGTGGCACGACAGCTCGGGGCAACTCATGCTCGCATCGGCGTTCGGCCTGCAGGTCGTGGGTAGCCTGGCGCTTTATCGCATGTTGCGCAGCGTATGAAGACAGCGCTGCTGATGAGCGCTGTGTTGTTTCTGGGGGCCATGCTGATGTTGCTCAGCGGTCTGCTGGATCAGCGTCGGCGCGCTCGCCAGGTCACCCAACGGCTGGATGGAAAACTGCCGAGCGACCACCGCGTCGGGCACTGGTTGCAGGTGTTGGGCAGCAGCCGGATCGGTCAGCACTCGGTCAAGCTCGACAACGAAACCCAGTCGCTACTCAACCGCCTGGGCTGGCGCAGCGCCCGCCAACGTTCGCTGTTCGCGGCCTTCCAAGTGGGTGTGCCGATGCTGGCGCTGGTTGTGACATTGCTGATTCAGGGAACATGTTTTCCGCAGGCGGATAATCACTGGATCGCCCCGGCCTTCGCCACCGCCATCGGCTACCTGCTGCCCAAACGCTGGTTGGCCGCGGCCGCGCAACGCCGGCAAAAACAATTGGCGACAGAGATCTCCATCTTTATTCCACTGCTGCGCATCCTGTTCGAGTCCGGCATGGCGGTGGAGCAATCGCTGCGCGTCTTGAGCGATGACGGCAAACAGTTGATGCCGGCCCTGACCCATGAACTGCGACTGGTCCTGACTCGGGTCGACTCTGGTCTGGAGCTGGGCGAGGAGCTGAAAAAGGCCACCCGCTTGCTGGCGGTAGACGAGTTCACCGAAACCTGCGTGATTCTTGAGCAGATGATCCATCAGGGCGGCGGCGCGATGAAATCCCTGCTGGCGCTCAAACTGCTGCTCGATGATCGGCGCCTGACGCGCTTGCAGGAATACATCTCCAAGATGTCCGCCAAAATGTCCGCCGTGATGATGCTGTTTCTCTTCCCGGCGTTATTGATCGTACTCGCCGGTCCGGGCTTCACCGCCCTGTCCCGGGCGTTTGGTTCATAGAGGGAGCGAGATGAAAGCAATCATTGCCGGTTTTAGTCTCCTGTTACTAAGCGGTTGCGCTACGAATGGCCAGGTCCCCTGGAGCGCTCTGACCAATAATGCCAGTTGCGGCAAATTGAACTCCGATGAACAGCTGGCGCTGAACCTCGCCGACGACATGGCCACCAATGGCAAATTGCACGCCAGCCTGGCCAACCTGCAAAACCTGCCCGATAACCTGTCCGACGTGCGCCTGCGCAAGGCCAAGGTCTATCGACTGCTCGGCCGCAACGAAGCCGAACCGTTATACCGCAGCCTGCTCGGCAGCTGCCGGGCCGCCGAAGCCGAACACGGCCTAGGCCAACTCGCCGCTGCCAGGGGCGACAACGGCCAAGCCCAGGCTCATCTGCTACGTGCCGTCCGACTGGCGCCCACCGACGAAAAAATCCGCAACGACCTCGGAGTGGTCTACCTCAATCAATTGCGCGTGGAGGATGCGCGCTTTGAGTTCCTGACCGCCATGGAACTCAAGCAAAGCGATCAGCTGGCGGCGGTGAATCTGGTAACGCTACTGATCTATCAGGACGACTGGAGCCGCGCCGCCGAACTGGTCAGCCGCCTCGGCCTGAGCCCCGCCCAAGTCACCGAAGCCCAGGCCCGCGCGGAGAAACTCAAGACACCCACCAAGACTGCTGCGACTGCGGTGAACCAGGTGGCCGTCGTCACCGCACCGACTCTTCAATAGGGAGATATTCTCGATGAAACCGAACCTCCTCTGTTGCCTCGTCTTGCTGGCCCTGCCGCTTACCTCGCACGCCATAAACCCAGGTCCCGCCTCGCCCCAACAACAGGAAACCGAAGGCTGGCTGCAACTGCAAAGCAGCAACAAGGCCGCCTCACAGAAACCACAGACCTCAACCGCGACCGAGCGCGAGCTGAGCATGCAGCGGTGGTTGAAGAGCTATGAACATGAGATACCGCAGTTCTTTGATCAGGATGAGGGGGGGGCGGTGGGCAGTGGGTCTGGGGAGTAGTGTTGAGATTTGTTGCGCCTGATCCATCGCCTTCGCGAGCAGGCTTGCTCTCACAGTGGACTGGGCACATCTGAGAGAGATTGGCCGGCTGTCAGGCCGCCATCGCGAGCAGGCTCACTCCTACAAGGGTTCGGCGTACATCAGCAAGATATTGGTCGGCTGTCAGGCCGCCATCGCAGACAAGCCAGCTCCCACAGGGTTTGGTGTTCACCTGCAAGAAATTGGTCGCCTGCCAGGCCGCCATCGCGAGCAGGCTCACTCCTACAAGGGTTCGGCGTACATCAGCAAGAGATTGGACGGCTGGTCAGGCCGCCTTCGCGAGCAGGCTCACTCCTACAAGGGTTCGGTGTACATCTGCAAAAGATTGGTCGGCTGTCAGGCCGCCTTCGCTGGCAAGCCAGCTCCCACAGGGTTTGGTGTTCACCTGCAAGAAATTGGTCGCCTGCCAGGCCGCCAACGCGAGCAGGTTCGCTCCCACAATGGATCGGCGTTTACCGCCTGCTTCTCACCACTCATCAGGCCGAGCGTTAGCTCGCCTGCAGCTCTTGATCTTGATCTACCCGCCCCTTCGGGAGGCTGAGTGGAGGTGTTCATCCGGGGAGTGGCGCGTAGCGCCGTTCGACGCAGTCGAACACGCTGCATGTAGGTCGTCGCGAAGCAGACCGGAGGGCAGTGTCCCCGGATGGATACCGGAGCGAAGGAACTCCGAGCCCAGGCGAGGGGCCGGACGCTCGGGGCGAGCCTTTTTTTGCTTACTTTTTTGAGGCGTTTGTCAAAAAAGTGAGTCGCCGTAAGGGCGAAACCGCCAGTCGCCGTTACCGCAGGAATGGATATGTACCCAGTCAACAAGAACCTGGTCGGCTTTAAGGCCGCCAAGGTCAAGATCAAGATAAAAAGATCGCAGCCTCGATTCACTCGTCAGCGCCTACAGGAGATTGATGTACAGGATCAGTGAGCCGTCACCCGCTGGCGCAATCCCGAATGACCAGGCGCCAACGCCAACGCCAACTGCGTCCGGTTATGCATATGCGTCAACCGCAACACCTGCGACACATACAACTTCACCGTGTTCTCGGTAATCCCCAACTCACAGGCAATCTGATAATTGGTCTGCCCCTTGCCCACCAACCGCGCCACCTCCAACTGCCGTGGCGACAACTGACTGAAAATCGCCGGCAACTGCTCACTGACATCGCCATCAGAAAAATCCGACGCCTGCGGACCACGCCGAACCTTATCCAGATCCTGATAAAGATCATCGATCGCCTCAGACAGATACTGCAGCTTCTGATCCAGATGCCCCAGCTGCATACTCTTCTGCCGCTCCTGCACAACCACTTCCTGACGCTGCACCCCTTCGAGCAACTCCCGCAGATCCAGCGGCTTCTGATAGTAATCAGCAACCCCGGCCCGCAGCGCCTTGATCACATCCTGCTTGTCCGCACACCCGGTCAGCATGATGGCTTCGAACACCCGGTACCTGCCGAACAACCGTTGCAACTCCTGAACAAGCTCAATCCCGTTCATGCCCGGCATGTGCAAATCGCAGAGCACCAGGCCGATATCTTCGTCCTCGTTGAAGCGTTCCAACGCTTGATGACTGGACTCGCAGGGCACGCAGCGGTAACCGCTGACTTCGAGGAATTCGCAGAGCTCTTCGACAATCGAAAGCTGATCGTCGACCACAAGGATTTTCACTGCCGAGGTAGGCTTGTTCACGTACAACTCCCATCGGGATCAAGACCGTTGTTGTACCGATAGCCATGGGCCGCACAACGAGTGATTTGAAAGTAGACGCACTTTCCTACTCTGTATATAGAACGGATACCCAGTGAATCCAGCCGAGCGTGAGTAAAAAACCCACCAGCACAAAGGGTGCAAATGGCTGCTTCTTTGACATTCCAGGCTTCAGGTATCGAAGACGACTCCTAAGCTCTTGACCCATATAAAGCCAGACTCTTGGCGCCAGCATCAGCCAAATCACACTGGCCAATCCAGCGCCGATAAAACTGCCTAGAACGTGCGTGCCATCTGTAGCCAGGCCCAGCGATGCCATCAGTTTCACGTCCCCGGCCCCCAGCCGTTTCATCGCGTAGCCAGGCAAAGTGAACGCCAGCGCCAGCAAAAATGCCCAGCCACCCTGCACAGCCTCGGTCCCCAGCCACGTGGTGCCGGTCCATAGCAAATATGCCAGCGCCAACACCGCGGCACCAAGGGTCAGGCCGTTGGCGATGTGCCGTTCTCGAGCATCCTGTGCTGCGCATAGCGTCAGCCAGATCAGTAGGACAAAGCTCTGCATCCGGTAAAAAACGTCCGTTTTGGCTGAATGATTCTATGCTGATATCACGTAGTGATTGTCAGGGTAGACGCAGTCATGGAAACAGGCTTCCCCCGCAAGCAAAAAGGCGCCGTCGCGATTGAATTCGCCTTGGTGTTTGTCATCTTTTTCGCGGTGTTTTACGGGATTGTGAGTTACAGCCTGCCGCTGTTGCTGATGCAGTCGTTCAACCAGTCGACCGCCGAAGCGGTGCGCCGCAGTGTGGCGCTGGATCCGAGCACACCCGGTTACGATGCCGCGCTGCGAAACGTCGCCACCACAGAGTTGAGTCGACAGCTGGCCTGGATTCCTGCAGCGTTGAATTTCAACGTCGCCACCGACGCCAGCGCCACTTATGTGGGCGGCGTGCTGAAGGTCAGCATCCATTACCCCACCAGTAAGTTGAACCAGGTCATTCCGTTTCTGGTGCTGCCGGGAATCGGCCCGGTGCCCAATCTGCCGGCGACGCTCACCGCCAGTTCGAGTCTGCAATTTTGAGTGCCGGGGATAAACTCTTCGGGCGTCTGCTCAACCGCCATCCGCCACCACCGCAGGAAACCGCGGACACCCTGAGTGTGCTGAGCGTCGGCTTGCAGATGCATCTGGATGCCGAAGGTCGAGTGACGCACCTGACCGGCCCGCTGCGGCATGCGCTGGCCCAGCAGAGACCCGCCGCGCAGGCTGCGCATCTACTCGACTTCCTGTTGCCACATTGCAGCCTCTCCGTGGAAGGCCGGCCTGCCGACTGGCAGGGACAACTCCTGGATCTGGATTTTTTCAGCCTCAGCGGACAACCCTTGCACCTGCGCGGCTGGGTCCAGCCGTTGGCTGACACCTGGCTGTTGCAGTTGCTGGACATCGGCGACTTGCTGCTCGAGCGCCGGCAATCGCGCAACCGCGACCAATGCCAGTTGCTCGCGGCGCACATCGGTGAACAGTTGCGTCTGTGCAGCCTGACGCGCCTGCCCGAGGTGCTGGAGGAACAACTGCAAGGCCTGGCCCAGCGCTTTGAGATCCCGTGTATCGCTATCGCGTTGCTCGATGAGCAGGAACAAGGTTGGCAGATTCACCAGCATTACGCGGCCGCCGATGCTCCCCAGCTGTGGCAAAACGGCCAGCGCCTGGGCAGCGGTCTCGACAATTTGAACGGCTCGGCGCCCCAGCGCCTGACGCCCAGTGAACACCCGCGCCTGCAAGGCACCTTCGGTAATGCCGAAGGATTCGCGGTGCCCTATCACGACGCCCAGGGCGTGGTTGCGTGGCTGCTGTGCGGCTTTTTCCCGGTGCAACAACGAGCGCCGGACCTGATCGACCGCGACTGGCTGCAGCTCGTCGGCGCGCTCGCCGCCCCTTTGCTGGAGCGCTTGCGTGAGAACCGGCACCATCTGCAGCTGGAACGGCTGGAATCCCTGCAAGCATTGCTCGGCACCGGATGGTGGGAAGTGTTCAGCGACAGTCGCGAAGTACAATTGGCGCCATCACTGGCCAGCACATTGAACCTGGCGAACACCCGTATGCCGCTGCAGGACTGGCTCGAGCAGGTGCATCCCGCCGACCGCGATGAACTGAACAGTCGACTGCAAGACTTGCAGAACGAAGGCACGTCGTTGCTGCTGTGCGTGCGCCTGCATCGCACCGACGCCGCGCAATCGCCCCTCTGGTATCGCCTGCAAGGCCAGGCGCTGGGCGTTGGCAGAAACCGGCGTCTGGTCGGTTTCATGCTCGACATCAGCGACATCAAAAACCAGCAGCAACACGCCGCCGCGGCCCACGCCCGCCTGGACAACCTGATCGCCAGTTCGCCGGCGGTGATTTACGTGCAGCGCTATGTAGAAGGTGCGCTGGTACCGACTTTCTTCAGCGATAGCCTGTTGCCGTTGCTCGGCTGGACACTCGCCGATTGCACCGCAGGGGCGTTGCTGGAAAGGGTCCATCCCGAGGACCGCGATCACTACTTCGAACGCACCCGCCACTTGCTGCGCGAAGGCTCGGTGCGCGCCCGCTATCGGTTGCGCGACAGTCGCGGTGATTACCACTGGCTGCTCGACGAGGCCAAACTGTTGCGCGACGATCTCGGCCTGCCAGTGGAGGCCGTCGGGCTATGGCTGGACGTCACTGAAGCGACCCTCGCCGCCGAGCAGGTCAAGCAAAGCGAGGAACGTTATCGAATCCTCGTCGAAGACTCTCCGGTGATGATCTGTCGTTATCGCCCGGACCTGACCCTGACCTTCGGCAACCGGCCACTGGCGACGTATCTGGAGTGCCTGCCCGAGCAACTGCCGGGGGTCAATCTGGGCAGCTGGATGTCGCAGGGGCAGCGCGAAGCGTTCCTCCAGCGACTCAGCCAGTTGAGCCCGGAGTTCCCGGTCAGTACGGCCGAGATCAACCTGCAATTGCCGGGGCGGGAACACGCGTGGTGGGTCTGGTCGGATCGCGCTGTGTTCGATGATCAGGGCCGCCTGCTTGAGATCCAGGCCGTGGGCCGCGACAACACCGAAGTACGACGCTCCCAGCAACAACTCACCCAGAGCGCGAAGATGGCCACCCTCGGCGAAATGGCCACCGGGCTGGCCCATGAAATCAATCAACCGCTGAACGTGATGCGCATGGCGATCGTCAACGTGCTCAAGCGCCTGGGCACCGGTGAGGTGCAGATCGATTACCTGACTGACAAGCTCAACCGTATCGATGCACAGGTCCAGCGCGCCGCACGGGTGGTGGATCACATGCGGGTCTTTGGTCGCCGCTCGGAGATCGAGCAGCGCCCGTTCAATCCGGCGCGGGCCATCGAGGGCACGTTGTCGCTGCTGGGCGAAGGCATGCGCGGCAAAGGGGTCGACCTGCGGGTCAGCGAGACCGGTTTTGACGTGCTGGTGCGCGGCCATGTTGATCAGCTGGAACAAGTCCTGATCAACCTGATGGTCAACGCTCGGGATGCGCTGCTCGCCCGACGCGAAACTCGTCCTGAGTTGAAGCCGTGGATTTCGCTGTACACCGAGCACGATGCGCATTCGGTGCGGCTATGGGTCGAGGACAATGGCGGCGGTATCGATCATCGCCTGCTGGAGCGGATTTTCGAACCGTTCTTTACCACCAAACCGGTGGGAGTCGGCACCGGGCTCGGGTTGTCGGTGAGCTACGGCATCGTCGAGAACATGGGCGGTCGCCTGAGCGCAAGAAATTCCGTCGAGGGCGCGCGGTTTTGCGTTGAGCTGCCAATCGCCACCGACGATCAGATCACCAGCGATGCTCGCCCGGAGTGACAGCTGAGGTTGGCGCCGACCTGAATTTTCCCGACCTCTATTCCCAGGGTTTTCAGGACCGTGTTGAGCAGGTTGTCCAGCAATGGACTGAGGATCGAACTCAATGTTGTCGTCAACAGCGATAACACGCCAGAGAGCAGTGAGTTCAGCAAATCGAAGACAGCGCTTAACAGGAAGTTTGGCGTGAACGACGGCGTGTGGACCGTCAATGGCAAGGGGTTGACGGCTTGCGACAAGCCGGAGATCGCGTTGGTGGCCGTCAAGGTGTAAGGCGGATTCGAGGGGGCCAGCCCGACCTTCGGTGGATTGATGAACGTGGACGTAGCACTGGTTGGGGCGACGGGACTGTCGATCCTGAGTTCAGCGCCACCGCCGGAAAACGGAACGCCGGCGTGCCGGATGTCGAGCAAGGTTATGGGCGTGACGCTCAGGGGTACCGTCGAGGAGGCCCAATCCGAATTGACCCGTCCAACCCTCAACTCGGCCACTGTGGTGGTGGCGAAGGCTGTCAGGCTTTTATTGGTCTCGCTGGCGCAGGTGTAATCGGTGACGTAACTGCTGCCGCCACCCGCTTCAAGACTCACATCCAGATTTGGACTGGGCAAAACATACAAGTCGAGTCCCAGTAACCCGGTGACAACGGACAAGATCCCCGTCACTGCACCGAGCAGATTGGTGACCAAAGACAAATCCAGGGTCACCAACACCCGGACCTGGGCGGTTCGCACGTAGATTCGATCGACACCCATTGGCGCAAGTTTTGCCAAAGCTGGATTGCCCACCACTGACAACTGCGGAGGGGCGATCACTTTGAGTTTTGCGGTTGCCCCGAGGCCCAGCCCCAGCAAATTCACTGGAAGGGTGCCTGCCACCGCACTCTTGCTGTTGCCCAGTTCGATAAAAGCCTGAACTAGCTGAAGTGCGTTTATGTTGGCGTTCAAACCGGAAGCAGTGCTGCCCGCCTGCAACTGCAAAATGTCACCCAAGTGCACCTTGAGAGGGCTGACGAGGGTGCTGGCCAGCGCATTCAAACCGATCTGTACGTCCGCCGTAGCGCCATTGGCCTGAGCGACCGTCGCGGCGGCCCGGAGTAACTGGCCCACAGTGACATCGGCACCGAGCAGTTGGGTGTAATCGCCTGCGGCGACCTGCAGGTCAATGGCGAGCTGGTCCATGTATTTGAGCAGGTTGATATTGGCGGCCACTAAACCGTTCCAACTCGCGACGCTCAGGTTGATAGGAGCATCGCTTAAACCGGACAAAAAATCGTTCAGCAAATTAACGTCAACCAACGTGCTGCGAATGCTCAATTGAGCAATCGGCGGTCCCGTAACTGCCGCGACCGCCGTGGCGCTCAGGTTAATGGTTGAGTTAGCAGGAGCGCCACCGAACAGGGCGCCGATGCCGCCGGCGAAACTCTGCTGGACCGAATGGCTGGCGATCACCCGAATGGCTTCACTTTTGCTCGGGTCGGGGCCAAACACTCGAAGGTTATTGGCGTCCAGGGTCAAGGCACCGCAAGCGACCAGCAGGTTGCGATCGGGGCCAGGAAAGGTGAAGCCGTTACGGTTTGCACTGGCGCTGGCATAGACGGTTGCCGTAGCCCCGGTGGCGCAATCCCCCCCTAGCGTGGAAGCTTCGAGTGCGGCCATGTCCGCCACGCGCTGCAGGTCGCGTTTTTCCAGATACAAACGACCGCTGTCGACCACGACCAGCATAAACATCAGGGCCATGCCCAGTGTCAGCGCCGCCATCAAACCGATAGCGCCCCGTTGCCGGACCGGGCCGCAAAACTGCAAGCGGTGAGACATCGCGCACTCCTTTGCCGGTGCACAGCCGAGGGCTACCTCCATGGGTGAACAGCAGTGTAGTCAAGACTTGGCGAAACTGCTGGCAACATGCCAGTGGTTTTGTGGTGTTTATTTGGGTGGGTAGTTGGCGAGAATTCGCCCGACCGTTTCGCGTATCGCCGTGCTGCGATCCGACGGGTTCGTTGTGCGGCTGAGTATCTGCTCGTCACTGCCACGCCACACCAGTTTGCCGTCCTTGCCGTCGAGCAGGTCGATCTGGATGATCGCCACTTTGTAGCTGACGTTACGGGTTTCGTTGTACATCGGCCCGCCCCAGTAGCCGTTCCATGGATTACCCCAAGCGCCGCCGCCGCCGTAGTTGGTGGTTACTTGTTGCTGGCGCTGCTCGACGATCAGATAGGTCTGCACGCTCAAATCGCCCTTTTTGCCATCCGCAGCCGGACGCAGGCCACGCTGATCCAGTTGATCGGTCACCGATTGGCGGATGCGTTGTTCAGTCAGGTCGCTCTTGATCCGTGGGTCATCGGGGCGATATTGCAGGGCGGGTTCTTTCCAGCTCCAGCTGCGATAGGCGGCGAAGTCGCGGCTGGCATCGAAGTCATTATTGACCTGGCTGCCGGCGCAGGCAGTGAGCAGCGCGGCCACAGCCAGTAAAGCGAGACGGCGGAACATGATATTTCTCCGGTTGAAGACATGAACCTGCGCAATGCTTCTTACCTACAGAAGCTAACTAGGAGGATACGCCGACATCGCCTTTTCTACAGCCTCGCGTATCGCATCGGCACGCTCGCTCTGGCTGCCCCGGTTGCTGGTTTCGGCGCTGGCACTCCACACCGGTTGACCGCTCTGAGCGTCAAACAAATCAACGCGCACCACCACGACTTGTTCCTGATAAGTCCGAACGATCGGCACGGTGTTGTACATGCCGTAACCGCTGCCGTAGCGGTTGTAACCGCCATAACCGCCGCCGTAGTAACCATAGTCGTCCCGAACCTGACGCAAGCGGGTTTCCAGGTGCAGGTCGGCGCTGACAAACAGGTCAGCCGGGCGGTTGTTATCGTGCAACGGACGCAAGCCGCGCTGATCGAGGGCGTTGCTGACCGCTTCGGCGACCTGGGCCGAGTCTGCCCAGGCGCTGCCCGGTGGCAGTTGCCCGTCGAGCCAGGCCCAACTGCGGTAACGCCCATAGTCACGCGGCGCTGCCGGGTAGGCGCTGCGGTCGAAGGTGTTGGCCGCCTGAGGCGGTGCGGGCGGCAAGGGGTTGGAGGTCGCCACATAAGGGTTGCTGCCCTGGCAGGCCGCCAACCCGAGACAGATCACCAGTAACCCTGAACGACTTTTCATGTTGCGCTCCGATCAGACTGGCCGACAGATCCAGTGCAAATAGCGCCCAAGCCCGGCAAAACTTGGGTGACGACGGTGAGCCAGCTCCATTTCGAGCAGGTCCACGAGTTCGGCGCGGGCCTGGAATTCCACCGGCATGTAGTCGTGGAAAACCCGCACCCCACTCTGGGTTTCGACCTGCCACAGGCCCTCAAGTTGCGCCGCCAGTTCACGTGGATCAAGGGGCTGCTGCGGGGTCAGGCTCTGCTTCTCGCCGGCCATGTCGTTCTTGCGCATCTTGCGGAAATGGCCTTTGAGCAAGTTGCGGTAGATCAGCGCATCGCGGTTGTAGAAGGCCAGGGAGAGCCAACCCTCCTGTTTGGTCAACTGATGCAGCACCGGCAAGATGGCATGGGGTTCGGCCAGCCATTCGAGGACGGCGTGGCACAGCACCAGGTCGTAAGGCTCGGTGAGCCGGCCGAGCAAATCCTGCCACGGAGCCTGAATGAACGTGGCGGTCTGGCCGGCGGCGGCGAAACGCTGGCGGGCGCCGTCGAGCATCGGTTCGGCGGGTTCGGCCAGCGTGACGTCATGACCACGCTGGGCCAGCCACAACGACATGTGGCCGAGGCCCGCGCCGATATCCAGCACGCGCAGCGGCCGGTCCGGCAGGGTTTCGGCCAGGTCGGCCTGAAGCACCGCCAGGCGGATCGCGCCTTTGGCCCCGCCGTAGATTTTTTCGGCAAACCGGGTCGCCAGTTGATCGAAATGACGATCGCTCATCAGCTGAACCTCCGTTCACTGTCCGCGAGTTTGTTGCGCACCACTTCATTCATGTCCAGTCCCAACTCGCTGCACAGCAGCAATAGATAGAGCACGATGTCGCCAATTTCCTGCCCGGCGTGGGCCAGTTTGTCCGTCGGCAATTGGCGCGACTGGTCTTCGGTCAGCCACTGGAAAATCTCCACCAGCTCGGACATTTCCACACTCGCGGCCATGGCCAGGTTTTTCGGGCTGTGAAATTGCCGCCAGTCATTGCGGTCACGGATGGCGTGCAGGCGTTCGGTCAGTTCAACAAGGTTCATCGGGCTCTCCTGAAGGCGTATAGCTTCGGGGGGATGATCGGGGATGGCAAGTGGGTAGATTGAGTGTGGGAGCAAGCCCGCTCCCACAGGTGCGATGCAACGCTCTATGCTTGTGGGGAACTCGGCACCGTAATCCATGGCCCAAGTCCGGCAAGCACGCCACCACTTACATCAGGACGTTCACGACATGCAGGTAGAAAGTTTCTTCGAATGGCTCGGCCAGGCACTCGGTTCGGTCATCCGGTTTATCGTTGATGGCCTCAGCGGCTTGTTCAACCTGCTGAGCCATGCCGGCAGCAATTTTGTCGAAGGCTTGTCCAGGGCGCTGGGCATGGACACATCGATCATCAGCATCATTACGCTGATCCTGGGGTTGATGCTGCTGTGGTCGGCGATCCGGGCGTTCATGAATGCGTCGATCATCATGGGGATCATCTGGTTGGTGCTGGGGCTTTGGTTGCTGAGCTGGATCATCCACTAACACTCCCGCTCCCACATTAATACGACACCTCCCGCTACAATGCCCGCTCCTCAAGGAGCCTGCATGTCCAACCTGATTGCCGACTGGCGCGACCGCCCTACCCATCGTCGGGTCTGGGCGCTGGCTGCGCCGATGATTCTTTCAAACATTTCGGTTCCGCTGGTGGCACTGGTCGACAGCACCGTCATCGGCCACCTGCCCCACGCCCATCAGTTGGGCGCCGTCGCGGTCGGGGCCAGCCTTTACACCTTCCTGGCCTGGGGCATGGGTTTTCTGCGCATGGGCACCACCGGTTTCGCCGCCCAGGCCGCCGGCCGCGAGGATGGTGCGGCGTTGCGGCAGATTTTGCTGCAGGGTTTGTTGCTGGCGATGGGGCTGGCCATTGTCCTGGGCGCATTGGGCGTTCCGTTGAGCGGCGTCGCGTTGCACTTCATGCAACCCTCGACCGAGCTCGACCAACTCACCCGCGAGTTTTTCCACACACGGCTATTCGGCCTGCCGGCGGCGCTGGCCAGTTATGCACTGGTCGGCTGGTTCCTTGGCACCCAGAACGCCCGGGCGCCGCTGGCGATTCTGCTGAGCACCAACCTGGTGAACATCGCGCTGAACCTGTGGTTCGTGCTCGGACTGGACTGGGGCGTGGTCGGTGCAGCCCGGGCGTCGGTGATCGCCGAATGGACCGGCGCGCTGATCGGCCTGTTCATGACCCGTAAAGCCCTGCGCGCCTATCCCGGTCACATCGCCTGGGCCGCGCTGGCGCTGTGGCAGAGCTGGCGGCCACTGCTGGCGGTCAACCGCGACATTTTCATCCGCAGCCTGGCGCTGCAATCGGTGTTTTTCCTGATCACCGTACAGGGCGCACGGCTCGGTGATGCCACCGTCGCCGCCAATGCTTTGCTGCTCAACGGTTTGCTGCTGACCGCTCACGCACTGGATGGTTTGGCCCATGCCGTGGAAGCCCTGTGCGGGCATGCCATCGGCGCGCGCGATCGAGAGGCGCTGCGTCGCTCATTGGTGGTTGCCTGCGGCTGGTCGTTGCTGGCGAGCCTGGGCTTTGCGGTGCTGTTCGCCTTCGCCGGGCATTTGTTCATCGAAATGCAGACCGACATTCAGAGCGTGCGCGACACCGCGTTTATCTACCTGCCCTACCTCGCCGCGCTGCCGCTGATTGCGGTCTGGAGTTACCTGCTCGACGGGCTGTTCATCGGCGCCACCCGCGCCCGGGAAATGCGCAACGGCATGCTGCTGACGGTCATTCTGCTGCTGCCGTTCGCCTGGGCGCTGCAAGGCCTGGGCAATCATGGGCTGTGGATAACTTTCTTGTTGTTCATGTTGCTGCGCAGCCTGACCCTCGGCGCTTTGGCCTGGTATTTACGCAAGATCGACGGCTGGTTCGCAGGCAAAGCTCACTGAGTCGGCATGGATTTAACGAAGGACGTGACCTCATCCAGCACCGGCGCCAAACCCCGCATGGGCCGAGACAGCGTCGCCACCAGCGTGGCGTGGCCGGTGCGGGCAAAATAGAAGTCCTGAACCCGCACCCCGGCCTGGCGCAACTTCAGCGCCAGGCCACCAGTGTTACGCGTCGGGTTGACCACCTCATCGTCGCGCGAAGCCATCAACAAGGCTGGCGGCGCGCCTCGACTGACGTGGTTGATGGGCTGCGACTGGGGCGGTGAATCCGGCCAGAAGAATACCGGCCGCACATCCGGATTCTGGATAGGCAGAAAATCATAAGGCCCGGCCAGACCGATCCAGCCACTCAGATCGTGCGGCGACATCCCCACCGCTCCCAGCAAACCGGGGTCCAGCGCCAGCATGGCGACGTTATAAGCCCCGGAGCTATGACCCATCAGGTACAGCCGCTGCGGGTTACCGGAAAATTGCCGAATGTGTTTGTGAGTCCAGGCCACGGCTTTGGCGCCATCCTGGAGGAACAATGGATAGCGCACCTGTGGATACAGCCGATAGTCCGCCAGCACCGCAACGATCCCTCGCGACGCCAGTGCCTCGCCGACAAAACCGTAATCACTGCGTGAACCGCTGTTCCAGCTGCCGCCGTAGAAAAACACCACCACCGGAGCGCTCTCCAGAGAATGACGAGGCACATACACATCGAGTTTCTGCCGCGGATCATCGCCGTAGGCAATGCCCTCGGTCTTGTCGAACGTGCTGTCGGGGGTCAGGGCATTGAGCATTTTCAGCGGTGAACATGCCGTCACCATGGCCAGCAAAAAGACGCCCATGGTCAGGCCGAACAGCCAGCGGATTTTACTCGGCATCAATGTCGAACCTCGTGTTCAGGGTTGATCGTTCTGCCACAGGTTGCGCAGGCTATCGAGACGCTCCTGCTGAGTGATGCCCGGTAATGGCTGCACGGGCAAAGCGTCGGGATACTGCAAGCGTAGCCATAACCAGCCATCGAGCACCGGGCGTTCGCTGAAACCCAGCGCCAGCCCCTCCTGCACGAGGGCCCACAGACTGTTGTAGTCGGTCCCGGTGGACCGGCTCCAATGCCAGGCGTGCTGTTCAAGCAGGCAGGTTTGCAAGGTGTCCCGCTGACGAGGCGTCAGGTTTTCTTCGATGGCCAACGGGATGACGGCAAGCCCCGGATTGAACAACTGCTGCCAACCCTGACTGCCGATGGCCCGGTCGGCCCAGGTGCCGCCGAACCAGCGCAACTGACTGATCGGCCCCAGCCAGCGACTCAGTTCAAGAGCATCGCAAGCATCGAAAAAGTAACTGGCGGTGTGGGGGTTGTAGTAGCTCAACAACGCGCGGTGGTGCAGGCCAAAGGTGACCGTGAGCATGCGGCGCAAATGCTCGAGCAACTGCGACGGCGAAGCCTCACTGACCAGTAACAAGCCGCTCCAGATGTGCGGTTCGCGCAGGCACAACTCGGCCAGCGCCGGGCATCCCTTGAGGTCGACCAACACCGGCCCGTGCTCGCGTAACGACTGCAATTCGGTGCCCTCGAACAGCCAGAACCGTCGGGCCTGCGCAAACTGCTCACGCAGCATCGCACCGGCCCGGGGCTGCCCCGGTACGTCGAGCAACAGCCATTGCGCGGTTGAGTCCGGCGCCTGGGCGACGATCATGCCGCACCGCTCTGGCCAAGCCCCGTCACTGCCCGGCAGGTGCAAAAAGCTTGCGTGCAATGGCTGAAACTGCCCCCGCCAGGCAACAGACACAGCAGCACGATCGGTTCGCTGGATTGCAACAAGCGCAATAAACCGTCGCCAGCAGTGTTGTCATCGGTCGCCGCGATGGGTGGAAGTTCGGGCAAGCCTGACGCTTGAGTGAAAGGGGCACCGGGAAGAAACCCGGTGATTAACGGTTGATCCGGATCCCCTTCGATAAAGCTCACCAGCACCTGCGCACCTTCACCCAACGGCATGGCATGCGCGCCACCCAATTCCGGCGCCAACGGCAGCCAGCAGTGGCTGGGGGCAGCGCCTTCACCCTGATAGACCCAGTCAAATTGCACGGCAACCGGCCTGGATGAATCGGGTTGCGGCTCATCGACATCGACCACCCACGCCCGCTGCAGGCTATGCATCCGGGGGCTGATGACCAAATGAGGCGCCGCGAGCGGTAACGCCCCCGCAACAGCGCGGATCTGGTTGCCATAAGCAGACCCCGGCGTCTGCCCTCCCTGATGCTCGACATGGATCAACAGCCAGAGACGGTTCCAGTCCGTACACGGATGGCCGGACAGTAGAACCCGCTGGCCGCTGCGCAACGTGGTCAAGTTCGTCTGACCTTCGCCAGCCTGCGTGTTGCCTTGAACCTTGAACTGCTGCACGCCAGGCTGTTCGGTGTCGAGGTCAAAGACCATCTCGGCTTCCCACTGAAATGGCCCCGGCCCATCACTAAAGACCAGACTGTGCCCGCGCCGGCGATGCTCGAAGTGGTAGTGAAGCCGTTCCTGAGCACACAGACGCTGGAGGAACTGCAGATCCGATTCCCGGTACTGCGTGCAGAAATCACGCGGTGGATAATCGCCGCTCAAGTCAAAGCGCCGATCCTTGCCGGCAATGCCATGTTCCTTGAGTACCTGGGCGAGGATCTCGGGTACAGAGCGGTTGCTGAAGATGCGCTGGCTGAAACGCTGGGCCAGGCAGGCCAGTTTCGGCTTCAGGCGTACACGACAAAGCCTGGGCCCGGCGCCATGGGCAGCCTGGACAAGCTCATGCAACTGCCCATGAAACCCGGTCCCCGGCGGCCCGAGATGCAAAAAGGCCGGGCGGTACAGCAGGCTTGCCAGGTCCAGTGTCGGGTCATCGATCAGCAGATCCACGTCGAACACAAAGGGTTCGCTGATCGCTTCACTGCCGGTAAAGGCCAAAACCTCAACGGGGTCGGGCAGACCCTCTACATCCAGACGAAATGACGGCTCGTTGACTGGATCGAACATCGGCGATTCTCTACAGGAGGGGCGGCCGGGGATTCTCTCCGAGAGAGTTGGCCGAGTAGAGAGCCGAAGTACAACTTAGGAAATGACCTACGCGAAAAGAGGACCAGATCGCTTGGATAGCCGGGGATGTGAGTCATTTCGCTTTAAATCGGGGAAGCATCCCAACAGGCCATCTGAAATTTCCCGCAGCGTGCGGAAAGTTTTCAGACAACCTGCTGAGAGCGGTGCCTTACCTCAAGAAGACAGGTAAGACGAACGGGTCAGGCCCAGGCGCAGAGCGTCGAGGAACTGGGTACGCTCGGCGGCGGTGATGCGCGCACTGGCGCATTTGTCGCGGTAGTGGGTCATCAGCTCTTCCGGCGACAAGTGCACGTAACGCAGCATGTCTTCGATGGTGTCGTGGGTTTCGATACCGGCGTGGTACACGCTACCGTCGGCGTTCTGGTAGATGTTCACCGAGTCGGTGTCACCAAACAGGTTGTGCATGTCGCCGAGAATTTCCTGATAGGCGCCGACCAGGAAGATACCCAGCAGGTAGTCCTCGCCTTCGTTCAAACCGTGAACCGGCAGGCTGGTTTCGATGCTCTGCTCGTCGACGTATTGCTTGATCTTGCCGTCGGAGTCGCAGGTCAGATCCTGCAGCACGGCGCGGCGCAGCGGCTCTTCATCGAGACGGTGCAGCGGCAGAATCGGCAGGACCTGGCCGATGGCCCAGGTGTCCGGCAGGCTCTGGAAGACCGAGAAGTTACAGATGTACTTGTCGGCCAGCTTGTCGTTGAGCTCGTCGAGCACCTGACGGTGCGAACGTTGACGCGCCTTCAACGAGTTGTGCAAGCGACGGCACACGGCGAAGTAGCATTGCTCGGCCAGGGCTTTCTCGGCCAGGGTCAGCTTGCCATCGGCGTACTGGGTGGCCACGTCGCTCATGTAGTGCGTGGCGCGCCAGTAGGTTTCGGTGACCATCTCGATGTCGGTCGGGCCCAACAGGTCAACCAGCCACTGCACGGTTTCCGGCAGCGCTTCCTTATTCTCGATTTGCGGCACGTCGTCGTTGTGCTTCTCGACGTCGGTCACTTGCACCACCAGCATGGCGTGGTGAGCGGTCAGCGAGCGGCCGCTTTCGGAGAAGATGTTCGGGTGCGGCAGGCTCTGCGCGTCGCAGAATTCCTTGAGCATCCCGACCACGACACCGGCGTAATCGTCCATGTCGTAGTTGATCGAACTGGCGTTACGCGAGTGCGTACCGTCGTAGTCAACGCCCAGACCGCCGCCAACGTCGATGTGATCCACCGGCAGGCCAAGGTTACGCAGCTCCCCGTAATAACGGATCGCTTCCTTGAAGCCGTGCTGGTAATCCGCCAGGTTGGCGATCTGCGAACCCATGTGGAAGTGCAGCAGGCGAATGCCCTGATCCAGACCGGCAGCGCGGAAACGCTCGACCACCGACAGCAATTGTGCCGCCGACAGGCCGAACTTGGATTTTTCACCGCCGGTATCTGCCCACTTGCTCGACGCCAGGGACGACAGACGCACGCGCAGGCCGACCTGAGGCTTGACCTTCAGCGAGGCGGCTTCTTCGATCACCAGCCCGACTTCGGATTCTTTCTCGATCACGATGAACACATTGTGGCCCAGCTTCTGGCCCATCAGCGCCAGACGGATAAACTCGCGATCCTTGTAACCATTGCAGACGATGGTGCCGCCCTTCGGCGCCAAGGCCAGCACGGCCAGCAGCTCAGGCTTGGAGCCGGCTTCCAGGCCGATGGACACGTCTTGGGTAGCGATGATGTTCTCGATCACCGCTTCTTGCTGGTTAACCTTGATCGGGTACAACGCGGTGTACTTGCTCTGGTATTCCAGGCGCTCGATGTTGGCGTCGAACGCGCCGGTCAGCTGACGCACGCGGTCTTGCAGAATGTCAGGGAAACGCACCAGCAGCGGCAAGGACAGGCCGCTTTTGCGCAGCTGGTCGACTTGCTCGAAGAGGTCGATAGGCGAACTGGTCGGACCGTTCGGACGAACTTCGACGCGACCGGCGTCATTGATCGCGAAATACCCGGCCCCCCAATGGCGAATCCCGTAAACACTGCGGCTGTCCGCAACTGTCCATTGGCTGCCATCGTCTTTGCGTGTGCGTCTTACGGACATTGAAGTCCCCTATAAAGAAGTCATAGAGCGTCGCCTGGGTTCAGGCCGGCGCAGTCTAAAGAATGAAAATGACGATTAGCCTGCATGCAAGGGCCATAGACCTCACATTCAGCACTGAGTTTAGAAACCGTTCAGAACAGGCTCTGTGAAAACCATGTAGACGACGCCAGGCCAGAGTTGAATCGGGACTGGATCAAGCCGAGGGTGGTTTTCACAGAGGCTGCTAGCCGCCGGACTTCTTCGCTTTGAAACCCAGCTTGATCAGTTCAGCCAAGAGTAGCTCGACATGATCGCCCTGGATTTCGATGATTCCGTCTTTCAACGCTCCCCCGGTCCCACAGCGTTTCTTCAACGTAGTGGCCAGGTCCTTGAGCGCTTCTTCCGCCAACGGCACGCCGGTGATGGTGGTCACCGTCTTGCCGCCGCGCCCCTTGCTTTCGCGACGCACGCGAGCGATGCCGTCGCCGGCGGGGATAACGGTCTGTTTGCAGATGCAGGCGTCCACCGGTTTACTGCAATCCGGGCAATGACGACCTGCGTCGGTGGAAAATACCAGGCCACCAAGGGCGGCGAAGGATGCGGCTTTTTTGGCCACCGGCAATCCTCTTGGGAGGACAAAGACTGGTCGCGGCAACTTGGGAAGCTGCCATCGACCGCGAAGCCCCACTCAGGCAGGGGCAGCGCTACTGAACCGGTACAGACGTGTAGGAGCGAAGCTTGCTCGCGAAGAACGCAAGGACGATGCATACAATCTGGATGCACGCGTTTTCGTTAACGTACTTCGCGAGCAAGCTTCGCTCCTACAGAGAGCAATGCTGGTTCAGCTTGAAAAGGTCGCGCAGTGTAACGGCAAAAAGCCGACTTGCTAAGAGCCAATCGGCGCCAATTTACAGCTCTTTTGCGACGTCCTCGCCAAGGGCGCGCAGATAGCGCTTCAACGCGGCCAGGGAGTCCGGGCAATAAGGCTTTTGCTGAATTTCCAGAAGGACCTGATCGATGGGGAGGAAGCGCGCTTCCAGCACCTCTTCCGGTTGCAGGATCAACGGGCCGTCCCACACAGCCGAGAACGCCGAACACCAGAGGCGATTGCCGGTGTCCTCGAAGAAAAAGTGATCGTGGGCGGTCAACTCCACGCCGCTCACGCCCAGCTCTTCTTCCAGTTCACGGGCAGCCGACTCGGCATACGTCTCGGTGGCGAGCACCATGCCGCCCGCCGCCACATCCCAGTAACCGGGGTAAATGGCTTTGCTCAGGGTTCGACGGTGAACGCACAGCTCACCGGCCGAATTGAACAGCATGATGTAGGTGCCGCGCCCGATCAGCCCGCGTTCGCGCAGGTCGGAACGGACCAGGGCGCCGAGCAGGTTGTCCTGCTCGTCGACCCAGGCGATCTGTTCGGCATCCGAGGCCGCGCGATGGGCGGCCTCTTTGGCGTTATCACCCATGACTCAGCCCTGATTGAGCAATTGACGCAGATCGATCACTGCGGCGTTGGCCCGGGAGATGTAATTGGCCATGACCAGCGAGTGGTTGGCCAGCACGCCAAAGCCGCTGCCGTTGAGGATCATCGGGCTCCACACCGGCTCTTGCGAAGCTTCCAGCTCACGAATGATCTGACGCACGCTGACCGTGGCATTCTTCTTGGCCAGCACATCGGCGAAGTCGACTTCGATAGCGCGCAGCAGATGGGACAAGGCCCAAGCCTGGCCGCGGGCTTCGTAGAACACGTTGTCGATCTGCATCCACGGGGTTTCAACGATTTCTTCATCGACCTGCGGCACCTGACCCGGGGCCAGGACTTCGGTTTTCAGTGCAGTATTGAGCTTGACCCGGCCGACGCTGGCCGACAGCCGTTGCGACAGCGAACCCAAACGGGTACCGACATCGCCCAGCCAGTTGTTCAGGTTGTCGGCGCGAGCATAGAACAGCGCGCTTTTCTGACTTGGATCGGAGAGGCGAGCCTGATAACGGCTCAGGGAATTGATGCCTTCCTGGTATTCGGACTCACTGGAGGGCAGCACCCAACTCTTGTTGTCGAAGTTGAAACGCGGCTCGGCCTTGGCCAGGTCGGCGTCTTCGGTGGACTGCGACTGAGAACGCGCGAAGTCTTTACGCATGGCACGACTCAGGTCGCGGACCTGGACCAGCACGCCATATTCCCAACTCGGTGTGTTGTCCATCCACAGGCCCGGCGGGAAACGGTCGTTGGAAATATAGCCGCCTGGCTTGCTCAGCAACGTGCCGGCGACGGTCTTGAGGGTTTCCACCGTGGTGTACCCGATGACCATTTGCTTGCCTTCTTTCTCGGCTGCCACCTGGGCATTTTGTTGAACCGGGAACAGCGCAGGCTCCTGGCTCCAATACCAACCCAGGCCAATCGTCACCAGCAGGTAAAGGCCAATCAGCGTGGCCAGCGCCCGGCTGAACAACAGGCCGCCGACGTAACTGCGGGTGGCCGATTTCGGTTCAGCGGCACGTTCAGGCGCGCTGCCCGCGCGATTCTTCCAGTCCAGCATGGCGATATCCTTTCAATCACTTGAGTTCATCGGTTCGACCACAACCCTACGCCATCGTGCCTCGTTTGCCGCGCATTAATCGGGTCGAGGCACCACTATAAATGAAGCACACATCTTTGTAGCAGCTGGCGTAGCCTGCGTTCGGCGGCGCAGCAGTCGTGAAATCAGTCGATGCGGTGTTTCAGGAATACCTCGCGCTCAGGTTTTACGACTGCTTCGCAGCCAAACGCAGGCTTCGCCAGCTGCTACAAGTATTGCGTACCGCGGCGAGCCTATGCGACCAGCCAGTCAGAAACTGAATGATGCCGCTTTGCAGATTATTGACACACGACGCTCATGGGATTGGAAAGAGGTGCTAGCATAGAGCCACCAGTCGATCTCAGCATGCACCCTAACTAGTAGTCAGGATATGACCGAGCCAGAAGACCCCAGCCGTGAGCGCCTCAAGCACCACTTTGCCCAGCGGGTAATTCATCAGGCACGTCAGATTCTTGAGATATGGCAGCGCCTGCAACGCAGCGAGTGGTCCACCACCGATTTATCGGAACTGAGCGAGGCCAACCTGCGCCTGCTGCGGTTCGCCGAGCGTTTCGAGCAACCTGAACACACCCAACTGGCGCGCCACATCGGCCAGTCGCTGGAGGCTGTCGACGCCAATCGCGGACGCCTGAGCAGCGGGCTGATCACCGACCTCAACCGCTTGATGCAGCGCCTGTCGCGCACCGGCCTGCGCCACGGCGATCAGCTGGAACAAACCTTTCTGCCGCCGCTGCGCAAGCCGATCTACGTGATGCTGCAGGATCACGACCGCGCCGAGCGCCTGGCCAAGCAGCTGGAATTTTTCGGGCTCAGCGCCCAATCCCTGGACAGCGTTGCTGCGTTTCGCTCCTCAATGGTCGAGCGCCTGCCGGCGGCGATCGTCATGGACGTGGACTTCAGTGGCGCCGGCATCGGCCTGAAACTGGCCGCCGAGGCCCAGGTCGGACTGGACGAGCCTTTACCGCTGCTGTTCTTCAGCTTGCACGAAACCGACACCCCGACCCGCCTCGCCGCCGTGCGCGCCGGTGGCCAGGAATTTCTCACCGGCACCCTCGAAGCTTCGAGCCTGTTGGAGAAGATCGAAGTCCTGACCTGTGTCGCCCAGTACGAACCTTATAAAGTGCTGATCATCGACGACTCCCGCGCCCAGGCCTTGCACACCGAGCGCCTGCTGAACAGCGCCGGAATCGTCACGCGCACCTTGATCGACCCGATTCAGGCCATGGCCGAACTGGCGGACTTTCAGCCGGACCTGATCATCCTCGACATGTACATGCCGACCTGCACCGGCACGGAACTGGCCAAGGTGATCCGGCACAACGACCGCTACGTCAGCGTGCCGATCATTTACCTGTCGGCCGAAGATGACCTGGACAAGCAACTCGACGCCATGAGTGAAGGCGGCGACGACTTCCTGACCAAGCCGATCAAGCCGCGGCACCTGATTACCACCGTGCGCAACCGCGCGGCGCGGGCGCGCAATCTGAAAGCGCGGATGGTGCGCGACAGCCTGACCGGTTTGTACAACCACACCCACATCCTGCAATTGCTCGAAGACTGCAGCTTCCGCGCCCGCCGCGAGAGCAAGCCGCTGAGTTTTGCGATGCTCGACATCGACCACTTCAAACGGGTCAACGACAGCCACGGCCACCCCATGGGCGACCGGGTCATCAAGAGCCTGGCGCTGTTCCTCAAGCAGCGGTTGCGCAAGACCGATTTCATCGGTCGCTATGGCGGTGAAGAATTCGCCATTGTCATGCCGGACACCGATCTCGAAGCGGCGCACAAAGTGCTCGATGAAATCCGTCAGCGGTTTGCCGAAATCCACTACCCGGCCCAGCCCCAGGATTTGTGGTGCACCTTCAGTGCCGGGGTGGTGGAGCTGTGCGAACACTCCGACAGCCTGATGATGGCCAGCCAGGCCGACGAAGCGCTGTACCGCGCCAAGGACGGTGGACGTAACCGCGTGCAGGCTGCGCGGACGTCAAAGCAAAGTGCCACTTTTTCATCGGAATGGACCCATTCGGTCATAACCCTGTAACAGAAACGCAATAACTTCAGGCGCTTACCATTCTGCCGTTGGTAGACCCGCGATGCGCCTGAAGCTGCTGACCAATCTCAATACCCTCCTTTTAGTCGCCGTGTGCGTGGCCCTTGGCGCGACGCTCTGGTGGTCACAAAAAGCCCTCGAGCGCCCCTATCTGCTGATGGAGCGTTACCTCGGTTTGTCCCAGCAATTTCAAAATGAAGTGGCGCGCAACGTCGAGGATTACCTCGCCAGCGGCGATGCCCTGCGCCTGAGCAGCGCCAGCCAGGCCATCGACAACCTGCAAAAAGAGCTCGGCGAGTTGCCGCCGGCCCTGTCCGACACCTTGCGTCCGAGCCTGTCGAACCTGAGTGAATTCAGCAAAACCGATCTGCTGGCCGCCGGCAAACTCGCCGGCGATCCTCAGGCGCTGCTGCTGCAAGCCGAACGCGAACTCGGCGCAAGCCTCGACCAACTCAGCCAATACGCCAGCGGCAACGCGGCGTACCTCGCACCCTTGCTCGCCGCATCCCAGCATTTGGGCAAACTGTCGTTGGCCCGGGACAAACTGGTCAGCAGCGGTCGCAGTGAACTGGCCGCCGATGTCGAGCGCGAAGTCGCCAGCATCCGTGCGCAGTCTGAGCTGATCGGCGCCTTGCCGCTGCTCGGCGTGGCCGCGAGCAGCGAATCCGGCACCGATGATTTCGCCGCGATGATGGGGTTGGAGAACACCGAAAAAACCGTCGCCGAAGATGCCGGTGTCGGCCTCAAACGGGAACTCAACAGCTTGCTGACGCGTTACCCCGCTGAACTGGCGCGCACTCGCGAGCAGATCCAGAAACGCACCGACCTCAGCACCGCGACGCACCTGAAAATTGCCGACGTGCAGCAGGCCATTGCCGGACTGGAGCCGGTGGTCCGCGCCCAGCACGGGCAGATCCAGGGCGAAGTGCGCTTGATGCAAGGCGTGATGATCGGCCTGATCCTGCTGATCGCGTTGCTGATCGACACCTTGCAACGGAAACTGGCCCGGACGCTGACCAACCTCGCCCCGGCCCTGTCGACCTGGGCCGAAGGCGACTTCAGCCAGGACATTCAACTGGGCAAAACCAATCGTGAACTGCATGACATTGAAGCCTCGCTCAATCGCTTGCGCGCCTATCTGGTGGACCTGGTGGGGACCATTCGCCTCAATGCCGAGCAAGTCGCCGGCAGCAGCCGCACCCTGGCTGAGTTGAGCAACGACTTGCACAGCGGCGCCGAACACCAGGCCGGCGATACGGCGCTGATCCGTGATTCTCTCGGTGAACTGGAGGCGACGATTCAACAGGTCGCCGGCGATGCCAGCCAGGCCGCCGACGCCAGTCGCCATGCCGGACAAGCAGTCGAGCACGGCCAGAAAGTCATCGGCCTGAGCCTCACCGGCCTGCATGCGCTGGTGGGTGAAGTGCAAGGCAATGCGCAAATGATCGAGCACCTGGCCGAAGAGTCGGCGACCATCGGCGGCGTGTTGACGGTGATCCGCTCGATTGCCGACCAGACCAACCTGCTGGCCCTGAACGCCGCCATCGAAGCCGCCCGCGCCGGGGAGATGGGTCGAGGGTTTGCGGTGGTGGCGGAGGAGGTTCGCTCACTGGCGCAACGCACGGCCGGGGCCACGGCAGAGATCCAGACCCTGATCGCCGGCCTGCAAACCGCCGCGCGGCAATCGGTGGAAGGCATGCGCTCCCAGGTCGAACACGCCGAAGCCACGGCCAATCAGGCTCAGGCTGCCGATGGCGCGCTGGATAAAATCGTCGGGGCGATCCAGACCATTTCTGACACCGCCGTGCGCATTGCCGATGTCACTGCGCAGCAGAGTGGTGCCGTCAGTGAGATCCGCGATCACAGCGAACGTATCCACCAATTGGGTGGGGATAACTTGCTGCGCATCGGCGAAGGACGCGTGCAGGGGGAGAATCTCTTGGTGTTGGGCGGGCGGTTGCATACAGCCGTTCAGGCTTTCCGCGTTTGACAGACCACCACGCCCTGTAGGAGCGGGGCTTGCCCGCGAACCATACTGCGGTTACTCAGGCAAACCGCGTAATCGTTCTTCGCGGGCAAGCCTCGCTCCTACAGGGGCGGGGCAATCCGAACGACTGTCCGCTATCATGCCCCCAATTCCGATACGCGAGATTGTCATGCGCCGTTTGCTTTGCCTGCTGCTTTTAGTGCTCGCCCTGCCGGCCGCCGCCGCCGGGTTGCTGGAGAGTCGGCCCAGTTCCACCCTGGGCTCGATCAACAACAGCGCCGACTTCCTGCCGGTGCGCGAGGCGTTTCAGTTGAGCCTGGTCGACAGCACGCCGCAATCGATCAAGCTGCGTTTCGTCGCGACCGAGGGTTATTACCTCTATCGGCACCGCTTTCAGTTTCGCGCCGAACCGGCCGAGGTTGTCCTTGGCGCGGCGCAATTGCCCAAGGGCGAGCAAAAGCACGATGAGTACTTTGGCGATGTCGAGGTCTATCACGGCATTCTCGACATCGAAGTACCGCGCACCGATCCGCGTGCCTTCACGCTGGCGGTGACCTATCAGGGCTGCGCCGACAAGGGCCTGTGTTATCCGCCCGAAACCGAACGCCTGAACATTGAAGGCGTTGGCGCACCGACACCCACCACGGCCCAGAGCTGGAGTTGGCGCGAACTCGCCTTGTTCTTTCTCGCCGGCTTGGGATTGACCTTCACCCCGTGCGTGCTGCCGATGCTGCCGATTCTCTCGGGCGTGGTATTGCGTGGTCAGGTCGGCGGGTTGCGCGGCTTCAATCTGTCGCTCGCTTACGTGCTGCCGATGGCCGTCTGCTTCGCCATTCTGGGGGCGTTGATGGGCATGTTCGGCGCTCAGCTCAACCTTCAGGCGCGCCTGCAATCGGCGTGGGTGCTGGTGCCGTTCGCGATGTTTTTTGCGGTGTTTGCCCTCGCGATGTTCGGGGTGTTCGAACTCAAGTTGCCACAGGCCATCAGCAGTCGCCTCGACCGGATCGCCGGGCGCACCGAGGGCGGTTCGCTCTGGGGCGCCGCTGTGCTGGGCGTGGTGTCCAGCCTCCTGGTGTCGCCCTGCGTGTCGGCACCACTGGCCGGTGCGCTGCTGTACATCAGCGCCAGCGGCGATGCGTTGGGGGGCGGATTGAAACTGTTCATGCTCGGCCTGGGCATGGGCGCTCCGCTGTTACTCGTGGCCACCGGCGGCGCAGCCTGGCTCCCGAAAAGCGGGCCGTGGCTGGTCTATGTGAAAAATGCGATTGGCGTGTTGTTGCTGGGATTGGCGATCGGGCTGGTCAGTCGCGTATTGCCGGGGCAGATCACCTTGCTGCTGATCGGTTTGCTGGCCGGTGGCGTCGGCTTGTTCATGGGCGCACTGGAGTTCGTCTACAAACCGCCTCGAAAACGCCTTGGCCAACTGCTCGGGATGTTCCTGCTGTTTTACGCGCTGGCCTGTTGGTTCGGGGCGTTCAGCGGGCAGACCGACCCGTTCAACCCGATTGGCCAACCGCGCATGACTGCCGGCAATGAACAGCCGCAAAACACCAGCGCCTGGCAAACCATCAGCACCCCGGCGGACCTCGATCGCGTCCTCGCCGAAGCCCGATCCGCCGGCACCCCGCTGCTGCTCGACTGGTACGCCGACTGGTGCATCAGCTGCAAAGTCATCGAACGCGAAGTGCTCAGCGACGCCACCGTCGTCGAACGCCTGAAGGGCTATCGCCTCGTCCGCTTCGACATCACCGCCAGCAACGCCGAACAGCGCGCCCTGCTTGATCGTTACAAACTGTTCGGCCCTCCGGCCCTGATGTTTTTCGGCAAGGACGGTGTCGAACGCGCCGATGTACGAGTGATCGGCGAGATCAGCGCCACCGACTTCGCCGAACGTGTTGCGAAAGCAAATGACCGGATTTAATAAGCCGGTCACATATTTCGCGCAAACATCGGCCATCGTGCTGGCTATTGCATAGAACTGGACAGTCACAAAGGCTTTGCGGCATAGTCGCCGGGTTCTGACAACTGCACACAGATAACAAGGAACAGCAGATGGCGACGCTATTGGTTCTGCACGGCCCCAACCTGAACTTGCTCGGCACCCGCGAACCGGGCACCTATGGCGCTACGACACTGGCGCAGATCAACCAGGACCTGGAACGCCGTGCCCGTGAAGCCGGCCATCATTTGCTGTACCTGCAAAGCAACGCCGAGTACGAATTGATCGACCGCATCCACGCCGCGAAAGGCGAAGGTGTGGACTTCATTCTGATCAACCCAGCAGCTTTTACGCACACAAGTGTCGCATTACGTGACGCGCTGCTGGCGGTGAGCATCCCATTCATCGAAGTGCATTTGTCTAACGTGCACAAACGCGAACCTTTCCGCCATCACTCTTACTTCTCCGACGTAGCGGTGGGAGTGATCTGCGGCCTTGGCGCCAGCGGTTATCGACTGGCCCTGGAGGCTGCCCTGGAACAGCTTGAACAACAAGCTATACGCCCCTGACCGACCCTTGGGAGTTGATGATTCATGGATATCCGTAAAGTTAAGAAACTGATCGAACTGCTGGAAGAGTCCGGCATCGACGAGCTCGAGATCAAGGAAGGCGAAGAGTCCGTACGCATCAGTCGTCATAGCAAGACCCCGGCTCAGCAGTTCTACGCACCGGCTCCGATGCAAGCACCGGCGGCTGCGCCAGTGGCTGCTGCTCCGGTTGCCGCTGCAGCGCCTGCTGCTCCGGCCGCGCCAGTGCTGAACGGCACCGTTGCCCGTTCGCCGATGGTCGGCACCTTCTATCGCAAATCTTCGCCAAGCTCGCCGTCCTTCGTTGAAGTCGGCCAGACCGTGAAAAAAGGCGACACTCTGTGCATCGTCGAAGCCATGAAGATGATGAACCACATCGAAGCTGAAACCAGCGGTGTGATCGAATCCATCCTCGTCGAAGACGGCCAGCCGGTTGAGTACGACCAACCGCTGTTCACCATCGTTTGAACCGCGGAGAAACTTTGATGACTGCGAAGTTGGAAAAAGTTCTGATCGCCAACCGCGGTGAGATTGCCCTGCGGATCCTGCGTGCCTGCAAAGAGATGGGCATCAAGACTGTCGCCGTTTACTCCAAGGCCGACAAAGAGCTGATGCACCTGGGCCTGGCAGACGAATCCGTCTGCATCGGTCCGGCCTCGGCCGCACACTCTTACCTGCACATTCCGGCCATCATCGCTGCGGCCGAAGTGACCGGCGCCACCGCCATTCACCCAGGCTACGGTTTCCTTGCGGAAAACGCTGATTTCGCTGAACAGGTCGAGAACTCCGGATTCGCGTTCATTGGCCCGAAAGCCGACACTATTCGCCTGATGGGCGACAAGGTATCGGCCAAGCACGCCATGATCGCTGCAGGCGTTCCAACCGTTCCGGGTTCTGACGGCCCACTGCCTGAAGACGAAGAAACCGCTCTGCGCATCGGTCGCGAAGTCGGTTACCCGGTGATCATCAAAGCCGCTGGCGGCGGCGGTGGTCGCGGCATGCGCGTTGTGCATAAAGAAGAAGACCTGATCTCCTTCGCAAAACTGACGCGCACCGAAGCTGGCGCGGCGTTCGGCAATCCGATGGTCTATCTGGAAAAATTCCTGACCAACCCACGTCACGTGGAAGTCCAGGTGCTTTCCGATGGCCAGGGCCACGCCATCCACCTGGGCGACCGCGATTGCTCGCTGCAACGTCGCCACCAGAAGGTTCTCGAAGAAGCGCCGGCACCGGGCATCGACGAGAAGGCTCGCGCTGAAGTCCTCGCCCGCTGCGTCAAGGCGTGCATCGACATCAACTACCGTGGCGCGGGCACTTTCGAGTTCCTGTACGAGAACGGCGCGTTCTATTTCATCGAAATGAACACCCGCGTTCAGGTTGAGCACCCGGTTTCGGAAATGGTCACCGGCATCGATATCGTCAAGGAGATGCTCAGCATCGCCGCTGGCAACAAGCTGTCGTACACCCAGGAAGACGTTGTCATCCGCGGTCATGCTCTGGAATGCCGGATCAACGCCGAAGACCCGAAAACTTTCATGCCAAGCCCAGGCACGGTCAAGCATTTCCACGCCCCAGGCGGCAACGGCGTTCGCGTCGATTCGCACCTGTACAGCGGTTATGCTGTTCCGCCGAACTACGATTCGTTGATCGGCAAGCTGATCACCTACGGCGCAACACGTGACGAAGCGTTGGCGCGCATGCGCAATGCGCTGGACGAAATCGTTGTCGACGGGATCAAGACCAACATCCCGCTGCACCGCGACCTGGTCCGCGATGAAGGCTTCTGCAAAGGTGGGATCAACATCCACTACCTGGAACACAAGCTGGCTGGCGAAAAGCACTAAGCTTTAGCCCGATCAACAAAGCCGCCTTCGGGCGGCTTTGTTGTTTCTGGAGGTTTCATCCACTCCCTGCGGGGTTTAACTGACAGGCACTGACCTGATCGGGCTGACTATAATCGCCCTCTAATCAGCGCAACGCCGACAAACCAGAGCCTGCCTATGCCTCAAAAACTCCCCATAAATCTCAATGATTTACTGCGCCAGCGAACAGTCGAGAGTGAGCGAATCGAATACAAAACGGGCTGGAACCCTGACCCGATCATTCGCACGCTTTGCGCCTTCGCCAATGACTTTGAAAATCTGGGCGGCGGGTATGTGGTGATTGGGCAAGACTGCGATGCAAATGGTCAGCCGATCTTCCCTCCATTGGGGCTTTCCGATCAGTTGTTAGACAAGATTCAGCTCGAATTGCTGGCAGCTTGCCAATCAATTCAGCCTGCCTACTTTCCGGTGCTGAGCGTAGAAGAGGTCGAGGGTCGCAAGTTAATCGTGCTGTGGGCACCGGGCGGGCAAAACCGCCCCTACAAAGCCCCTGCCGCAGTGACTGCGAAACACCGAAGCTTGCACTATTACATCCGGCGCTACAGCAGCACGGTGGAAGCCAAGGGAGAAACCGAGCAGGAACTCTTGAGCCTTGCTGCCAAGGTGCCTTTCGATGATCGATTCCACTTGGGTGCTCGTGTCGGCGACCTGTCCAAACCACTGATGAAAAATTTCCTCAAAGAGATTGGAAGCGCCCTAGCAGAAGATACTGACAGCCTGTCCACTGAGGCGCTAGCCCGACAAATGAATATCGTGGGCGGCCCGACTGAGTCGCCGTGGCCCAAGAATGTCGGCCTGATGTTCTTCAGCGACGCGCCAGATCGATTCTTTGCGGGAACGCAAATTGATGTGCTCTGGTTTCCCGAAGGAGCTGGCGGTGACCGCTTTGACGAAAAAATATTCAAGGGCCCTCTTGCAACCATTACCCGCGAAGCCTTGGCCTATATCCAGCGCAATTATCTTCGTGAAACGGTGATAAAGCACCCAGATCGCGCCGAGGCCACACGAGTCTGGAACTTCCCTTTCCCGGCTATTGAAGAGGCATTGGTCAACGCCGTGTATCACCGTTCCTATGAGGAGCGTGAACCCATCGAGGTCCGCATTAGCCAGGAAGAGTTGGTGATATTGAGCTTTCCGGGACCTGATCGTTCTATCCGCCTGGAAGATCTGCGAGCGGGTCGCGCCGTGAGCCGCCGCTACCGTAATCGGCGAATTGGGGAGTTCTTGAAAGAGCTGGACCTGACCGAAGGCCGCTCCACAGGGATCCCGAAAATCCTCAAGGTCATGGCTGCCAATGGCTCGCCTGCGCCGATATTTGAAACCGACGATGACCGAATTTCGTATGTCGTGCGGCTGCACGCACACCCTCAATCGCAACGCACGAAAGCTACGACCATGGAAGTCACCATGGAAGTCACCATGGAAGTCGCTGCGCTTTTGAAGGTTGTTGCTGGCGAAATGAGCAGGCAAGAACTACAAACCGCCATGAGTCTGAAAAACGCCGATCACTTCCGCAAGGCTTATATACTGCCAGCCATTGCTGCCGGAGCCCTTGAAATGACCCTGCCTGGGCAACCTAACAGTCGCCTGCAACGCTATCGCCTGACGAATAAAGGCTTGCAATGGCTCAAAGCCAATAATGCGACGAATCAGCACTAAGATGTGATCCACACCTACAAAGCCGCTTTCGGGCGGCTTTGTTGTTTCTGGGGATTGCTGAATTCGCTTGATGCATACAAAAACCCCTGTGGCGAGGGGGCTTGCCCCCGCTGGACTGCGAAGCGGTCCCAAAACCGTCGATCCGGATTTTCCTGATGCTGCGCGGTTGAATGGTTTTGCGTCTGCTGCGCAGCCGAACGGGGCGATGCGGCGTTCCGACAAGCCCCCTCGCCACAGGTGATTTGTTCACACCTGATCCTTGGCTACCCGGTCGTCTTCTGTCGCGCGCTCGCGTAAACTTGCGCGCTTCTCGCAGCCCGCTAGGCTGCAATCAATATTTTTCAAAGGTGCCCGCCATGCCTTGGCTGCAAGTCCGTCTCGCCATCAGCCCAGAACAAGCCGAAACCTACGAAGACGCTTTCCTTGAAGTGGGCGCCGTGTCGGTGACCTTCATGGACGCCGAAGATCAGCCGATCTTCGAACCTGAACTCAACACCACGCCGCTGTGGTCGCACACTCACCTGTTGGCCCTGTTCGAAGGCGGCACCGAAGCGGCCAGCGTGCTGGCCCACCTTGAACTACTGACCGGCACCCCGCTGCCCGAGCATCACAGCGAAGTCATCGAAGACCAGGACTGGGAACGCAGCTGGATGGACGATTTCCAGCCAATGCGCTTCGGTCAGCGCCTGTGGATCGTTCCAAGCTGGCATGCGGCCCCTGAACCCGACGCCGTGAACATTCTGCTGGACCCGGGTCTGGCGTTCGGCACCGGCACCCACCCGACCACCGCACTGTGCCTGGAATGGCTCGACGGTCAGGACCTCAAAGACTGCAACGTCCTCGACTTCGGTTGCGGCTCGGGGATTCTGGCGATTGCCGCCCTGCTGCTGGGCGCCAAGGAAGCCGTCGGCACCGACATCGACGTGCAGGCGCTGGAAGCCTCCCGCGACAACGCCGGGCGCAACAACATTGCCGATGCACTCTTCCCGCTGTATCTGCCGGAAGATCTGCCGCAGGTTCAGGCCGACGTGCTGGTGGCCAACATCCTCGCCGGCCCGCTGGTTTCCCTGGCGCCGCAATTGTCCAGCCTGGTCAAACCCGGTGGTCGTCTGGCGCTGTCGGGGATCCTCGCCGAGCAAGGTGAAGAAGTCGCCAAAGCCTACGCTCAAGACTTCGATCTGGACCCGATCGCCAATCGCGATGGCTGGGTGCGCATCACAGGCCGTCGGCGCTAGAATGAGCGCCTGCATAAACCGGATTACCGCATGACCGACAGCTTCGTCACCCAGTGCCCGCATTGCCAAACCAGCTTCCGCGTCAGCCATGCTCAATTGAGCGTGGCCCGTGGAGTGGTTCGTTGCGGCTCGTGCTTGCAGGTGTTCAACGCCGCCAAGCAGTTGCTTGAGCAACGGGCCGGCAAGGAAGCGGTCAAACCGGTCGCCCCGGCCATTGTCGAACCGCCGGCACAGCGCGCGATCAGCCAAAAGCAATGGACGGCCTCCGAACTGGATCTGGATAGCCTTGACCTGGATGAAGAACTCGCCCGGCTCGAACAACGGGAAATCCAGCCCACCACGGAATTCGGCCGGCACCGCGAAAACGGCCTCAGCGCTCGCCGCGATTCTGTCGAGCATGACGATGAACCCTGGTCCGATAGTCTCTTCAGCGAATCGGCGGCCGATCGCGCGCAGGCGGCCGCCCCCCCCGCTGCACCAGAACCAATGATCGAGACGGGTATCCTCGCGCGTACCGAACCTTCGCTGTCCCTGGAACCGGTGGAACCGGACGACGAACCTCCGCGGCCACACCTGCGCCTGCACGACCCGCTCGATGCCCCTCTGCACCATGATCGCCTGTCGGCAACTGACGTACCTGACGACCTGCCCCCGATTGCCCCCTTGCGCAAGCGACACGAACGAAGCGAGTCGACCGAACGTGCCGACGCCTTGCAGGATCTGACCGACGACCCGTTGCAACTGGATTGGCAAAAACGTCGCTCCCCCTGGGGCCGACGGCTTTTCTGGCTGCTGCTTGTGCTGCTCGGCGCTGCCGCTCTCGCCGGCCAATACATCGCTTACCACTTCGACGAACTGGCGCGTCAGGATCAGTACCGTCCGTGGTTCCAGCAGCTTTGCCCGCAAGTCGGCTGCACAGTGCCATCGAAAGTCGATATCGCGAAAATCAAAAGCAGCAACCTGGTGGTCCGCAGCCACCCTGAATTCAACGGTGCGCTGGTGGTCGATGCGATCATCTACAACCGTGCGCCGTTCTCCCAACCCTTCCCGCTGCTGGAACTGCGCTTCGCCGACCTTAACGGCCACCTGATCGCCAGCCGTCGCTTCAAGCCCGGCGAGTACCTCAACGGCGATCTCGAAGGCCTGGCAGAGATGCCGCCGCAAACGCCGATCCACATCGCACTGGATATCCTCGATCCAGGCTCCAAAGCGGTGAATTACAGCCTGAGCTTCCATTCGCCCGAGTGAAACGCTTCAGTGATACGGCATTGACGGCATATTTCTGACTTTGACCGCTCATACCAAACCGCTGGCGATAACAGAATTACTGTTCAGATTTTGTTCAATTCAGCCTTTATCCAGTCATCGAGAGCGGGTATCATGCCAACCCTTTTTCGAACTCTCATGATCCGGCCCCACAACAGGGAAGTCCTATGTCGGCGGTACGCATCGGTCCATATACATTGCACAACGGCTTGATTCTCGCCCCCATGGCGGGTGTCACCGACCAGCCCTTTCGTCAGCTGTGCAAGCGACTGGGCGCAGGGCTTGTAGTCTCGGAAATGGTCACCAGCGACATGAGTTTGTGGAACACCCGCAAATCGCGGATGCGCATGATTCACGAAGGTGATCCCGAGCCACGCTCGGTGCAGATCGCCGGGGGTGATGCACAGATGCTGGCGGATGCGGCCCGGGCCAACGTCGAACTGGGCGCACAGATTATTGACATCAACATGGGCTGTCCGGCGAAGAAGGTCTGCAACAAGGCCGCCGGTTCCGCCCTGTTGAAGGATGAGGCATTGGTGACCGAGATCCTGCAGGCCGTCGTGGCTGCGGTTGATGTGCCGGTTACCTTGAAGATCCGTACCGGCTGGGACCGGGACAACAAGAATGGTTTGACGGTGGCGAAGATCGCCGAGCAGGCAGGCATTACGGCGTTGGCGGTCCATGGCCGCACCCGTGCCGACCTGTACACCGGTGAAGCCGAGTACGACACCATTGCCGCGATCAAGCAGGCGGTGTCGATTCCGGTCTTTGCCAACGGCGATATCGATTCGCCCGAAAAGGCCCGGTACGTGCTCGACGCGACCGGTGCCGATGGCCTGCTGGTAGGCCGGGCCGCCCAGGGGCGGCCGTGGATTTTTCGTGAGATCGATCATTTCCTGCGTACCGGCGAAAAACTCCCGGCGCTGGAATTGATCGAGGTGGAACGCATTCTGCTAGAGCATCTGGCTGCGCTTCACGTCTTCTATGGAGACGTGATGGGCGTCCGTATCGCTCGAAAGCATGTGGGCTGGTATCTCGCAACCTTGCCGGGCGCCAGGGAGTTTCGCGCCCACTTCAATCGTTTGGAAGATACGGAAGCACAATGCGCCAACGTTCAGGGCTTCTTCGCCGAACGTTACAAGAGCCTGACAGGGGACGGAGAAGGGGTGGCCGCATGACGATGATGACCGAGACTTTAGTGAGTGGAACAACACCCGTGAGCGACAACGTGAATTTGAAACAGCACCTCAATACGCCAAGCGAAGAAGGTCAGACCCTTCGCGGGAGTGTCGAGAAGGCGCTGCACAATTATTTCGCCCACCTTGAGGGCGCTGCCGTCACGGATGTGTACAACCTGGTGCTCTCCGAAGTCGAGGCGCCCCTGCTCGAGTGCGTGATGAACTACGTCAAGGGCAACCAGACCAAGGCCAGCGAGCTGCTCGGGCTGAACCGAGGCACGCTGCGCAAGAAACTCAAGCAGTACGATTTGCTGTAAGCATTCAATCAAACCAGAAAGGCGCCCGCGTAAAAACGGTCGCCTTTTTTGCTGACTCCTTTGCTTTTGATGGAAATTGAAATGACCGACCAGACTACCCGCCTGCCGATCCGCCGCGCCTTGATCAGCGTTTCCGACAAGACCGGGATCCTTGAATTCGCCAAAGAGCTTGAAGCACTGGGCGTCGAGATCCTCTCCACCGGCGGAACGTTCAAGCTGCTGCGCGACAACGGTGTTGCCGCAGTGGAAGTCGCGGATTACACCGGTTTCGCAGAAATGATGGACGGTCGGGTGAAAACCCTGCACCCGAAAATCCACGGCGGGATCCTCGGTCGTCGCGGTATCGATGACGCCATCATGAACGAGCACGGCATCAAGCCGATCGACCTGGTCGCGGTCAACCTGTACCCGTTCGAAGCCACCATCAACAAGCCAGGCTGCGACCTGCCGACCGCCATCGAAAACATCGACATCGGCGGCCCGACCATGGTCCGTTCGGCAGCAAAAAACCATAAAGACGTGGCCATCGTGGTGAATGCCAGCGATTACGCCAGCGTCCTGGAAGGCCTGAAGGCCGGCGGCCTGACCTACGCTCAGCGTTTCGACCTGATGCTCAAGGCCTTCGAACATACCGCGGCCTACGACGGCATGATCGCCAACTACATGGGCACCGTGAACCAGGCCGCTGACACCCTCTCGACCTCCGGTCGCAGCGAGTTCCCGCGCACCTTCAACAGCCAGTTCGTCAAGGCACAGGAAATGCGCTACGGCGAGAACCCGCACCAGAGCGCGGCGTTCTATGTGGAAGCCAAGCCTGCCGAAGTCGGTATCGCCACCGCGACCCAACTGCAAGGCAAAGAGCTGTCGTACAACAACGTGGCCGACACCGACGCCGCGCTGGAATGCGTAAAGAGCTTCGTCAAACCGGCCTGCGTGATCGTCAAGCACGCCAACCCGTGCGGTGTTGCCGTCAGCCCGGACGCCGAAGGCGGCATCCGTCAGGCTTACGAACTGGCCTACGCCACCGACACCGAGTCGGCGTTCGGCGGCATCATCGCCTTCAACCGCGAGCTGGATGCTGAGACCGCCAAGGCCATCGTCGAGCGTCAGTTCGTCGAAGTGATCATCGCCCCGTCCGTCAGCGAAGAAGCCCGTGCCATCGTGGCTGCCAAAGCCAACGTGCGCCTGCTGGCCTGCGGTGAGTGGTCGGCTGATCGCGCCGCTGCGTGGGACTACAAACGCGTCAACGGTGGCCTGCTGGTACAGAGCCGCGACATCGGCATGATCGGTGCCGACGACCTGAAAGTCGTGACCAAGCGTGCCCCGACCGAACAGGAAATCAACGACCTGATCTTCGCCTGGAAAGTCGCCAAATACGTTAAATCCAACGCCATTGTCTACGCCAAGAACCGTCAGACCATCGGTGTCGGCGCTGGCCAGATGAGCCGCGTGAACTCCGCACGCATTGCTGCGATCAAGGCTGAACACGCTGGTTTGCAGGTGGCAGGCTCGGTGATGGCCTCCGACGCGTTCTTCCCGTTCCGCGACGGCCTGGACAACGCGGCCAAGGTCGGTATCACCGCAGTGATCCAGCCAGGCGGCTCGATGCGTGACAACGAAGTGATTGCTGCGGCTGACGAGGCCGGCATCGCGATGGTATTCACCGGCATGCGCCACTTCCGTCACTAATCCGACAACGGCCGCACTGAAGCCGGCATCTGCTGCGTTGGAGCCGACCTCGATGATGCTCATTGCCAAAAGGCAACTCCGCTCATCGAGGTCGACTCCGCCTTGCATCTACCGACTTCATTGCGACCTCCTACAGCGTGAAGCGCTTTAGGTTCTAAAACAGAATTAGCGTCATCCGAGGTTTTTGAAATGAATGTTTTGATCATTGGCAGCGGTGGCCGTGAACACGCACTGGCCTGGAAAGTGGCTCAGGATCCGCGTGTGCAGAAAGTGTTCGTTGCCCCGGGCAACGCCGGCACCGCCATTGAAGCCAAGTGCGAGAACGTCGCTATCGACGTGCTGGCCCTTGAGCAGCTGGCCGATTTTGCCGAGAAGAACGTGTCCCTGACCATCGTTGGCCCGGAAGTGCCGCTGGTCGCTGGTGTCGTCGATCTGTTCCGCTCCCGTGGCCTGGATTGCTTCGGCCCGACGGCCGGTGCTGCCCAGCTGGAAGGCTCGAAAGCCTTTACCAAGGATTTCCTGGCACGCCACAAGATCCCGACCGCCGATTACCAGAACTTCACCGAGATCGAGCCAGCCCTGGCTTATCTGCGTGAAAAAGGCGCGCCGATCGTGATCAAGGCTGATGGCCTGGCCGCCGGTAAAGGCGTGATCGTTGCCATGACTCTGGCCGAAGCCGAAGACGCCGTGCGCGACATGCTCGCGGGCAACGCATTCGGCGACGCCGGTTCGCGGGTCGTGATCGAAGAATTCCTGGACGGCGAAGAAGCCAGCTTCATCGTCATGGTCGACGGCAAGAACGTGCTGCCGATGGCCACCAGCCAGGACCACAAACGCGTCGGCGACGGCGACACCGGCCCGAACACCGGCGGCATGGGTGCCTACTCCCCTGCCCCGGTCGTGACCGCTGAAGTACACAAGCGCGTCATGGACCTGGTGATCTGGCCGACCGTGCGCGGCATGGCCGATGAAGGCAACGTCTATACCGGTTTCCTGTATGCCGGCCTGATGATCGACAAGGCTGGTAACCCAAAAGTTATCGAGTTCAACTGCCGTTTCGGTGATCCTGAGACCCAACCGGTGATGCTGCGTTTGCAGTCCAGCCTGGTGTTGCTGGTCGAAGCGGCCCTGGCGCAAGCCCTGGACAAGGTCGAAGCGCAATGGGATCCACGTCCGAGCGTCGGTATCGTGCTGGCTGCTGGCGGCTATCCTGGCGACTACGCTAAAGGCATCGCCATCAACGGCCTGGATGCAGCCGCCGCACTGGAAGGCAAAGTCTTCCACGCCGGCACTGCGCTCAAGGACGGTCAAGTGGTGACCGCCGGTGGTCGCGTGCTTTGCGCTACCGCCATGGGCGCCAGCGTTGATGCTGCCCAGCAACAGGCTTACAAACTGGCGGCAAAGATTGATTGGGAAGGCTGTTTCTATCGCAAGGACATCGGCTACCGTGCCATTGCCCGCGAGCGTGGCGAAAATCAGGAATAAGCGATCCGTTCGGCAGGGCTTGTGCTTCAGGCCCTTGCCGGACTGTTCCGGCGCCGCGCATAGTTATAATCTGGCCTCAACCTACGAAGGGATTTCGCCGTGCGCTGGCTCAGGATTGCCATAGGTTTCACTGTCACGCTGCTGACCTTGCTCTGCATGCTCCCGGCTCAGGCCGCGCAAGGCAGTGGCTGGGCGGTATTGCTTGACGAACAGGGCGACCTGCAGCTGAGCGACATCCGTTCCGCTCGCTACACCAATCAATTCAGCCCCATCGAACTCGACCGCCTCACCGCAGCCGAGCCCGAAGGTGCGTTGTGGCTGCGCTTCCGGCTGGCACCCGGCAAGCACGAACAATTGCTGCGAGTGTTCGCCCCCGACCTGTCGCGCCTCAATCTGTATGTGCTCGACGGCGACACGCTGATCGATCAACTGAACACCGGCACCGGGCAACCCCAGGCTGACCGTCCCCTGCCCAGCAGCGATTTCATGTTGCCGCTGCCGCAGAGCGACAAACCCCTCGACGTCTACCTGCGGCTGGTGTCCGAACACCAGTTGCGGCCGTACATCACCCTGCAATCGGCGATCATGACCGCGGCCAATCAGAACCAGATGCTGATTTACGGCCTGCTGTTTGGTTGCCTCGGGATGCTGATCCTGCACAGCCTCGTCCGCTACGCCTATACGCGCTCGCGCAGCAGTCTCTGGCTGGCCGGATGCGAAGCACTGTTGATGCTCAGCCTGTTGCTGTTGCTGAATCTGGCGGGGCCCTGGTTGCCAAACTGGCACGCGGTGCAGACACCCGGCACCTACCTCGCCCTGCTGCTGACGGCGCCATGCGGCCTGATGTTCGCCTATCGTTTCTTCGCGCCACTCGGCCCGCACCCACTGAACAAGCTCCTGCTGGGGGACATTCTGTTCATCGTGGTGTGCGGTTTGCTGCTGCTGTTCGTCAATACGCTGCCGCTGAACATCATGACCTATGCCCTGGTCGCTCTGGCAGGTCTGAGTATGTTGTTTGTCAGTGCCTATCACTGGCAAAAAGGCTATCACCCAGCGCGCCTGTTCGTCGCGGCGATGGTAGTGTTCAACATTGGCACGCTGATCATGTTGCCGGCCCTGCTGGGGCTGACGCTGGTCGCGCCGCAGGGCTTGATCATGACGCTGCTGGGGTTGATCTGCATCAGCGGCGTGTTGATGAGCATTGCGCTGAGCGAACGTCAGCGCAGCATCACCGAAGATCGTTTCAGCGTCAGTCGCGACCTGGCGGCCAGCAACGCCGAGATCAACGCCAAGGCCGAGTTCCTGGCGAAGATCAGCCACGAAATCCGCACCCCGATGAACGGCGTGCTGGGCATGACCGAACTGCTGTTGGGCACGCCCCTGTCGGTCAAGCAGCGTGACTATGTGCAGACCATCCACAGCGCCGGCAACGAACTGCTGACCCTGATCAACGAGATTCTCGACATCTCCAAGCTCGAGTCCGGGCAGATCGAACTGGACGACGTTCAATTCGATCTCAACGCGTTGATTGAAGACTGCCTCAGCATCTTCCGCGCCAAGGCCGAACAGCAGAACGTCGAGCTGATCAGTTTCATCCAGCCGCAAGTGCCGCGCGTCATCAGCGGTGACCCGACGCGTCTGCGCCAGACCTTGCTGAGCCTGCTGGAAAACGCCCTGAAGAAAACCGACGAGGGCGAGATCCTGATCGTCGTCGCCCTCGACGAACGCAGCGCCCATCCGCGCCTGCGCATCGCCGTGCAGGACAGCGGCGTGCCGATGGAGGCCGAAGAACGCGACGCACTGATGCACGCCGAGCTGCACAGCAAACACTTCCTCTCGGCGACCAGCCTGGGCGGCAATCTGGGGCTGGTGATAGCCCGTCAGTTGATCCGCCTCATGCAGGGCGAATTCGGCATCAAGAGTGGCGCCAACCAAGGCAGCACGTTGTGGCTGACCCTGCCGCTGGACCCTGATCGTCTCGAACACCCGACCTCCGACCTCGACGGGCCGCTGCAAGGTGCGCGCGTGCTTGTGGTGGACGACAACGATACCTGCCGCAAAGTGCTGGTGCAGCAGTGCAGCGCCTGGGGACTGAACGTCAGCGCCGTGCCGTCCGGCAAAGAGGCACTGGCATTGCTGCGCACCAAGGCTCACCTGCGCGACTATTTCGACGTGGTCCTGCTCGACCAGAACATGCCCGGCATGACCGGCATGCAACTGGCGGCCAAGATCAAGGAAGACCCGAGCCTGAACCACGACATTCTGCTGATCATGCTCACCGGCATCAGCAACGCGCCGAGCAAGATCATCGCGCGCAATTGCGGGATCAAACGCATCCTCGCCAAACCGGTGGCCGGCTACACCCTCAAGACTACCCTGGCGGACGAGCTGAACCAGCGCAACAAGGGCCCGGCCGTCTCGCCGCACCTGCCCTGCGGTCCGACGCTTCCGGTCAAGGTCCCGAGTGATTTCCGCATTCTGGTGGCCGAAGACAACAACATCTCGACCAAGGTGATTCGCGGCATGCTCGGCAAGCTCAACCTGCAACCGGACACCGCCAGCAATGGCGAAGAAGCCTTGCAGGCGATGAAAGCCCAGCGCTACGACCTGGTCCTGATGGATTGTGAGATGCCGATCCTCGATGGTTTCTCTGCCACCCAGCAGTTACGTGCCTGGGAAGTTGGCAACCAGCGGATTCGCACCCCGGTGGTGGCGTTGACCGCGCACATCCTTGCCGAGCACAAAGAGCGCGCGCGCCAGGCCGGCATGGACGGACACATGGCGAAACCGGTCGAACTGTCGCAGTTGCGCGATTTGATCGAGCATTGGGTTGCACAACGGGATCAGCAGAACCGGGCGACGGCTCAGACCTCCTGAGCCTCAGATCTCCAGCTCATGTAAATGACGGGTGGTTTCGGCGACAACCGCAGCCGCGACTTTTTCCCGGAAGGTTGCGTAATGCAGGGTGCTGAAGGTAATGATCGCCATTTGTTCCTGACTGCTTTCCACGACGTCCTCGATGGGCCAGAAAAGAAACTTCGAAACCCGTGATCGAGTGTTGAATTGCATGTGATACAGGGCTATTTCAACTTTCCCGGGCGATTTCAGTGCACAGGGAATCATCTGGAAGATCCCCCTCTCACGTAGCAGACTGGTCCCTTCAAATGTCTCAAGCGCGGTGCTGTTACGCTTCAGAGCCGCTAACGCCAGACTTGCCGGTCGGGAAAAGCGATCGCCGACCGAATCTGAAATTTGCCGCGACACACTATCCGCCATCTGCCCCCGCCCTACCTGCTCAGGTGTGACAGAACGCGCGGTATCCCATCCCAGGAACCTGAGTTTGTTCTTGTAGTAATCGAACCAGTTGCCAACCAACCCGTCCTCGTATGCCGAGCGGGTAGCGAGCTGCGCATACAAATTACTCAGGTAGATATCTTCCCTGTCCTGGGGAGACAGGCCCTCACTGAATGAAACAATGCTACTGCCCACCACTGCTGCGCCAGGAGAGGTGCCATCGTCGACGGTCTGATTGACTGCCATCCGAGCGCTCAGGGTATTCATAAAGCCGCTCCTGGCTCTAACGGCACTTCGCCCGTCTGGACGTCAACGGCAAAGATGTTATTCGCGGCCTTGTCCCCCGGTTTCCTTACCACGGCTTCACGAATGGAGTCATAAAGCACAGGCGACAAGTTGGCATGAAACCACCTTAGATCGATATTCCCCTGCACCTCATCGGCAGAAAAAAGATAGTCCAAGGGATAATTGGCCCCTTGCCCGGCGGTCTTGAACTCTACAAAAAAACTGTCCATCAACACCCCTTGTCGGGCCACGATGATCTGCAACCTGACGTTACTACTCGCGGGCGAGTCCTCACCCCTGTCATTTTCTGGCCTCAGTGTTTGTTCCCGCAGCCGTTCAATCGCCGGGTGGGTACCAGGCAAGTGGGCAATATCGTCGAAGGCACGCATGACATGGGCCATCGTGCGAGCCGAGGGCGCTTCGAACCGAGTCTCAACCCAATCGACCATGGCGCGTTTCGACGCGTCGTCAACGGCGAAACTGTCCCACGCAACAGAACGCTGCAACCAACTGTCTTTCAATACTCCCAGATAGGTCTCATGCCACCCATCAGCGCGGGCGAATCCCGGGTATTTCTTGTTAGCCACTAATTGCGCAAACAATACCGAATTCAATACATCCTGCCTCTCCTGTTCCAACAGCGCAGAGGACAGCAATACAACGGCACCCGCATTAATAAAAACCGAATACTGATCATCCATCACATTCTCCTGACCCATTCAGAATGACGACTGCAACGCAGTCGCCAAACGATAACCCTTGATCAGAGTTCGTATTCGTCGATTTTGGTCAGCGCACGATCACCCAACTTCGAGATGATAGTGGCACGAGTACGCGCAACAATGGATGGCACCATGGTCATATGGCACTCGCCCTTGTACAGATCAACCGAACTGGCATCCCAATCAACAAACAGGACTTTGGTCTGGTTGGTGTGTTTGATGAAGCGCACCGCACCCAGAGCCAGAATGACTTCACCGTGCTGGCTCTCGATACAGGACGCCACACCAAAACCACCCGTTCCGGAATCCTTGATGTTCTGGTCGAAGACCTGAAGCGGCTTATCACTGGCTTGTAGCGCGGCCAGCGCATCGCCGGCAACTTTCAACAACAGCGCCGAGGTCGGACCGGGTACGGCAGCAGCGGCAACGGCGGAACCCAGAACTTTCAGGGCCAGTTGATCCATTTTGAAGCTCTTGCCCGAGGCCGCAACGGTGTCGTAATACTTCTGCAGGATGGTCCAACCCGAATCCTGCATGACTTGCAGGAAGTACTGATACCACTCCTTGCCTTGATCATCGCGCGGATACTTTTTGTTCGCCACTAAAGAGGCAAACAAATAAGTGTGTTGAATGTCGGTCTTGTTTTGTTCAGACATCCCCGACACAAAGGACAGCACACCGTCACCGACAATCGATGCACGATCCGGCTGTTCGATAGCGTCATTAATCTGCACCGACTTAATCGCCATACCCCGTGGAGCGATAACGACATTATCAGGAGCAACATCATAAGCGTTCAAACGCTCAAGACGATCAGACAGAGTGACAACTGGATTAGATTCATTATTCATTTCAATTTCCTTTGATTTAATCAGAACCCTCCATGGGCCCGAACGACAAACTTACGCAACTTATAAAAAACCAACAAGCACGCAACTGTAACTCAACATAATGTAATTTATTATTATCCAGACAAACCAATCCCCAACTATCAATCAGCACAAGAACAACTAAATCACTATCAGCACAACAATAACTTTTGCACTTTCAGCCGCCCCATGACTGCAAGCCGACAGACTGCCCGTCGCCTGATAGACTCCACGTCAACTTCAATCGCCGCGAGCTTCGACCATGCTCCACGTGTTATTCAGCGTTTACCTGAAGATGCTGGTGCTCTACAGCCCGTTCTTCGTGTTGTCCTGCTTCATCAGCCTGACCCGCGGTTATTCACGCAAGGAACAACGACGCCTGGCCTGGAAGGTGGCCACCGCCACGCTGGTGTCCAGCGTTTTGCTGTACCTGTTCGGGCGGGTAATTTTCAGTGTCTTCGGCATTACCGTGGATGCGTTCCGCATCGGTGCAGGCAGCGTGCTGTTTATCTCGGCGCTGGGCATGGCCCAAGGCAAGTCGGCGGTGCAGACCGACAATGTGCAGCAGGACGTGACCATCGTCCCGCTGACGATTCCCTTGACGGTCGGCCCCGGCACCATCGGTGCGCTCTTGGTGATGGGCGTGAGCCAGCCGCATTGGGACGACAAACTCACGGCCATTCTCAGCATTGCCCTGGCCAGCTTCACGGTCGGCGTGGTCCTTTATTTGTCCAACCGCATCGAACGGATTCTCGGCGACCAGGGCTTGCAGATTGTCAGCCGATTGATGGGATTGTTTGTGTGCGCGCTGGCGGCACAGATTATCTTCACGGGCGTGAAAGGTTACCTGGTGCCCTGATCAGCCAGGGAGCGCAACGTCCTGAATTGCCAATTCTGCGACCTGAGAATTCGACATCAGCTCCGTTAACGTAGCGCTGCCGGCAGCGCCTTTTAACCTCAGCAACTCGGTCACTATTTCCGAAACCGCACGTGACCGATAGCCATTGAGCGAAAGGAACACGTCACCTCGCAACGCCACATCCGCGGAGTAAACGCCGCGAAAAATCAGGCTGTGCCCGCTGTCCAGGCCGTTCATCACCAAGTGTTCATCGACCAGACTGACCCATAACTGATCCATGATTGAAGGGTCCAGAATCAGTTTCCCCGGCACCGAGGGTGGCCGCTCAAGCGGATAACGACAATCGACAATGACCGATTCGAGTTTCAACCAGGCCGCGCGGGTCAGCCGACTGGTCGTTGTCCCCTGACCCATTTTGAGCACCAGGATGCTGACATCATCGGCAATCCACGGCAGAAGGTCATGGGTCGTCTTCGGCCCCTCGACCACCAGCACTGCGGCGTTTCGCTGGACATAGTCGAGCGGCCCGACCGTGCTTTTTTGCGGATAGGTGTGCAACAAACCATCTTCGCGTTCGTGCAGCATCACACTGGTTTGATCCCGGGTGCCCACCAGCGTGTAGTGCGCAGCAACGGCAGCTTTCGGAACCCGGATCAATCGTCCGCTGCGGACCACATACCATTGAAAGTTGTCAGGGTCTTTGACGGACAGGAAATCGGCGCAGCGATATTCGTTCGCCAGCCCCGCCAGCCCCTCAATCAAGGGTCCTTCCAGTGCCGTGACCCAGCGGCTGCCAACCCCCGTAATCCGTACCGGTTCGTTGTGCTGTAACTCCACCTCCAGACCATCAAGCGTCGTTGCCTTCAGGCCAGCGCCCTCCACTTTCACGTCGGTAAAGGTCCAGGGTGCCCATTCCTGCATCGGGGCGGGCAATGCCTCAGCTTGCAAAAGCCGGGTTGCCTGGCCGAATGCAGCGTTCAAGTGTGGCGTTTCGATAAAGCGCTGGCTGAAAATCATGCCCGTTGAAAGATCGAATAACCAAGCGGCCTGATTGTCCGGAACAATACTCAGCAACCGCACTTCTTTGCCATGGCCAAGGTCCGCGAGCAACAGCCGATCCTCCAGGTACCAGGCGCACAAACCGGCGTCCCCCGTAAAGTTGCTCAACCCAAGGAGGGCGAAACTCGACACCGGATACTGCGTCGACACCGCTGGCAGTTCGGACCACCACCGAGTTCGATCCTTGAACCAGGTTTCGGTCAATCCGCCCAAGCGCAGATAGCCGTCCGGCGTCATAGTGAAAAACAGGCCCGAGTCGGTCAGGGCGAGATGGCCCTGCTCAACCGCGACAACATTTTTCAGCCCTGTGGGGGCAATTTCTGTGGAAGACCATTGCACCCGCCCCTCGACCATCGACCTTTGTTGGCGCACGAGGCTTTGAATGTCCTTGTCGTAGGTAACGAACACCTCGCCCTCGGCACCGTCGGGAGCGATAAGTAAAAGGGTATTCAGGTCCTTGATCGAATCCTTCCAGCCCCGCGCATGATGACGCCGGGCAGGCGCACGGATGATCAACCCGTCAACATCGCGGACCCAGACCAGATCACGGGATTTGTCTTCGCGCTGCCAACAGATCGAAACCAGCGCAGCGGGGCGCCAGTCCACGGTATCGACGGACTCTCCCGGCAACACATAATTGCCCAGTACCGGCTTCCAGTCCGTCAGCGTGTCAGCCTCTAAAACAGCCTGCAGTGCTGGATCCTGACCCAGGGTGATCGAGCCGAGCAGGACGGCTTGCCCCTGGATCAGGAAGGTCAGTTCATCGCGCTGGCCATCCTTGGGAACGGACTGCTGCACGATCTGAATGCCGCCGTTGGCCACGGCTTCACAGCGGGCAATGGTCAAGCCATCCCTGAACAGCAAACGGTAGCGCTGAACCAGCGTGCCGGTGATCGCGTCGACCTGCCAGACATCGAAACTCTCGGGGTGATAGAAATAGGCCGAGCCCTCGACCACGGCGCCCAGCACGGCCTCATCGGCCAACAGGACATTCGGGTCGCGGATATACAGAAAACGATCCTGAGCCGAGTCGTAATACGCAGCCACCGTCCTCGGTTCGTCCAGTTTTTCAAACGGCACCACGAAGTTGTGAACGGGGGTGTAAGGCATGGCCAGTCGATGTTCACGGGCCAATGACTTGAAGTGATCCAGCAGCGCTTGCTCCCCCAGCGCCGGATCGGCCTCTTCCTCGACCACCTCCAACTTCAGGGCAACAAGATCAACGCGCATGATTGTGTTACCCGCCAGCTTGAGCAACACATCGTGAACGCCGCCGCCACTGAACTTCACACCCAACGTATCCGAAACGAGCCTGCCCCCGGCGGCAATCCGGATGTCTGCCTCCGCCAGCCAGGGAGCCTGCAGCACCCAGCGCATGGCCGTGTGACCGGGCGCCTCGAGGATAAGGTTCACCCCGGGATTAAGCAGAACGGAACACTGGGCGCCGGCGCCTTCGATCCGGTAGGAAACCAGGCCGTGCCACGCTTTTGGCAGGGCCGGCACCACCAGCGAACGTTCGATGTTGTCGAGACGCACGTTGAACACCGTGGGTTTGTAGACCGGGTTCAGCCGGCTGACCACGTACTCGCCGGGAAACGAGTAGAACGAAAACAGAAACTGCCATTGCCCCTGTTCATTCTTTTTCTCCAGCCGACGGGCCGTATCGAAGCCGCCCGCATGACGAAACGTGACAAATGGCAGCACCGTGTACTCATAGCCGTACCAGGTTTTGGGAGTGCCGGGCAAAACAATCGCCTGCCCGGGCTGCGGCGAGAAAGGCGCCGAATCGGGTAACCCAAGGCCCCGACGGATATCGATGGCGCGGACGTAATCGACATCGAAATCAGGTACCCCGAAATGGTCTCGAAGCGGGAACAGTTTCGGGCTGTCAAAACGGACCGTCGATGCGCGCAAATCAAGCTCGGCGAATACCGGCAAGGGATGCGCAATCCAGGCATTCGAGGCCTTGTCCAGATGATAGCCGCCCTGTCGATAAGCCTTTTCCAGCCCCTCAAAAAACAGAGCGACCTCTTTGGCTTCCTCGGCAATGGTGGCAAACCCTTCGGCCAGCGCAGCGACGCCCACCGCCAACCCGCCCAGAATCACCCCGGCACCGCCCAGCACCGCCGCCACGGTACCCGCCCCGGCCAATGCCGCACCCAGTCCGGCAGCGCCCAACACGGCGCTCGCGGAGTCGAACGCCAGCTGCGTGCCGAACTGCGCCTTCTCAATGTCATTGGTTGCACGGCTCAACTGGTAAATATCAAACCCGACATTCACCATCCCCAGCACAGTACCGACGCCTTCATTGGCGACATGCCCCAACGCCTTTTGCACCAACGGCGCGCTGGTGCGGGCGATCAGTTTTTCATCGTCCAGTGCCTGACGTACCAGTGTCACAACGCCAACCACATCCACCACGTTGCCGTGGACCAATTGGGCGTAATTGACATAGGCATGCAAGCGAATGGCCGTGGTCAGTGCCTTGTCACCCCCGCTGGTCGCGCCTTCGTGATGACGCAGCGCATTCATCAAGGCTTGCACGGTGAAACCGGCATTGAGCGTATGGACGCTGCCGGCCTCCGTGGGGTCAGACAAGCTGGCCGATTCATGCGGTTGCGCTGCCAGCGTATGGAAGGTTTGCGAGAGGTAGTTCTTGATCCTCAGGAATCGCGGATCATCGGTGGTGACGCGCACAATGGTCTGCGCTGGATCGGTATCGACCAGACTGATTTTGTATTCGCCTGCGGGGGTGATCTCCAGCGTCTCGAACAACGCAACAGCGCCCGACGACAGCCCGTGCTGCGCCTGCAACTGCCGGGTCGCCTGCGCGATCTGACCGCCCCACCAGTGGGCGTCCAGCTCCAGCAACGAACTGCCCAGCACCCCATTGTTGACCAGCGACTGCCCTCGCGCGCTGGCCAGCCGCTGCCTGATCCGGGGCGCCTGTTCCGGCAGGCTGCCCGAATCGGAAAGACTCGACACCCGGACACCCGACGACAACACCTTTGCATTGAGTCGGCCAGCGTCGAGTTCAATCAAATCAAAGGCCGGACGATCGGGCTCCCCATAAGCAGCGTAAGGCCTGGCCATCTCTTGGTTAACGAAAAAATGGGTCAACGCTGCGCTGAGCGCTTGCGCGGTATCGAACTCGAAAACACCAAAGTTCGGATCGTAGAAATGATAGGTACTGCGCTCGCCCACAACACTTTTGGCCAGCAGCATCGAGTGGTTATCCGAGTTGAGCATCAGCGTGCTGCTGCCGGTTTTCGCTTCAAGCGTCGTGATCACCGCTGCCAGATCGGAGCGCACCACCGGCCCGCCGAGGTCATGGACGTCGACGTCACGAAGCTCTTCGATAACGCTCACGAATGCATTCGAATCGCGGGTACCGGGTTCAATGACCGCCAGGTAAAACCGCTCACGAAGGAGGTTGCTCGCTTCACTGCCCTTGCTGATCGCTGCCGCCATGGCCAAGGCCAACGGATAGCAACGCCCGGCGATCCGGTCACCGGAGCCCTGCAGCAACAAGTCCTGCGGCACCAGTTTGAAGGTGCCTTGGTCGAAGCTTTCCAGCACATCGGTCATGCGCTCGCTGATGCGGTCACGGAATTCGAGTTTGGCGACCTGCTGAATCCGGGCGACCTGGCGTCCCCATTGCAGCAAGGTCAGCGACTGCTCCAACGCCTGCTTCTTCAGTTCAATGCTGGTCTCGGACAACGCCACGGACGGCGTCGAGGCACTGGCCAGACCGTCAACGAACGCCGGGTGATTTTCTTTGAACAGCTCCCGTTCAATGGCCCCGTAACGGTGTGACACGCCCAATTCAGACACGTTATTGGCGAGGTTTTCCAGGCGCGCGCGGACTTGATCAAAGTGGTGTTGATCCATGGCCCGCGCGCCGAGCAACGATCCGATCAGCAACCGCTGCCGGGGGTCAAGCTGCTCAACCTGCAAGGTCCCTCGGCCAATTCGGTGAAGCAATTCATCCAGAGCCAAATCTGCGGTGGCCGGTTCACCGACCAGCGACGGCGGTGGCGCGATCTCCTGCGCGAGGATGGATTGACGCTCGTCAAAACCCAGCAGCAATGGCTTGTCGAAAGTCACCTCACCGGTGGTCCGCTGGCTCATCGTGCGCAAAAAGGGTTCGCCAAGCTGTTGCGCCAGGGATTGCAGCAGTTCAGTCGACAACACATGTCGACCTTCAATGACTGGCCAGCCATGATCGAAAAGGATCGTCTGCCCCTTTAGCAACTGATCCACTTTGCCCGCGTAACGCGTCTTGAATTGTCCGGCTTCCCAGCGTTGTTTTTCGTTCTTGAGCCACTCCTCGGTGTCACTTTCATTTTCTTTCCAGGAGTGGTCCAGCTCCTCCTCGGTGGCCCGGTTCACCGTTGCCGTGGGGTCAATCGCCACATCCATTCGCCAGGCGCCGGCTGCGCGAGGGGTGAAATGCACGTTTGCGTAATCCGCGAGCGCATCGCGCATCGCAGCGGGGCCGGTCAGATAGATGGTCACTTCGCTCTGAGGACGGATACCGTCGCTGTAATACGTCGCTGCCGCTTGAACCAGAAAGCTGAGCGAGAGCTCCGCTTCCGGTGGAAGTGCGCGTAAGGGACCCAATTTTTTCTCAATAACCTCCAGCGCAAGACCACTCATGGACTCGGCGTCGATAGAAGCCACTTGCCTTTCCATGGCCAGGCGGGCCGTGGCATCAACCATTTCATAGTTGAGTTTGAAGCGATCGATCACGGCACTGACCATCGCCGATCCGGAATGCGCCATCAGAAACGCATTACTCAGGCTGCCCCGTTCGGCAACCGCTCGCAGTCCGTCCGGCCGAACGAGACGTTCTGCGGGCGCGCGAAAAACGCTATTCAACGGCGGACGACTGTTGGCGAACCGCTCCAGCGCCGGGCGATGTTCTTCAGGGATGCGCTCAAAGTAGCTTGTGTACTTGCTTCTTGATGCCTCACGACCGGGCATCCACTCCGGGTTCTGATCCAGCAACAACTGCAAGACGCCCAGGCGCGCATCCTCTTTGAATTGACGAGTGTCCACATCGCCGAGCGTCTCCTGGAGAGGTGGCAGGTTATCGACATCCGCATAACTACCGCCTTCAGCCATCAAGGCTTCAATGCGCACCACATCGGAAGCCGCGGCAAAGTTGCCTCGCAGACTGATTTCCCGTTGGTAAATGGCCTGCAAGTGCATCGGTGTTTCATTCGCTGCAATATTGCGAAGCTCCACACCGCCCTCGCCCATTGCCGAGACACTCTGGTTATTCTTGTCCCGCAAGGCTTTCAAGTTCGCTTCATTCTGGCCATATCCACGAACCAGAAGATCAATTCGCGCATCATCCGCATTAATACCGCGCGCTACCGCTTTGTTGATGTGGGCGAACATTTGTTGTTTGAGAACAATGGCCCGTTCCTCATACTTATCAACAAGATCAAGATACGATTCGCTGCCTTGACCGCCATTGACCATCGCATCGGCCTTCGCGGCCTCGACAATGATCCGGTTGGTTTCATAGGCCAGTAATGCATCGCTGTCGTACCAGAGCTTCACGGTATAGCCCTGCCCGGCCAATACCTTTAGCCAGACATTAATATAGTCGCGCTGAAGGGTTCCCAAGCCACCGCCAAGCCAGACGAAGTGCAGATTTTTCGGGACTTCGGTGGCCGCGGCATTCAGCTGTTCAATGCTGTTGGACAAGCGCGAGTGAAAGCCTTCGACCCTGTCGCGGATCTCGGTCAGCCCCGGCGCGGCGTCGCCCTGCTGTGCAGTGGGCTGTTCCACACCTGCTGCGCGTCGACGCCGGCGCTTGGGTTCAACAAAAGACCCAAGGGCCTCGCGGAGCAAACCCAGCGGTGCAAGCATTCTCGGAAAATCGAGCACTGCGATACAAGCAAAGTAATATCGAAATACCGCGTCGTATTCGTCTGTACCTTTATATTCCTGTAACGCCTGCTCAAGATCAGACAGTTTGAATAGATCAATAAAATTGACGTAGCCGTTTACATGACGAGCTGCTTGTTCACTCATAAAGACACTTCCCTGTATAAATAAAAAACAACATCCGGTTATAAAAGCGGCCACAGAACGAGGCCGCCGACTCTCACGAAGATGAATTGTCGCCGTACCAATGACGTGTATACATCCACTTGCCGCCCTCGGTTTTCTTAGACCGAGTTCAACTTCTCGACGAGTACTTTTAATTCAAGGCTGTCTTGCCCCTGATCGAACAGGGTCTTCCACAGTTCATGGATGCTGACCTCAAGCGTATCGCCAAGGACTTGCACACTCAGGTTCAGCGACTGGGTCAATGCCCAATCCTCAGATTGCGCCGAACGAAAAACAAGGCTGCTGCCGTTGTCGGGGTCGGTGAGCAACAGATGGGTGTCCACCCGATCGACACGCCAGTCATCCTGCGCTCCGGTTGCCAGAATCAGCCGCGAGGGCATTGCGGCAATGTCCGGCCAGTCAGTGCAGTCGACCACTAGGCAATCGAGGTGTTGCCAGGCGGTTTCCGACACGTGATAAGTCGATCCCGTTTCAGCGCCTCCCAGAATCAGTGAACTGACACCGTCGGGCACCAGAGCCAGAAGGTCTTTTACCTCTCCCGCGACCTCCAGCGTCATGACATCCCCCTCTCGACTGGCCTTGTTCGCCGCAACCCACAACACCTCTTTGGTATTGCGGTTGAAGATCAAGCCGTCCACCGGATCAAACAACAGCGGAACACTCCCCTGTTTCGTGCCGAGGAAGTTTGCCCACTGCCCATCCGCTCTACCGGCAACATCAAATACACGGTTGAGCTCGGGTACGTAATAAGCGTAACGGTTGGTCGACTGGCCGATGGGCAGATAAGGCGCATGAGCCTGACCGGACACTAAATCGTTCAGGCGTTTTGTCAGCGCTTCAGGCGACTCCATGTAACGATAGGACCAGGCGTTCTCGACACTGATGATTCGGGCCGGTTCACCTTCAATCAGTTCGAGATTGACCCCGTCACGGGTACGGCCACGCAGACCGGTGCCGTAAGGCAGCACTTCAGAAAATGTCCAGGGTCCCCAGACCTTTTCTGGTTGTGGCAGCGCGTCGGCATTGATCAGCCGCCTGCCACTGCCGAACGCGCGGCTCAGCTGCTCAGGCTCGATAAACGCCTGACGATAGAGGTGGCCGCTGCTCAGGCCAAGTAACCAGGCGTGCTTGCCATCACGAGTGACGGACAGCAGACGGCAACCCTTTTCAGAGATCAGGTCGGTTACCAACAGCTTATTGCTCAGGTAACGCGCGTAGACAGGCTCCTGGCCGGTGACGTCCGACAGTCCGGAGAGGGAAATCAGCGAAACCGCATGCTCCTTGCCAAGGGTTTCCAGATCGCTCATCCACATCGGATGAGCATCCAGCCATTCCCCCGTCACGCCGTTGAGGAAAAAGCTCGCGTCCTGACGAACGTCAAACATCAATCCAGATTCATTGACGACCAGATACCCCCCGTCGCTGATCCTGAGCTTGACGTTGCCTGGCAATGGAACCCGTTGTGCCTCATTGCCGGTAAAGGGTTGGTGATAGAGGTTTTGACTGTGTGCATCGTGAAACAGGAACGCTATGGCATCAGGATCATTCGGTGGCAGCAGGCTTAACTGAGGCAGCGCCGAAGCGGTTTCGCTGACAGGCAGGTGCGGCGTCAGCAGCTGGTGGCTCTCCCCGTTGATCCACCTCGGCAGCGACGGCTTGTCGAGGTCGCCGGACGTCACCGTAACGAAGGATGCAGGTTTCCAGGACGTTTGCCGTTCGGCGTCGTCGCCTTGCGCAACAACCGCAATATCAACCTGCTGTAACAGGGCAATGACGTCTTTCAAGGTATCGAAATAGTCAGGCGGTTCGCTCGACACCGATACCAACGAGATTTCCTCGCCGTGAATCAGATAAATCACCAGGTACCGCTGAGTCTTGTTCAGGCGCACCCGCTGGGTGACTTGAACGACGCCCGCTCCCCGATCAAGGCAACCGATGATCTGCGCCTCTTCACTTCCCCGGTTGAAAACGTTGTAGCGCCAGGTGGTCAAACCCGTGATGGCATTGACGCGCCATATCGTGGATTGATCCGGGTGATAGAAGTAAGCGTGATCTTCTTGCACCGCAGCCAGTTGAAGTTTCTCGCTGACCGCGCCCAGGAATTGACGGCCATAAACGAACCGTTCCTTTGCCACTTCGTACCAACCCACGGTGTATTGCGGCTTTTCCGGATTGCCAAAAGGCAGCACAAACTTGCCCGCAGAAATTAAAGCACTGTCCACGCGTTGCTGTTGGTGAAGCACTTTCAAACGGTCAAGCTCCGCCTGCGAGTAATGTCCGTCGGCCGCTTGAAGTGAAGCCAGGCTCAGTTGCCGGCGTTCGCGATCAACGCGGTAGGTTTCGAGGTTTTTTGTTCGAACATACACGTCGATGTCGGGATCGATGCTCAGCTCGATACCGTCAATGTTCAACCCCGCGTCGCCGACACTGATGTGTTGTGGCGTGATCCAGTCGGCGATCAACACCCAGCTCACGCGTTCGTCACCGGGAAGCGCACTGAGGTGGACCGCCACGAGTCCTGGTCTAAGTGCGAGAGAGTAAGCCCCCCTCATCGTGTCGATGCGGTAAGAAACCCTGCCCCGCATCTCTCGCGGTAATTCAGGAACGTACAGCGCCCGCGTTTCATTTCCTACGCGCACGTTAATGGTCGTGGACTCATAGACAGGATTGAGTTTGTAGAGGATGTGCGGGAAAGGTCTGGCGTGGGTGAAGAAAAAACCTTCCTCCCTGGCTTCAAGATCACGCAAAACGTCATATTGCGGATACACCTTGCGAGGCAGGAAGCTCGAGCCACCGACCACGTTCAACAGCAGATCACTCCACTCAAAGACTTCCGGATCGGAACCCAGTTGATACTCATAACCGTAATAACACTTTGGAGTACCCGGAAGCAGCAAGGCCGAATCTGCCGGAACAGCGTTAAATCGACCATGAACACGCGGGCCGGGAATCGCGACCTGTTTTGGCAGCCCCAAGCTTTCGCGAACAACAATGGCGTTCTGTTTGTTTCCATCGGGACGCGGGAGCCCTGAGCCACCCAAAGGGCGAAAGAGCCCCTGGCTGCCGAACACCATGACTCCTTCGCGAAGATCAAGCGTGTCCACCACCGACTCGGGCATGATCGATACGACCCCTTCTTTGACCGAGAAAGCCTGCGGGCTGTACGCCGTTTTGAACCGGGTAAACAATTCGGCAACTTTCTCTGCCTTGTCCATGATTTGCCCGAGATTGCCGGCAATCGCCGTGACGCCGATTCCGATGCCAAGCAGTGGCACCGACAAAAAACCTGCAACCGCACCCGCCGTTCCGCCGACCACCAGCGCAACGCCGTCGAGCACAAGCGCACTGACATCGAACAGCAGCTGAGTGCCGAAACGCGCTTGTTGCTCGTGGTCTTCTGCGTTGTAGAACTCGTAGAGGTCAAAACCGATATTGACCACGCCCAATACCTGTCCCAGCCCCGGGCCAGCGATACGCGCCAGGAGTCGCCCGCCCGCCGAAGCGGTCTTGACCGCTATCGCTCGCTCTGCGTTCACCAGTTGTCGAACCAGGTTCGCCATTTGCAGCGTGTCGAGGCCGATACCGTGGACCAATTGTGCGTGGCCCAGGTAGCCATGAAGACGAACGGCGACGGCCAGGTTCGATTCTGTTCCAGGCTGCGCCATTTGATCGCGGTTGCGAAGTTCGGTGATCAACGCCTGGAAACCAAACGCAAAACTCAGCCTGCTTCCCTCGGAAACATCCGTTGGATCAACAGCTTTATGTCCATCGTTGCTGCCTGCCAGGTACTCGATACTCTTGTCCAGGAACGACTTGATTTGCCTGAGAAACGGTTCCTTGGTTGTCACCTCGCGGATCTGTTGTGTTTTGACGTCCACGAACGACAGTGCGTAACCGTCATCCGGTTGAGCCTGCAGGGTTGCGAATACAGGAACGTATTCGCTCCCGAGCCCATTGGCCGATCTCACGCGGTTTGTGACCTGATCCATTTTGGTCGCCCAGACGCTGGCATCCCGCTCGGAAAGGCCACGTCCCAATCGGGCATTTTCAGACAGCGCGCGTGAGCGCAACCGGGCGTGATGGGTCCATGGCGCGATATTTTTTCCTGAGCTCAGGGATTCATTGCCCAACAGCTTCGCCACTGGCAGTTCCGAAGCCAGGTGCTTGCTGGCGAGGCGATTGCCATCAAGCTCGATCACATTGAAGGGTGAGTGATCCGTCGACTCGATTGCATACTGCCTGGCCAGGTCGGCCATGCTGAACAGCGTCTTCATCCCAAGCTTGAGGTTGTCTATCCGGTCAAAACCAAAGACACCGAAATTGGGATCGTAGAACGACCAGCTACTGTGTTCGGCCGTCCCGGTCCTGGCCACCATCATTGAATGGTTTTCGGTATTGAGCATCAACGTGCAAGGTGCAGTTTTAGCTGCCAACACCTCAAAGACGCCGTCGAAATTCAACGCGCCGAGCTTGTCGCCGAAATCGGCCTGGGGTATGGCGCGCAATTCGTCGAGCGCCTGAAGAAATGCATGAGTATCACTTTCACTGGGCGAGAAATGCGCATTGGCCAATCTGCCGCTCAGTGCCTGTACCGCATCGCGGCCTTGATGAGTCGCCGCCGCCATCAGCAGCGCCAATGGATAACAGCGTCTGCCGGGGTCGCCATCGCCCCTGACCAGCAACCCCTGAGGCATTAACCTGGTCATTGACGCGCCCGCCTCCAGGAGCGTTTTACGCACCGAAGCACTGCGCTGGAGAATGTATTTACGTAGCTCGTACTCCGTCTGGTGCCTGATGCGAGCCACGCTCTCGCCCCATTGACGAAGCGTCAACGGTTTCTCGAATGAGAGAATCTTGAGTACCTGGGCGCTCTCCATGGAAGGTTCAAACGGCACTTTTACAGCGGCAAATGCCGTTTCGAACTCGGGGCTTTTGTGCGTGAGCAACACCTGCTCGATAGCCATGTAACGCTCGGATATACCCCGGTCGGCCGTATTTTTCGCGAGCGTGCCGAGCTGCTGCCAGGCGGTGGCGAAACCGGTTTCGTCCAGCGTCGGTGCGCCGAACAGGCCACCGAGTACCACCCGATGGACCGGGCTCAACTGATCGAGCGGCAGAGCCCCATGACCGATGCGAACGATCATTTCATTCAGATTGCCAATCGGATAGAAACCAAGGGAAACCGGAAGCTCGGCAAGGGGCTGGGTCAGAATCCTTTGACGCTCATCAAAGTCCAGGGAAAAAGGTTTATCGAAGTTCAACTCACCGCTGAGCTTTTCGTTCATCGCACGGATGAAGGGCGCCCCCAACTCATCCATCCAACGCTGCAGGATTGCGGTCAGCAAAACCGGTCGCCCCTCAATGATCGGCCAGCCTTTTTCGAAGCTAATGGTTTGCCCTTTCAACAGCTCGGAAAAATTCCCCTGATAGCGTGTTTTTAATTTACCGTCGACCCAGTTTGCTTGCTCTTTTTGCAGCCATTCTTGCGGTGTTGCGTTGATCGTCCAGCCAGAAACCTTCTCTTCTTCGGTGGCCACGTTGTAGCCATCCGACAACTTCAACCGATCCCGTATTTCGTTTTTTCCATCAAACAGGAGATGCTTCTCCACGTACTCCTCAAGGCCTGTAATAGCGGCCCCAGGTCCGGTCAAATCAATGGTTCCTCGGGATTCATAGCGAATACCGTCACTGTAGTAAGCGCCAATGGCGCTAACCAGTTTGCCTAAATACCCTCGGCGCGTTTTCGACAGCCCAGGCACCTCAGCAGTTTTTTCATTCACCATCGTCACGAGAATATCTTGAACGGCAGCGCTGTCGCTCCAGTCCACACCCGTCGTGTTCAATCGAGATTCAAACGCTGACAGGAAATCGTAATTGAACCTGATCAACTCGATAATTGCCTGGGTTGAGCCAGCGCCGGCATGTGCCACGATATGGGAGTTCATTTCACTGTTGATCTGAATCGCCATGCGAATACCGTCCATGGGCGTCTGACTATTCTGCGGCGCAGAGAATATGTCGTTGGCACCTGGACGCTGCAACGCAAATTCGTTTAATGCTGTCCTGTGTTGTTCAGGAATACTCATCGTGCGGTCAGGGTATCGACTGGGGTCGCGTCCTGGCATCAATGATTCATTGTTATTGAGCAGGAGTTGCAATACGCCAATACGCGCGCTTTCATCGAACGCCGTGATATCGACTCCGCCCAGTATGTTTTTCAATTGCGGCAAGTAATCCACATCACTGTAGCGGCCACCCTCCAGCGCTTCGACCTGCAGACGAACCACATCGCTGGCCGCAGCAAAGTTCCCTCGCCCTGCCACTTCGCGTTCATAGACGTCCCATAAAAGGTGTTCTCTGAAGACCTCACGAACGTCGCGCAACCGCAGATGCTCATCAACCATGGCCAAGTGACTGTCCAGGCATTTTTGTCTGAAAGCAATGAGGGTGGCTTCGTCCTTGCCATAGGCACGGACCATCAGATCAATACGTGCTTCATCCGCCTTGCCAGCCCAGCGTTCCTGGCTGAGATGAGCCGACATCTGCATTTTCAGCACCCGGGCCCGATGCTCGATCATCCGGGCCAGCTCCACAGGCGTGGCGATTGTTGCTCCCCCTGACTCCATGGCATGCGCCCTGGCACTTTCCAGGATCACTCGATTCATCTCGAACGCCAGTACTGCATCACTGTCGTACCACAGGTTGAACGTATGGCCTTCCTTGGCCAAGACCGCCTTCCATATATTGATGTAGTCTCGTTGAATAGCGCCTACTGCGCTCCCGCCCACCCACACGAAGTGCATTATTTTCGGCACTTCGGGTGCAACGGGATTCAACATTCGAACGGTCTGGACCAGTCGATTTGTATAGTTTTCAAGCCGCGCAGAGATGTCGGCCAACGCGGGCGAAATCGGCCCGGCGCGCTGGCGAATCAGTGAGTCCAGCGTGTCTTTTAGCAATAACAATGGCGCCATCTGCTCTGCCCAGCGCTGATCCTTTGCGCACGCGGAGTAATAGCCAGCCAGGGTTTCATATTCCGGCGTGGTGCGGAACTCGTTCGCGAGTGTTTGAAAATCATCGGGTCTGAAATGCTGAAGAAACGACTTACCCGCAGTGTTTGATACTTGATATTGATTCATAACATCCATGCCCTTATAACAAACTTTAAAAACACGCAGCCCGCAGCGTCGCGCACAATCCATCCGTCGATGTTTGCGAACCTGAACTGACATTTAAAACCAGCGCTGAAAGCTCTGGCATTGCCTAGTAACCGATACCGCTGTTCGAGTGGCGTTCAAATCGAAACAGCAGACAAGTAAAAAATATTTAAGCTGCCACACCCAAAAATACTAAGCGATAAAAATAACAACCTCAATCCAATGGCCGTGCAATTAATTAATTACAGTTAAGTTCGACAAACAAGTGTAACTTTTATCTTTTACCGAAACGGTTATTAACAAACTGCGCGCAGCCACGAACCAAACGGCCTGCGTCGGTTGTTTCAGAACATGAAGCGCCGAATTTTGAATTGTCTGATGCGCTCAAACGCACTTTCCGGATGTGCCCAGTTAAAGTACGTCGGGCATCCGAGAGTCTTTCGGTCGATGCGCGGTGAAAAATCTTACGCACTGGAAGGGGAGGACTGCGGCCAGCACCTCTGGCCGCAATGACTTACCCGGCTGGCTTGTCACCGTACCAACGAGGCGTATACACCCACTGGCCACCCTCGGCACGCGGGAACACGCAGGTGGTGGAAGAGCCGACCAGCACCATGGTGCGCATGTCGACCTGATCGGGGGTCAGATCACCCAGCGTGGTGACACGCAATGTCTGGCCCGGACGACCGATGTCCCGCCCCAACACCACCGGCGTTTCAGCGGTGCGGTGCTGCGCGACAATCTCGAGTGCCCGACCCAGTTGCCAAGGACGCGACCGCGAAATCGGGTTATAGAACGCCAGCGCCAGATCGGCCTGAGACGCCAGGTCCAGACGCTTCTCGATGATCGACCATGGCTTGAGATTGTCCGACAGGGACATCACGCAGAAGTCGTGACCCAGTGGCGCACCGGCCTGAGCCGCCGTTGCCAGGGACGCGGAGACGCCCGGAAGAATCTCCAGATCAACGCTGTGCCAGCCCGGCTCACTCGACTCGTGCAGCGCTTCGAGCACGGCGGCCGCCATGGCGAATACGCCCGGATCCCCCGACGAAACCACCACCACCGACCGCCCTTGGGCCGCCAGTTCAAAGGCGTGGCGAGCGCGCTGCATTTCCTCGCGGTTGTCGGTGCAATGCAGCACTTGATCCTCGCGAAATGGCCCGGCCATGCGCACGTAGGTTTCATAGCCCAGCACGTCATTGGCGCGCGCCAGTTCGGCCTTGACCGCCGGCACCATCAGTTCGGCGGCGCCAGGGCCCAGGCCGATCACGGCCAGACGGCCGCGCGCACGCCCGATCTGCGCAAGCTCCAGTGGCTCGTTGGCCGCCGCGATGGCGATGCCGGTATCCGCCGACACAACGGTAGCGTTCGGCACGGTGTGGCGGGCCAGCTCGCTGACGCCGCCGCTGACCGAGGCAAACCGCAGCGGCACGCCCAGCTCAAGCGCCGCTTCGCGCAACGCAGGGTTGGCCATGTGCAGATCGCTGGCCAGCAGGCACGCCAGTGATTGCACGGCGATGTTTGCCTGATGCAGCGCCGCGCGAATCGCGTTCGGCAGATCCGCCACCTCGGCGTTCACCGCCACCAGCACGCTGCGCGGGTAGATCAGCAATTCATTGGCCGCCGGCGTGCGCTCGGCACTGCCGACATGAATCGACAACGGCGCCTGCGGATCTTCGGGCAACTGCGCTTGCGCCAGCCACGGCGCGGTGCCTTCGATGCGCACGCTTTGGCCGGACAGCAAGTCCGAGACAAAACGTTTGCCCAGTTCCAGATCGCCGAGGGCGTAGCCGCTGGGTGGATTGAGCAGGCAGGTGCCGAAGCGCAATTCACCGCTGGTGGTGATCGCCGCCGCCACTTCGAGACCGGCAGCAATCTCCCGCGCCATGACGTTCACGCCACCGAGGCCGCCCAGCAGCGGCACCACCGCGCTGCCGTCTTCGGCCACCGCCAGCACTGGCGGCTCGGCGCCCTTCTCAAGCAGCAACGGCGCCAGGGTGCGGATCACAATCCCGGCCGCGCACAAGGCAATGATCGGTGTGTCCTGCTGATAGAACTCGCGCACGGTGGCGCCGAACTCGTGATAGGCACGATCCGCACCTTCAACCCGTCCGGCCAGACCATGAATCAAGGCGCCAGGGTAGACCTGCTGGATCTTGCGCGCGGTCGCGAGGCTGCCATTGCCAAGGATCACAATCGCCGGAACTGGACGGGCCATCAGCCTTGCCACCTTTCACCCGGAACAATGATCAGCGAGAAGTACGGTGACGACATCGGCTCGACCTGATCCAGCGGCACGATCTTCTGATTGGCCATGGTCGCGCGCTCGACGTACAGCGCACGTTCTGCCAGGCCTAGTTCTTCGAGCACCTGACGGACCTTGGGAAAGTTGCGTCCCAGCTTCATGATCACCGCCGCATCGGCATCGGCCAGACGACGTTTAAGGTCCTCGTGCGGCAATACGCCAGAGAGCACCGACAGGCTCTGATTGCGATACACCAACGGCGCGCCCAGCACCGAAGCACCGCCGAGCATCGAACACACGCCCGGCACCACTTCGGCTTCGTAGCGTTCAGCCAGGCGATCGTGCAGGTACATGTAGGAGCCGTAGAAGAACGGATCACCCTCGCAGATCACCGCCACGTCGCGACCGGCATCCAGATGCGCGGCGAGTTCTTCGCCCGCCGCATCGTAGAAATCGCTGATCACTTGCTCATACGACAGCGGCGCCGGCAGCGCTTCGGTGGTCACCGGATACACCAGCGGCAACAGCGTTTGTGCGTCCTGCAAATGCGCTTCGATGATGCCGAAGGCGTTGCCCTTCTTACCCTTGGCCACGAAGTACGCCACCACGGGCGACTCGCGCAACAGGCGCAGGGCTTTGACGGTAATCAGCTCCGGGTCACCGGGGCCGACGCCCAGGCCGATCAAGCGTCCAGGCTGCTGCATCATTCGATCTCCGTGGCGAGGGCATTGACGGCGGCGGCGGCCATGGCGCTACCGCCCAGCCGGCCTTGCATGATGACAAACGGCACGCCGCGACTGTCGGCCGCCAGCGCTGCCTTGGACTCGGCGGCGCCGACGAAGCCGACCGGGAAGCCGAGGATCAGCGCCGGTTTCGGTGCGCCGGCATCGAGCATTTCCAACAGATAGAACAATGCGGTCGGTGCGTTGCCGATCACCACCACGCTGCCTTCCAGATGCGGGCGCCACAACTCCAGCGCGGCGGCGGAACGGGTGTTGCCCAACTCACGAGCCAGTTCCGGAACGCTTTCATCGCGCAGGGTGCAGATCACTGGGTTGTTGGCCGGTAACCGCGTGCGGGTCACGCCTTCGCTGACCATCCGCGCGTCGCACAGGATCGGCGCACCGGCGGCCAGCGCCTCACGCCCGGCCTTGCCCGCGCCTTCGGAAAATTGCAGGCCGTCGATGGCGTCGACCATGCCGCAGGCGTGGATCACCCGCACCGCGAGTTTTTCCAGATCGGCCGGGATTCGCTCGAGGTTGGCCTCAGCACGAATGATCGCGAAGGAGTTGCGATAGATCTCCTGACCGTCGCGGATGTAATCAAGCATCTAAAGGGCTCCGTGAGCGGGCGTCGAGCAAGGCCGCGACCGCTTCAATAGTAAGATTGCGTGCGTGCAGCGCGCCGAAACCCGGCTGCGCTGCATCGCGAAAATAGAGGTCGTAATGACCGGGAGAAACCGCCAGCAACGTGACCGGCGCGATGTGCGCCGCCGCGCAGGAACGCGGGCAGCCGGACAGGTGCACGTTCAGCGTCTGGCCGTGACGTTGCAACAGCGCCGCCAGTTGTCGGGCATCGCCCTTGGTGTCGGCCAGGCCTTTGCCGCAGCCGGTCGAGCCGGTGCAGGCGATGAGATGCGCCAGGGCATCGTCGGCCGAGCAGCGCAGGCCGAGGTGTTCAAGTGTGTGGATAACGTGAGGCGCCTCGTGGTCATGAATGCCGGGCACCAAGAGGCTTTGCCAAGGCGTGAAACGCAGCGTGCCGTCGCCCTGTTCGCGGGCCAATTGTGCGGCGCCTCGGAGCTTCGCCGGATCCAGGCGGCCCAGCGACGGCACTGCGCCGATGTAGACACGGCCGGCGTCACGCTGTGGATGGGCACCGATGTGCAGCGCACTTGGAGTTGCCTCGCGTTGCCACCCCTCTATGGCCATCAACGGCACACGCTCGGCGAGACGCGCGAGAAACCCGTCGAGCGAACATTCGGCGAGCAAATGTCGCATGCGGGTCTGCTCGGGGCGCGCCTGTTCCAGAAACAACTCCAGCACCGCGACCACCAATCCATGACCCTGCTCCAGCGACACCGCGCCTGCGGCCAGGTCGACAAGGCAACCCGCCAGGCCGAATACAAACACTCGCTCACCGTCTCGCTCAGCCGCGGACAACCAAAGATCATGAGGGTGTTCGAGCATTGCCAGCCCTTCGCCGCCATCGAGTTGCACGGCGAACTTGGCGCTGAGGTCGTGGAAGCGTTTATCGCTTTGTAGGGTGGCGAGGATCTGTTCGGCCAGTGGGCGCGTATCGATCAGCATCTGTTGATCAATGCCGGCACCGGGGCTGAGCATCAGATTGCGCACGTCATCGCCTGCTGCGCTGGTCGGGCCGAGACCGGCCGCCATCAGGCTGTCGATCAAGGCACCGTGCTCACTGCCGATCCCGCGAATCTGCAGGTTGGCGCGGTTGGTTGCCTCGATCACCCCGCCGGCGAAACGCTCGGCCGCATCCGCCACCGCTTCGGCCTGAGCCGCGCTGATCGAACCGCCATTCAATTTGATCCGGCAGATGCCGCCATCCAGTGCCTGGACAATACGCAGCAACCCCGGGCAGGCCGAGGGGCGTAAGGCTGAGGACATCGGGCGTTCGTTCAAGGGGGCGACCGGCAATGGGGAAAGGCGCTTCACGGGCGAAGGCGCGGTATTATGCCTGCTTTGTCAGGCGGCATGAAAAGCCTGCCCGTCGGAACAGCGCGTTTGAAGACTATTTTTGAGGGCTACAGATGTCACCCTGGCTGACAGTAGTAGGAATCGGTGAAGACGGCTTCAAGGGCCTGGGGAAAAATGCCCGGCACGCCCTGTTGCGCGCTTCGCGGATCATTGGCGGCCAGCGACAACTGGATTTGCTGCCGGCGTGCATCCGTGGCGAGCGGCAGTTGTGGCCCAGTCCGTTTTCCCTTGACCCCGTTCTGGCGCTGCGTGGCGAACCGGTCTGCGTGCTGGCCAGCGGTGATCCGATGCTCTTCGGCGTCGGCGCCAGCCTTGCCCGGCAAGTGCCCAACGCTGAAATGCTGATTCTGCCCGCGCCCTCCTCCTGCTCGCTCGCGGCGGCGCGAATGGGCTGGCCGTTGCAGGAGGTGGTGACGCTTTCGGTGGTTGCCCGGCCGCTTGCCGCACTGAACGCGCAGTTGTTCAGCGGCGTGCGTTTACTGGTGTTGAGCAACGATGGCCAAAGCCCGGCCGCCATTGCCGCACTGCTGCGTGAGCGCGGTTTCGGTCCGAGCCGTCTCAGTGTGCTGGAACATCTGGGCGGCGCCGCCGAGCGACGCATCGATGGGGTGGCCAATGACTGGAACGCTCCAGTGGTCGCCGATCTGAATCTGATCGCCATCGAGTGCATCGCCGCGCCGGACACACCGCGTCTCTCGCGACTGGCCGGCCTGCCAGACTCGGCCTACAAGCACGACGGTCAACTGACCAAACGCGACGTCCGCGCGATCACCCTTGCGCGCCTCGCCCCGGTCCCCGGCGAACTGCTGTGGGATGTCGGCGCCGGCAGCGGCTCGATCGGCATCGAATGGATGCGCGCCCACCCCAGTTGCCGCGCACTGGCGATCGAAGCCGATGAAGGTCGGCAACAGCTGATCGAACACAATCGCGACGCCCTCGGCGTACCCGGTTTGCAGCTGATTCGCGGCAGTGCACCGCAGGCTCTGGCCGGGCTCGAACGCCCGGATGCGATCTTTATCGGAGGCGGGGTCACTCGTGAAGGTGTACTCGACACCTGTTGGGCGCAACTCAAACCCGGTGGCCGATTGATCGCCAACGCCGTCACGTTGCAAAGCGAAGTGACCCTGATGGCCTGGCGCGAACGCCACGGCGGTGAGCTGACCCGCATTCACGTCGCTCAGGCCCAGCCGCTGGGTGAGTTCGACACCTGGCGCCAGGCGCTGCCCATTACCTTGCTGGACGTGACGAAGCCCTTCGATGCGTGACGAAACCGCTGAACAACCCGCCCCGCTGCGCAGCGGCCTGACCACGGGCAGTTGCGCTACCGCGACCAGTCTGGCGGCGGCCCGCTTGTTATTGGACGGGATGAGCGCTGACGCCGTGGAGATCGTGCTGCCCAAGGGCAAGCAGGTGCAGATGCGCCTGGAATTCTGCCGACTGATCGACGATGGCGCCGAAGCCGGGACGATCAAGGATGCCGGGGATGACCCGGACGTGACCCATGGCGCTCTGTTGTATTCCCAAGTGCGATTGAGTGACGCGCCGGGCATCCGCTTCAACGCCGGTCACGGCGTTGGCACGGTCACCCGCCCGGGGCTGGTGCTGGGTGTCGGCGAACCGGCGATCAACCCGGTGCCGCGCAAAATGATCACCGAGCACCTGACCCTGTTGGCCGAAGAACTCAGCTACGGCGGCGGCTTCGAGGTCACGGTCAACGTCGAGAACGGCGAGGCGCTGGCCTTGAAAACCATGAATCCGCGCCTGGGCATTCTGGGTGGGCTGTCGATCCTCGGCACCAGCGGTATCGTCCGGCCGTTTTCCTGCGCGGCCTACATCGCCTCGATCCACCAAGGCATCGACGTCGCCAAAACCAACGGTTACCTGCACATCGCCGCCTGTACCGGCAACGCCAGCGAAGACACCATGCGCCGCGTCTACGACCTGCCGGAAATCGCCCTGATCGAAATGGGCGACTTCGTCGGCGCCGTCCTCAAACACGTGCGCAAAGTGCCGGTGGATAAACTCAGCCTGTGCGGCGGGTTCGGCAAGATCAGCAAACTGGCGGCCGGGCACATGGATTTGCACAGCCGGCACTCAAGCATCGACCTGCCGCAACTGGCCGAATGGGCCGCCGCGATCGGCGCCGACGAGGCGTTGCAACAAGGCATTCGCGACGCCAATACCAGCCAGCAAGCTTTGGCGATGGCCAGCGCGGCGGGCATCGCCCTCGGTGATGCGGTGTGTCAGCACGCACTGGACTTCGCCCGCAGCGTGGTGCCAGCGCAGGTTCAGGTTGAAGTCTTTGCCATCGATCGCCAGGGCGGGATTGTCGGCCATGCAGGGGCTTTTCGATGAAGCGCATTTTACTGCTGGGCGGCGTGACCGAAGCCTTGGCCATCGCCCGCACCCTCGGGCCAGAACACATCTACAGCCTCGCCGGTGTCGGGCGCGTGCCGACGGACCTGACCTGCCAGGTGCGCGTCGGCGGCTACGGCGGTGCCGAAGGCCTGGCGCAATTCATTCGCGATGAAGGGATCGATTTGCTGCTGGACGCGACCCACCCCTACGCCGCACAAATCAGCCACAACGCCACGACCGCCGCGCATCTGAGCGGCATTGCATGCTGGGCGTTACGCCGTCCTGCCTGGCAGCCACAGGCTGGGGATGACTGGCGGGACGTCAGCGATTGGGCCGAACTGATCGAAGCCCTGAAACCCTTCCGCCGACCGCTGTTCACCCTCGGCCGCGAACCGTTGCAGCACCTGCACGAAATCCCGCCGGAGCAATTCTGGACCTTGCGCGCCCTGGACGTTTACCCCGGCAACGAACGCTGCGAAGTCATCGGCGCACGCGGGCCGTTTCTGATCGAGGATGAACGGGAGCTGTTTGAACGTCGGCACATTGATGTGCTGATCAGCAAGAACAGCGGCAGCACCGCGACCGAGCCGAAACTGGAAGTGGCGCGGGAGCGTGGGGTGCCGGTGATTGTTTTGCGGCGGCCGGTGTTGCCGGGGGTGGATCGGGAGTTCCAGACGCTTGAAGAAACACTTGTTGAATTGGCGACCTTGGATCAGTAGGGCAGGATCATCGACTTGCATGAACAGTAACCTATTTGTTACCTTCAGAGCCGTCTGTGATCACACTCGAAGAATACTTGCAGGAAAACGAAACAAGCCCGTTTGGACGCTGGTTTTCCACCTTAAATGTACAGGCAGCGTTTAAGGTATCTACTGCCTTGGTCCGACTGGAGCGGGGCAATACCTCCAATATCAAGTGGTTTGAAGGTCTCGGCGAATACCGAATAAATTGGGGGCCCGGCTACAGAATCTATCTTGTTCAAGAGGGAAAACGCTTGATCATCCTTTTTGGTGGAGGCGATAAGTCCACCCAAAAGGCCGACATCAAACAGGCAAAAACACTGATAGCTGAATTTAGGACCCGTAAGAAAGCGGAACGAACCCGGAGATAAAGTCATGGCGCTCACCCGAAGCTACAAACACACCATCGCCGAGCGTGCCCAGCGTGACCCCGAGTTCGCTCAGGCATTGCTGGATGAGGCTGCTACTCTGTTTCTTAATGGTGAACCTGAAATGGCCAGGATCATTTTGCGTGATCTCGTCAACGCCACCGTTGGTTTTGAAGAGCTGGCGAAGGAAACAGCAAAACCAAGCAAAAGCCTCCATCGAATGTTGTCTGCCAAGGGCAACCCGAGCATGGATAATCTGGCTGCGATATTTGCCGTAATTCGCGCTACGCTTGGGGTAGATATGCAAGTGCACGCGGTACGTGCGCACTGATGAATCGAAAAACAATCTGTTTTTCCTGCGACACCACACCGCACGCCGCTTTTTTACTTATCGGCCCTGATCAGGCTAAATAGCCGCGCCTGATCGCCCACCCAACGGATTTTGTCCCATGTCCCGACAACGGCTCGCAATTGCCTGGATCGCCTGCTTCGCAGTGCTGTTCAACATGCTCGCCATGCCGATGACCGGAGCCATGGCGCAGTCGGCGAAATCACCCGCCGAGCAATTGTTGTGGGGCAGTTTCTGTACGTCCAGCGGCACGAAGATGGTGGCGATTGCCCTGAGCGACCTCGAGCAGAAGGCCCCGCAAAACGACGACCATTCCAACATGCAGCATTGCTGGTGCTGTTCAGGGTCCGCCCCGCTGGTGGCGTTGCCCGGGCATGTGCCGCAACTGTATTTCGCCCGTTTCGAGGCCAATCGAAGCGTGCCAGCCGCCTCTCTCGATACACCCACTCCGCGCCAGCAATGGCCGAGCCTCAACCCCCGCGCGTCCCCTCTGGTGTGATTCCTTCTCGCAATTGAACTGCGTCTTGAATCGCTCTGGAGAACTGCCATGTTGAACAAACTCATCGTTCTGGCTGCGTTGCTGCTGCCTGCCTGCTTTGCCAATGCCCACGAATACAAGGCCGGGGAGTTGGAGATTGCTCACCCGTGGTCGCAGGAGTTGCCGTCCAACGCGCCAACCGTAGCGGCCTATTTTGTCATTCAGAACCCAGGCAAAACCGCCGACCGCCTGCTCAGCGTCGACTCGCCGATTGCCGGTGAAGCGCAATTGCATGAGCACGTCATGCAAGCCGATCTGATGAAAATGCAGCAAGTGCCGAGTGTCGAGATTCCTGCCAGTGGCAACGTCACCTTTGCGCCGATGGCCTATCACGTGATGCTGGTAAACCTGAAAGACCGTAGCCTGCTGAGCGACGGCAAACGCTTCCCGCTGACGATGCACTTCGAAAAGTCCGGTGATGTGACCGTCGAAGTCGCAGTGCAGAAGAAGCCGCCGGAAGACATGCAGATGCACGCCCACGCCCAGTAATCGACTGAGCTGAACACGCCCATGCGCCCGCTTAGCGCCAGGTCATCCGCACACTGTCGTCAGCCGTTAAGCCTGACGCGCGGTAGCTGGATCAGCCTGTTCGCCATGCTGATGATCTTTATCGGCCCGCTGATTTCCCAGTCGATGCCGATGGATCAACGCGCCTCGTCGATGTCGATGAGCATGTCGATGGACATGAGCATGGACATGTCGGCAATGGAGCATGCCGACCACGGCGCGCAACCCGCCGCCGAGCACTGCCCGCCCAAAGCCTCGCATCATGCGCTCTGGGAAAAATGCGGCTATTGCAGCCTGCTGTTCAATTGCCCGGCGCTGACCGGCGGCCAGTCCTTCGCCGCGTTCGATACACCCACAGCCACCACCTTCACCACTCCCGCCCCTCGTCTGGGCCATGCCCGGCACACCGTCTTCCCCGGCGCCCGCACCCGCGCCCCACCCATCGTCGCGTAAACACCCACCCGATCTCACACGGTCCGTAAGACTGCCAAGGCTCGCTCCCACAAGGGATTGCGTTGGCTGTCGGCCGTGTCGTTTACGACTGTTCGATGGAAATTGTCATGTCCAGGTTTGCTGCTGACACACGCTTGAGCCCTGCCCAAGCTTCTTTTGCCCCAAACGAATCGAGTATTCGTTTCAGGCACGCCACCGCCGTCCTTTGCGGCGCATTGCTGACACCCACGGTGCTGGCCAACGAACACGCGGGCCACAGTGAAGAACTGAGCCCGACGGTAATCACCGCCATCGCGCCGAGTTCGCCACTGACCATCGTCACCAACCCCAAGGACCCGCGCCAACCGGTGCCGGCCAGCGACGGTGGCGACTACCTGAAAACCATCCCCGGCTTCGCCCTGGTACGCAACGGTGGCACCAACGGAGATCCGGTGCTGCGCGGCATGTTCGGTTCGAGGCTGAACATCCTCACCAACGGCGGCCAATTGCTCGGCGCCTGCCCCGGCCGGATGGACGCGCCCACCTCCTACATCTCGCCGGAAACCTACGACAAACTCACCGTCATCAAAGGCCCGCAAACCGTACTGTGGGGACCGGGTGCATCGGCCGGTACGATCCTGTTCGAGCGTGAGCCGGAAAGCTTCGGCGAACTCGGTACGCGCATGAACGCCAGCGTATTGGCCGGTTCCAACGGCCGCTTTGACAAAGTGGTGGACGCCGCTGCCGGCGGGCCGCTGGGCTACGTGCGCGTGATCGGCAACACCGCGCACGCCGACGACTACAAGGACGGCAACAACGACACCGTGCCGTCGCGCTACGACAAATGGAACGGTGACGTGGCGCTCGGCTGGACGCCGGACGCCGACACCCTGCTGGAGCTGACCGCCGGCAAGGGCGATGGTGAGGCGCGTTATGCCGGGCGCGGCATGGACGGCTCGCAGTTCAAGCGTGAAAGCCTGGGCCTGCGGTTCGAAAAGTCCAACATCGGCGAGGTGCTGGACAAGGTCGAAGCGCAGATCTACTACAACTACGCCGACCACGTGATGGACAACTACACCCTGCGCACGCCATCGGGAACCGGGATGATGGCCGGTCCAATGGCCTCCAACGTCGACCGCCGGACCCTCGGCGCGAGGATCAAAGCCACCTGGCGCTGGGCCGATGTGCAATTGATCAGCGGCATCGACGCGCAGACCAACGAGCATCGCCAACGCGGCAGCAAGGGCGTCGATACCTATAAGGACCTGCCTTATACCAAGGATGCCGATTTCCATAACTACGGTGTGTTCAGCGAACTGACCTGGTACGCCGCCGACCGTGACCGGCTGATTACCGGCGCACGTCTGGACCGTGCCTCGGCCAAGGATTATCGGCAGACCATCGGTTCCGGGATGATGACTCGCCCCAACCCGACCGCCGACGACACCCGCGCCGACACGTTGCCAAGCGGTTTCGTGCGCTACGAGCATGACCTCGCCGACAGCCCGACCACGCTCTACGCCGGCCTCGGTCACACCCAGCGTTTCCCGGATTACTGGGAACTGTTTTCTCCCAAGTCCGGCCCCGCCGGATCGGTGAACGCTTTCGATTCGATCAAGCCTGAGAAAACCACCCAGCTCGATTTCGGCCTGCAATACAAGACCGAAGACCTTGAAGCCTGGGCCTCGGGCTACGTCGGGCAAGTACGCGATTACATCCTTTTCAACTACACCCCGACCCTGATGGGCACCACCTCTCAGGCTCAGAACATCGACGCGCGAGTCATGGGCGGCGAATTGGGTGCGGCCTACCAACTGACCAGCCACTGGAAAGCCGACGCGACCCTGGCCTACGCCTGGGGCAAGAACAGCAGCGACGGCAAGGCGTTGCCGCAAATGCCGCCGCTGGATGCGCGTTTCGGCCTGACCTACAGCGAAGACAACTGGAGCGCCGGGGCCTTGTGGCGCGTGGTCGCGGCGCAAGACCGCATCGACCGGAACAAGGGCAACGTGGTCGGCAAGGACTTCGACAAGACCTCCGGTTTTGGCGTGTTCTCGCTCAATGGCGCCTACCGCATCAACAAAAACTGGAAGGTCAGCAGTGGCGTCGACAACCTGTTCGGCAAGGCTTACGCCGAGCATTTGAACCTGGCCGGCAACGCCGGTTTTGGCTACCCGGCCAATGACCCGCAGGCCATTAAAGAACCGGGGCGAACGCTCTGGACCAAGGTGGACATGAGCTTTTAAAAGCTTCGCGGGCAAGCCTCGCTCCTACATTATTCGCGTCGATCACAAACGATGCGAACGACACAACTCCTGTAGGAGCGAGGCTTGCCCGCGAATGACTGCGCAGCAGTCACCGGACAACAACAAAAGAACCAAGCCAAAGCGGAGCACACGTGATGAAACAGCCCAAAGTGAATTTCTACAACCTGGCCTGGCGCTGGCATTTCTATGCCGGTCTGTTCGTCGCGCCATTCATGGTGATGCTGGCCTTGACCGGCGTCATTTACCTGTTCAAGCCGCAACTCGACCCGTTGATGTACGGCAGCCTGATGAACGTCCCGGCCGGGCATCACAGCGTCCCGGCCGACGACCTGCTCAAGCGGGTCAAAGAGGCGTATCCACAGGCCACGATCAAGCAGTACCTGCCACCGGTCAACGCCCAGCGCAGCGCTCAGTTTGTCGTGATCAATGGCGGTAGCGAACTCAACGTTTTCGTCGATCCCTACCAGGGCGACGTCCTCGGCGAGCAAGACGCCAAGAAAAATCTGCAAGCGGTGGCGCGAGCGATTCACGGTGAATTGATGATCGGCACCGTCGGTGATCGGCTGGTCGAACTGGCCGCCGGCTGGGGCGTCGTGCTGGTGGTTTCCGGCGTGTTCCTGTGGTGGCCGCGTGGCCAGGCGGCCGGTATTTTGTGGCCGCGCCTGACCAGTCGCGGTCGGGTGCTGTGGCGTGATCTGCACGCGGTAACCGGCTTCTGGGGTGCGTCGCTGCTGTTGGTGATGCTGCTCAGCGGCATGACCTGGACCGGGTTCTGGGGCCAGCAATATGCGCAGGTGTGGAACGTGTTCCCGGCGGCGATGTGGGACAACGTGCCCAAGTCCGACGTCGAGGCCCGCAGCCTCAACACGGCCACTCGCCAGACTGTGCCTTGGGCGATGGAAAACACGCCGATGCCGATGTCCGGCGACCACGCCGAACACATGGCCCACGAGGGTGCGCAAGCCGGCCCCGCAGCGCCGACTATCAGCCTGCAAGACGTGCAGAACATCGCTGTGCAACGCAAGGTCGAACCGGGTTACAGCATCACCTTCCCGAAAACCGCCACGGGCGTGTTCACCATCGCCGTGTTCGCGGACGACCCGCGCAACGACGCCACCTTGCATGTCGATCAGTACACCGGCGACGTACTCGCCGATGTGCGCTACGAGCAATACGGCACCGTCGCCCGCGCCACGGAAATCGGCGTGATGTTGCATGAAGGCAAGATGTTCGGCGTATTCAACCAGATCATCGTGCTGCTGATCTGCCTGATGATTTTGCTCAGCGCGGTCAGCGGCGTGGTGATCTGGTGGAAACGCCGTCCACAAGGCAAGTTCGGTGTTCCACCGCTGCGCCACGACCTGCCGAAATGGAAAACCGCGATGGTCATCATGTTCGCCCTGGCCGTGGCGTTTCCGCTGGTGGGAGCTTCGCTGGTCGTGGTGTGGGTGCTGGATCGCGTGCTGTTTTCGCGCTTCACCCGGCAAACTGAATCGGCCTCATCTTCATCATGAAGCAGGCGAGATGCGCGGTTTAGAGGGATCTGTAGACTTTCCGCGCTTATCTCCCGGTGAGCTTTAGTGTTACTGTATAACCAGAATACACCGTTTTGATCCGCTGGCCCCATCGCGGGCAAGCCCGCTCCCACAGGATTTTTGCGATTCCTGTGGGAGCGGGCTTGCCCGCGATTTGCGTCATCAGCATCACCCATGATCTCAGAGCAAATGCATGACCTCGCTGAACCTCACAAACCTCGCCTGGACGCCCCTTGGCCACGGCCACTGCCATCACCAGTTTCAGCTGCGTGATGCTTCCCTGCAGGCGGCCGCCGGTGAGTTCGTCGGGTTGATCGGCCCCAACGGCAGTGGCAAGACCAGCCTGCTGCGTTGCGCTTATCGCTTCAGCAAGCCCGAGAGCGGCGAGGTCCGGCTCGACCACCACAACGTCTGGAAGCAATCCTCGCGCTGGTGCGCCCAACGCATCGCCGTGGTGTTGCAGGAGTTCCCGGACGCCTTCGGCCTGACCGTCGACGAGGTGATCGCCATGGGCCGCACGCCGCACAAAGGCCTGTTCGACGGCGACACAATTGAAGACCGAAATCTAGCCACTCAAGCATTGGAGTCTGTCGGCCTCAGAGGCTTCGAAGACCACGCCTTCGCCACCCTCTCCGGCGGTGAAAAACAGCGTGTGATCCTCGCCCGCGCCCTGGCTCAGCAACCGCAATTGCTGATCCTCGACGAGCCGACCAACCACCTCGACCCGCGCTATCAGCTCGAACTGTTGCAGCTGGTCAAACGCTTGAAGATCGGCACCCTGGCCAGCATCCACGACCTCAATCTGGCGGCCGCTTTCTGCGATCGTTTGTACGTGATCAATCACGGCCGCATCGTCGCCAGCGGCACACCAAAAGAAGTGCTGACCACCCCGCTGCTGCGCGACGTGTTCGGCGTCGAAGCACTGATCGATGAACACCCCCTGCACGGCTACCCACGAATCACCTGGATAACCCAACCATGACTTTGCGTTCCCTGCTTTGCTTCACGCTGTTGCTGGGCAGTGCCCACGCGCTGGCCGAGGCCACGAAATACCCGTTGACGATCCAGAGCTGCAACCGCGAAGTGACCTTCAAGCAGGCGCCGAAACACGCGGTCAGCCACGACATCAACATGACCCAGATGATGCTCGCCCTTGGCCTCAAACCGCGCATGGCCGGCTACAGCGGCGTGACCGGCTGGAAGTCAGTCACGCCCCAGATGCAGACCATCCTCGACGGTTTGCCTGAGCTGGCAGCGAAATACCCGTCGGTGGAAACCCTGCTCAATGCCAACGTCGATTTCTTCTTCGCCGGCTGGGATTACGGCATGCGCGTGGGTGGCGATCTCACGCCGCAAACGTTGCAACCGCTGGGCATCAATGTCTACGAGCTGACCGAGTCCTGCGCCTTTGTCATGAGGCGTCCACCGGCCAGCCTGGAAGACACCTACAACGACCTGCGCAACCTCGGCAAAATCTTCGACGTGCAGGATCGCGCCAATTCCCTGATCGCCCAGATGCAGGCGCAAGTCACCAAGGTGCGCAAGGATCTTCCCACCGACAAACCGCGGGTGTTCCTCTACGACAGCGGTGAAGACCGCGCCATGACCTCCGGCCGCCTCGGCATGCCGCAAGCGCTGATCGAAGCCGCGGGCGGGCGCAACATTCTGGAGGACGTCGAGGCGAGCTGGACCCGCGTCAACTGGGAAAACGTGGTCGAGCGCAACCCGCAGGTGATCGTGATCGTCGACTACGGCGAAGTCACCGCCGAACAGAAGGAGCAATTCCTGCGCAGCAACAAGGCGCTGCAATCGGTGGACGCGATCAAGAACCAGCGTTTCATTGTGATTCCGTATGTGCAGGCCACGCCGGGCATCGACAACGTGCTGGCAGTTGAAACCCTGGCCAAAGGTTTCCACGGCGAATGATGGATCGTCGCTATGCCTTGCTGCTGGTGATGCTCGGTGCGCTGTTGCTGGGGTCGTGCGTGGTGTCGCTGGGCTTCGGCCCGGCGCGGGTGTCGGTGGACGTGGTGTGGAAGATTCTGCTCCACAAGGTGTTCGGTGTGGGTGAAGTGAGCTGGACGGCTGGACAGGAACACATCGTGTGGTTGATCCGTGTGCCCCGCATGCTGTTAGGCGCGCTGGTGGGTGCTGGTCTGGCGCTGATCGGCGCGGTGCTGCAAGCGGTGACGCGCAATCCGTTGGCCGACCCGCACCTGCTCGGGGTCACTTCCGGTGCGACCCTTGGCGCGGTGATTGTGGTGCTGCACGTCGGCGAAATCGTCGGCCTGCTGACCTTGCCGATCGCGGCGTTTATCGGCGCGCTGCTGAGCATGTTGATCGTGCTGATGATCGCCAATCGCAATGGCCGACTGGACAGTGACCGACTGCTGCTGTGCGGCGTGGCGGTGTCGTTCGTGATGATGGCGATTGCCAATTTGCTGCTGTTCCTCGGTGACCATCGGGCGAGTTCTGCGGTGATGTTCTGGATGCTCGGCGGGCTCGGACTGGCGCGTTGGGAGTTGCTGGCGGTGCCGGCCGCCAGCGTGTTGCTGGGATTGGTCTTGCTGCTTGGCATGGCCCGACCGTTGAATGCGCTGATGGCTGGCGAACAGACGGCCGTGACCCTCGGCTTGAATGCTCGCACTGTGCGGCTGCGGGTGTTTTTGATCGCCTCGCTGATGACCGGCGTGTTGGTGTCGATCAGTGGCTCGATTGGTTTTGTCGGGCTGATGGTGCCGCACATTGCGCGTCGACTGGTCGGGGCTGAACACCGACGATTGTTGCCGGTGTGTGTATTGCTGGGCAGCGTGTTTCTGGTGTGGGTCGATGTCGCCGCGCGCACCCTGATCGCCCCCGAGGACTTGCCGATTGGCGTGGCCACGGCAGCGATTGGCGGGTTGTTTTTCATCGGCCTTATGCGCAAGCGCTAACCGGGGGCGAGGTGGTCAGGCTCCTGACACGGTTACAACTCATCCCGGGGGTATTGGACGGATACATCGGGAACCTGCTGGCGTATGTCTTTCCAGTCGACGCCCAGTCGCCCGGCCTGGCGCCAATAACCGGCGGCCTTCAATACGTCCAAATGGCTGTGGTTAGCCAGCCTGGAAATGAACGACTCGAACGACAGCACGGTGGTCCATCGATCATTGGGAGGTTGCACCAGCTTTACTTTAAGCAGTGCTTGCTCCGCTATCGAATAAGTCGGTGCGTACTTCAGCAATGCACCGTCGCGTGTCGAATAGTAGAACGCCGTCATATCGAAGCCTTTGTTTTTCAGAGCCTGGGTGTGCGAATGAATCGACTCGGGCGAAGCGAAGTTCGCATTGTCAGCGTCAGCGTTTGATCCCGGTTGTGCGTCATCTGACTGAACAATCTGATGGCTGGCCATCCATTTGTAGCCGTCAGGCAAGCGCGGCAATCTGGTGCCTGGTGCAGCTGAAACGTCGCTCGCCGTGCGGAAGATCAGCCTGATGGCTTCATCGGGATGACCTGTGCCAGCGAGGGGTTGCATGCCAACGTATGAGTAGGTATCGGGTTTGGCCAGGATTGCGCCTGTACACGCCAGGCCTTTACTAAATCGTGCCGCTCGAAGCTGAGCATAACGAGCCGCATCGTCGGGATGATGAAACATCGGCCCCAACGGCAGCCGGGATTGGCTTACCCACCTGGCTTCGACGGACACCGACGGCATACGAGCAAGCCAGTCCTGCCCAACCTCACCCGGACGGGACCAGTAAGCGCTGGTCAATAGCACCTCCAGTTTCCCTGCCGCCGCCATACGCCGAATGTAATCAGTCAGCTTGAATGAGCCACGGTTGATATCGTCCTGATCACGCTGAGCTTGCGCCGTTGTCGCAAACGGATTGTCCCTGATCTGAACCTGACCAAATTTGTCCAGAGACGGTACCGGATCGAACGGCGCGAGCTCAAAACGTAACAGCGCGCCGTCAGCACAGGAAAAATAAATAGGCCTGTACCCGTTGGTCTTACGGACGCTGTCCCGCGCCAGGCTCACATCCATCGGTGAAAAGAAGTGCCGGTAGTCATCGTCCGACAGGCCCGGCGGCGTAGCCGTCGCACACAGGATGAGCCCACTGTCCACGTAGCGGTAAGGCAATACACCGGGAAAGACACGGTCATACGCTAACCGTGAGTTGCGCACACTCACGGGCAGCGTCGCGAGGAATGAACCGTCGCGAGCGTCGCGCAAGATAAATCCAAAGCCGAGTAATGAACGACTGCCTGCCTGTTCATGTGCCAGGCGTGCGGCATCCTGCTCCTGGATGCAGACCGCACTGTAAGCCGGTTCCACCAAAGCCCGTGGGTAACCCGTCGTGTGGGGCTTCGTCTGGTACGGCTCAAACTCTGTGACTTCTCGAGCCGGGCCCCATAGGCGGCTTCCTTCAACCACTTTCAGATACCCGGAATTGACCAGTTTTTTAACCCACGCTGTCGGTGTCAACGTACCGGCATGGATCTGTTCCTTGATCCATGTGGCATCCAGATCACGAGCCGGTGTACCCGACATGCTTATCGCAATGCCCAGATCCGCGCGAATACGCTCCCAAGTGCCGGTCCGGTAACGAATGGTTGCTCCGTCGGGCGCAAACAGGTACTCATCGAGCGCCTGCGTTCTGCTCATGAAGGCGGTGTAGATAGAATCGACAGAGAGCATGTTGCGATAGAGTTCTTTGTCCACGGTGGATAACAGGACAGGCAACGCGCGCAGTACCCGTGAGCGATAACGCGCAACGATCGTGCAGTCTTGCGGAAAGTGGCCGAGTTCGACCGCTGCATTCGCAAAGATCCAACTGATGTCAAAGTCTTCCTGGGGAATGTCGACAGGATCAGTGGCCACATACTTTCCGTCAGAGCGCCAGAGAATCAGGCCACCAAATGCACTTGCCGTACCCGCAGGGACTTGCGAACGCGCGTACACGGCTGCGTCATCCGCGGTCAGGAACACCGGACCGAGCGAACGACGCTGCAAGTTCTGACACGGCGCCCAATGGCTGCCAACCAGCCCTTTCCTGTCCCAGCACACACTGGTGCGCAACACCTGCAATGAATCGTTGCTGGCGACCGTCGCAACAAAATCGGTTGCGCTCGACACGCCCTTGGCCAGATTGTTTTGAATGGCCTCCAGGCCCATGTTCGGGACGTCGTTGTCGAACAGCCGGGTGTCCGGGCGAGGCACATACTTCAGCAGTGCGCCGTCCGGAGTCGACACGTAGAGTAAGGCCGGAACTCTTTCCCCAAAGACAGGGCGTTTTTTTGCGTTGTAGACAACGACCCATAGATCTTTCGGAACAATGAAGTGCTCGGCCAACCAGCGTCGGGGCGCATCCCGCTCGTGCTTGACCCACCGGCGCGAATAGAAATAGGAGTGAGGGGTAAATGACTCGGGATAGAGGTATTCCCCGGACTTTGGGGAACGTCGGAACGCACTGCGCTCCAGGAAAAGCTTGTCTCTTGGATAACTAACGGGAACCAGTTCTGAAGCGACATATTCTTCTTTGTCCTTGTGCTTGAGAATGAACCCGAACCAGGTCCGTCCTTCATCGCGTTGTACGTTGCTTCGGGCATAACGATCGAACGCCGCTTCGTCGGATGACTGGAAAACCGCACCCAACGACACCCTCTCCGGTACATTCCGCTCCCAAGGGCCAGGAGCGAAGCGCTCCATGACTTTCCCCCGAGGTCGCCAGCGACCGTTGCTGATAATGACCTGCAAATCGCCGGCGGCCGCCACCTCTGTCACGAGTTGTTCCGGTTTGACCGCTCCCTTTTCCAGGTCAAGGGCAAGTTTTCCGGGCGACTGGGTGGTTCCCAACTGTTTGAGCAGCGCCTGCGAGCGCGAGTCATCAGAAGTGAAACGGATCAAACTGTCTTCGGCGCCCGACAGATAAACCGACAAGGTGGTTCCCAGGGCCTTGCGCAGCTCTTTGACACTGAACATCAACAAGCTCGTCGCCGCATCATCGATGGACCATTCCAGCTCCGCGACCTTGTGCACATCGAGTGTCGAAAGCGCGGGGTGAGAATAAAACTGACTGTGCAAGACATGATTGTCGGGGACAAACTCGTGATGCGTACTCGAACTGGCCGATTGTTCGGCAGGCTCAGTAATTACGTACCGCAAATCATTTCGCTGAAGAATATAGCCGTAATATCCGCGATTACGGCGCCACCCTACCCGTTCGTGGGCATAACAGGCGGCGTCGTCCGCCGAAAGAAAGGTCCGGCCCAACACACTTAGTGTTGATACAGCGTTTGTCGAATCAGGCTGTTGTGGTTGTTCATCCATGATGGGCGTACTCCATTGAGTCTTCATTGAACACTCACTGTCGCACTGTGAAATACGCCCATGGCGGTACATAGTTACTCCTCCTCCCAGACTGATTGCGTTCGCGTGGGCACGGCTCATCCGGCGCTCATATCAATGAACGCCGAGCTTCACAGTTCGTCACGACCCGGCTTCGCCGCCGGTTGCACAGGTGGCTGCCAGGTCGCATTCAATTGCCCGCGACGGTGCCAGTAACCATCGGTGTCCAGCACCTCAAGCCGGCCGACGCCTGCGAGTCCGGCGAGGTAGGCCGCTACCCCGTCTCCTGCCTCCTCGTTCAACAAGACCGTTTCCTGCGGCGAGAAGCTGGGGGTGAATTTGAACAGGGCCCCGCCACGACCGGTGAAATAGCAACTGCCCCCGGAGACGCCGCTCTTTTTCACGACGTCTCTGCAGAACCACAGGTCGGCCAGGGCCAGGTTGTCCATCAGTAATCGATCAGATGCATTGGGGTCCTTCACGAACAGGTTGAAGCGTTTGTAGAACTGATGAACAGCCACCCATTTGTAGTCACGGGGAAAAACCGGCAATGGCAAGGGCTGTGCTCCCGGCACCGTGACCGGTGCAATGGGCCCGCCCGGCCCTGAGTAAAACAGCGCACTGGCAGCACCACTGTTGGCGCCGTCCTCAAGCGGCTCGACGGCCACGAACGAAGAAGACGCCTGGTGTATCAGCACGCCACCCAGATACTGCTGGCCGACGTACTCGCCAATCTGTCTTTGGGCCGAGCGAGCCGCATCATCGGCATGTGCGAATACAGGCCCGAGAGCAAAGCGGTTATCCGACGCCCACCTCACCAGCCCGATGCCGGTTTTGACCCCCCGGGCATCAACCCTGAGCGGCGACCAGAAAGCACTGCGCACCACGACCTGCAACTCACCGTTGGCGATCACTTTACGCAGATACTCGAACAGCGACTCCCGGCCTGATTCCACTACTTTCTCGTAGGCCACCGTGGCATGAAACAGGGTCCACTCAGGTGCTTTGCTCCTGGGTGCGTAACGCAACAAGGCGCCATCGGCGCAGGACAGGTAGACGTTGAGGTACGTGGATCTTTCAGCCGTGCGCACACCGACAGCGTCCAGCCCGTAAGACAGATCCCGAGGCGAGAGGAAGTTGTGCGTCACGTCATGGGGTAATCGTCCCGGACTTGTCGACGGACACAAATAGAGGCCCTCGACTCGATACCCCAACGGTAGTAAGCCTTCGGGAAATACCCGTTCGACCGTGAGATGCCCTTGCCGCCCGTCGATCGGCAGCGTCGTCACGTAGCGTTCACCGTTCAGCGCCTTGAGCACAAAGCCGAACATCAGGCTCGCGCGGACGCCCACCGTGCTATGGATATGCCGCACGGCGTCGTCCACCTGTGTGAAGACCGGGCTGAGCGCCGGCTCGGCAATGGCAAATCGATGCACGTCCGATGAGATAACGCCGGGATAAGCACTCCAGTGTGACAGTTGCCTGGCCTCGCCCCACAGTCGGCTCCCCTGAATCAGGTTGCAACCGGCCGGCGTTTGCAACCTGATTGACGTATTCACTGGGGGTTCGCGTGCCGTTGCGCATTTGCAGTTCTATCGGTGTGTGCCAGCGCTGCAACTGGCTGGGTGGCGCCAATGCCCCGGCGAGCTGCTTTTCGCTGACGCTTGCACTGAGGGTGTAGCTGATCAGGCTGCCGTCGAGGCCCAGCAGGTATTCCTTGCCGGGCGACAGAGACGGGGAGCGCCCGGAACCGGTCAGGATGTCCGCCAGAAAGTCGGTGGAAAACATATTGAGATACACGTCCCGCTCGCGGTTCGACAGCGCGAAAATCGGTTCGACCTGGATTCGGGAATGGTACCGGGCGACGACCGTACTCCCTGCCAGAAACAACCCCTGTTCAGTCAATTCGTCCAGACGAATCCAGCTGGCAGGGAAGTTCTCGACCTCGACGGCCACCGGCAACGTTGCGACAAACAAACCGTCGGCGCGACGCAGCACCAGGCCACCGTAGACCCGCTCACGCCCCGCTCCCAACTGCGCCAGCGCATAACGCGCGGCATCGTCCTGCGACAGAAACACCGGAGTGAGGGCTCGCCGCTGGATCTGCACGAAAGGTTTCCAGTCAGGGCCGACACTGCCCGGCTCGTCCCACAGCTCACTGGTGCGCAGCACCTTCAGTTCTCCGGCCTTGGCGACCCTTTGAATGACGCTGGCATAGGGTGGCGCGTCCTTGCCCAATGCTGACGTCAGTTGCTGCACACCCTTACTGTCGAATTGTGTTGAAGAGGCCGAGTATTGGTACTGCAACAATGCCCCATCCAGTGTTGCGATAAAAATGTTCAGGTCCTGAAAATGCGTCAGCCGTTGCGTGCCCTTGTCGTCGTAGATCGCAGCTGCCAGATCGCTGATGGATGCAAAATGCCGGGCAAACCAGGCCTCCGCGGTCGATGACCCTTTAGGCATCCAGCTTGCCGCGTAATAAAGCCCGAGGGTCCGAAACTCGTCGATCAATACGGGAGCGCCGAAGTCACTCGCCTGGTTCAGCGCCCCCAGGCGCCTGGGCGTAACCGTTTCGGTCGCCACGTACTCGTCGTGGTCCTTGTGCTTGAGGATAAATCCCCAACCCGCCGCGGCTGCGCGGTAGTCGAGTCTGGCTCGATGGCGGGCGTTCAGCACCGCGTCTTCGGCGCTGGTAAAAATTGCCCCGAGCACCGGAGCCAAGATGCCTGCGGGAGTTGACTCATCACCCAGCACCGTTCCCCGCGGTCCCCACACGTCGTTGCCGACCACCACGCGCAACTTGCCCGTGGTGGCCAGTTCGTCGACCACTGCGCCGGGCTCAAGTGTGCCGGTCGCCAGCTCCCGGTCGATCAGTGTTTTGCCATCGGCGAGTACGGCAACCCGCTGTTGCAGTCTGTTGCGAACCGCCACTTTCGATACGTCGGGGCTGTAAACCAACAAGCTGTCGGCCGAGCCGGACAGGTAGAAATCGACAACATGCGCGCTCTTGTCGAACACCGAGCGAATGTCTTCGGCGGTGAACATCTGCGCTTGCGTCAGCTGCTCTTGCAAGTCAGCCCGTTTGATGGATCCGTCATCGGCTTGCCAGCGCGAAGCGTACAGCCCATGAAACGAGTGTCCCTCGACCAGCACGATCGGTGCACCGGCAGCGTCGAGGGGGCAGAGCCTGTCCAGTGCAAACCGTTTTGCGGCAAACACCGGCTCGGTGGCGACGAAGCGTTTGTGTCGATCCTGCAAAATCATCCCGACAAGGCCCTGTTCACGCCGGCTGCCGATGTACTCATGGGCAAAACGTGCGGCATCGTCCGCCATGAGGAACGCAGGACTCAAACGCCGCGACCTGGCATAGGGTTGCCAGTCAGAGCCCACGGTTCCGACAACATCCCACAACGCGCTGTCCTTCAGCACCGTCAGCTCGCCGGCGGCAGCGACCTGCCTGATGTAATCCGCAGGCTTGAGCGTGCCAGCCTTCAGTTGAGCGTCAAGACCGGTGCTGTCCTTCAGCGGAATTTCACGCAGGTGCGCCGAGGGGCGGTACTGCAACACGGCGCCGTCCCGGGTCCGGGCGTACACTTTCAGGTAGTCCGGGTATTCCTGCCGGTGAACGTCCCCTAGCGAAAACCTGATGCCCGCAGCCAACTCCTCCGGTGAAAAAAACCGCTCATAAAGCCAAGGCTCGCTGGCACTCTGAGCCGCATCGCCCTGCGGCATGAAGTAGACGCCGTTCAGGTCGAAATCGAGCAGGCGCTCCAGCGTGCGATCAGCTTTCATCACAAAGGTCTTGAACAGTTCGGCTGCCGGCTCGCTGGAAAGTACCGGATAGGTCGCCATGCACTCCGAGCTGCCGGCAGAGGTCACGACAAACCCCAGATAAACGCTGCCGGTGGACGGGGTTACTGTGGCGGCGGCCGCTTCGATGGCCTTGTCCACTTGATCGAACACCGCACAAAAAAACGGCTGCAGCGGGGTCGGACTTCGCACCGCAGCGGTACCGAGCGTCCAGTTCGTCGGCACGTTTCCTCTTACTTCGCCCCACGGCGCGTTGGCCACCAGTACGCTCAGCGTGCCGGTCTGGGCGACTTTCTGAATCAGGTGTTCAACGTCGGAGAACGGCCCGAAAGCCTTGAACCCCTGCTCAAAGAGCTTTTTCTCTTCTGCCGGCTGAGTGGACTCGTACTTGATCAGTGAACCATCCGGCCCCGACAGATAATGACGCTGGCCATAGGCACCCGGGTCCTGCATATGACTCAGGATATGTCCTCTGGAAAAAAATCCGAGGCTCAACTTGATCTGGTCGGTCGTCCAGCCTGGATGAACGCGCAGGACTTCAGCGTGACTGGCCGAATGGGACAGGTAATACGCCGCGCCACTGTAGCCCGGTGGAGCAAACAGCTCTCGGGGGTCTTCAGCAGACAGCAGGAAGTCGAAATCGAAATGCCCCATCCTCCCCGCCACTGGCAACGTGGGCTGAAATTTTCCGTCGCCACGCTGCACGATCACACCGCCGTAAGCCTTGTCACGGCGCGCGCCGATCTGCCGGTGAACCCAGTAGGCCGCGTCGTCCGCGCTGATGAATGTCGGCCCCAGGGCAGGAAAGGTTGCCGCCCTTCGGGGTGTTGAAGGTGTGCTGATTGAGGTGCCGTTCATGCGCTGCTCACTCGATTGAGAAGCCACGATGATCAAGATCCCGGAGCGCAGCGGGTGGTACATATGTATCGCCCACGGGATTCAGCCAACATCTATGTGACAGACACACCGCTTTCGCGAGCAGGCTCGCTCCCACAGGGGGAGGTGTGATTCTGGGGTTGTTTATGTGTGTTTATACGGTCGCAAAAATACCAGACGTTTCCCACGACTTTTTCAGGTTGTTCGTCGGACGTGGGCTGTCTAGTCTGGGGCTGTCACTGCACATCAGTGATCGGGCGTGAGAACCCGGGAAACATTAGCCATGCAGTACTCGTATCAGCATAATTGCCGTCAGCTTATCCGCTGCCTGTAAATGCGTTATGGCGGCTGTGTGTGGGCGGACTTCGGTCCGGCCGGTTTCTTGGTTCCCCGGTTTCTCACCCTGCACATAGCTGCCACCCTCTTCGCCGCGTGAGAAACGGCAAGTGGTGGCTCCAACTTGAAAACCAAGGCAGGCACATGAATAAGAAAATTGTTCCAGATCCACCCATCGACACCACCACGCCCGAACCCGAAACATCTCGCGACGAAGACCTGCTCCGAGACCGCGAAGCCATCAAACGCGCCCTCGACTACTACCTGGATCCGCCTGCGCTCTACACCGAAAAACCCCGCCGCCCCAGCACCATGTACATGATCGCCCCGGACAACGACAGCGAAAGCCTGCTGGTCCACGCCTGTGAATCCCTGGCCTCCGCCAGTGTCCTGGCCAGCGATTTCGCCGCTGACCTGATCGGCCCGCAGCGCCACAAGGCGATGGCCATCCAGCAGATCATCATGCTCGCCGAACTGGCGGTGAACCGCGCGGTGGATAACGTCGTTCCTACCTAGAAACACAACCTGTGAAAGTGAGCCTTTGTGGCGAGGGGGCTTGCCCCCGTTGGGTCGCGAAGCGGCCCCAAAACCTGCAAGCACGGTATATCAGGTGTACCGCGTGCGATGGTTTTACGACTGCTTCGCAGCCGAACGGGGGCAAGCCCCCTCGCCACAAGGTTTGTGTTCGCCGCAGAATTTTCTGCGCCCCAATGTGGCGCACCCTCTCGCACCACCGCCCCGCCCTCGTCCCTTCGTGGTGCGCCGCCACCGCGCGCGACCGCTCTAAAACGACATTTCCCTGCCTTTTGCCGACCGGGCACAGCCTTTGCAAAACACCCTTCAGTAGTCCGCATCTGCCAACCAAAAAATTCATAAGTTCATGGAGATCGCACAATGAAGCGTCGTAGCTTGATCAAGGCTTTCACACTCACGGCAAGCATTGCCGCGATGGGCATGACCTGGACGGTCCAGGCCGCCGAGACCATCAAGGTCGGGATTCTGCATTCGTTGTCCGGCACGATGGCGATCTCCGAAACCTCGCTCAAAGACATGGCGTTGATGACCATCGACGAGATCAACGCCAAGGGCGGCGTGAACGGCAAGCTGCTGGAGCCGGTGGTCGTGGACCCCGCATCGAACTGGCCGCTGTTCGCGGAGAAGGGCCGTCAGTTGCTGACTCAGGACAAGGTCGCCGTGGTGTTCGGTTGCTGGACGTCGGTGTCGCGTAAATCGGTACTGCCGGTGTTCGAAGAACTCAATGGTCTGCTGTTCTACCCGGTGCAATACGAAGGCGAAGAGATGTCGCCGAACGTGTTCTACACCGGCGCCGCGCCGAACCAACAGGCGATCCCGGCGGTGGAATACCTGATGAGCGAAGAAGGCGGCAGCGCCAAGCGTTACTTCCTGCTGGGCACTGACTACGTCTACCCGCGCACCACCAACAAAATCCTGCGCTCGTTCCTGCACTCCAAAGGCGTGGCGGACAAGGACATCGAAGAGGTCTACACCCCGTTCGGCCACAGCGATTACCAGACCATCGTGGCCAACATCAAAAAGTTCTCGGCCGGCGGCAAGACTGCGGTCATTTCCACCGTCAACGGCGACTCCAACGTGCCGTTCTATAAAGAACTGGCCAACCAGGGCCTGAAAGCCACTGACGTTCCGGTTGTAGCGTTCTCGGTCGGCGAAGAAGAACTGCGCGGCATCGACACCAAACCGCTGGTGGGCAACCTCGCGGCATGGAACTACTTCGAGTCGGTCGAGAACCCGGCGAACAAGAAATTCGTCGCCGACTGGAAAGCCTACGCCAAGAAACACAACTTGCCGGGCGCCGACAAAGCGGTGACCAACGACCCGATGGAAGCCACCTACGTGGGCATCCACATGTGGGCGCAAGCGGCTGAAAAAGCCAAATCCACCGACGTCGACAAAGTCCGCGAAGCCCTCGCCGGCCAGACCTTTGCCGCGCCGTCGGGTTACACGCTGACCATGGACAAGACCAACCACCACCTGCACAAACCCGTGATGATCGGCGAGATCCAGGCCGACGGTCAGTTCAACGTGGTGTGGCAGACCGAAGGGCCGATCCGTGCCCAGCCGTGGAGCCCGTTCATTTCGGGTAACGACAAGAAGCCGGATTATGCGGTGAAGAGTAACTGAGCAACCCCGCACAGCCTGATCGTTCCCACGCTCTGCGTGGGAATGCAGCCAGGGACGCTCCGCGTCCCAAAAGCGGACGCGGAGCGTCCGGTGAGGCATTCCCACGCAGAGCGTGGGAACGATCAATACGCAAGGCCAATGACATGCCCACTGCCCTTTACCGTCTATTTCTCGCCCTCGCGCTGTTGTTGCCGATGGCCGTCCATGCCGGCGACGCCGAAGACTTCGTCGCCGCCAATCCCGTGCAGCAAGCCAGGCTTCTGGAAACCTGGGCTGCGCAGCCCGATCCGGCCCGTGTCGAATTGATCAACGCCCTGCAACAAGGCGAGTTGACCGTCGACAGCCAAGCAAAAACCCTGCGCCTGAATAACCGCCTGCGGGGTCTGATCGACACCGCGCTGTCCAGCCACCAATTGCTCGCCGCCGACGCCAAGATCCGTCTGACCGCCGCGCAGCAATTGCAGAAAAGCGCCAAACCGGCCCAGCTGAAATTCCTCGACCAACAACTGGCGGGCGAAAAAGATGAAAGCGTCCACGCGGCCCTGAGCCTGGCCCTGGCCAACCTGCAGCTGGTCGACACCGACCCGGCCGTGCGCCTCGCCGCCGTGCGCCTGCTCGGCGAAACCGGCGATCCGCTGGCACGCACCCGCCTCGAAAGCCTGCTGGAACCGGGCATCGAAGCCGACGCCAACGTGCGCACCGCCGCCGAAACCAGCCTCGCTCAGGTCAAACGCAAACTGCTGATCGGCGAGATCCTCGGCCAAGCGTTCAGCGGCATGTCCCTCGGCTCGATCCTGCTGCTCGCCGCCCTGGGACTGGCGATCACCTTCGGCCTGCTCGGCGTGATCAACATGGCCCACGGCGAGATGCTGATGCTCGGCGCGTACTCGACCTACGTGGTGCAGCTGATGTTTCAGCGCTTCGCCCCGCAAGCCATCGAGTTCTACCCGCTGATCGCGTTGCCGGTGGCATTTTTCGTCACCGCCGCGATCGGCATGGCGCTTGAACGCACGGTGATTCGTCATCTCTACGGCCGCCCGCTGGAAACCCTGCTCGCGACATGGGGCATCAGCCTGATGCTGATTCAGTTGGTGCGGCTGGTGTTCGGCGCGCAGAACGTCGAAGTGGCCAACCCGGCTTGGCTCTCGGGCGGGATTCAAGTGCTGCCCAACCTTGTGCTGCCGTACAACCGCATCGTCATCATCGCCTTCGCCTTGTTTGTGGTGGTGCTGACCTGGCTGCTGTTGAACAAGACGCGCCTGGGCCTGAACGTGCGCGCCGTCACCCAGAACCGCAACATGGCGGCCTGCTGCGGCGTGCCGACCGGGCGGGTCGACATGCTCGCCTTCGGCCTCGGCTCCGGCATTGCCGGACTCGGTGGCGTAGCCCTCAGCCAGATCGGCAACGTCGGCCCGGACCTCGGCCAGAGCTACATCATCGACTCGTTCCTGGTGGTGGTACTCGGTGGCGTCGGCCAATTGGCCGGTAGTGTGCTGGCCGCGTTCGGCCTCGGCATCGCCAACAAAATTCTCGAACCACAAATCGGTGCCGTGCTCGGCAAGATCCTGATCCTCGCGCTGATCATTCTGTTCATTCAGAAACGTCCGCAAGGCCTCTTCGCACTGAAAGGACGGGTGATCGACTGATGAACCAGCCCCTGATGCTCACGGCCACGCAAAAGGCCGGCCCCAAAGTCACGATTGCTGTCGGCGCGGTGATCCTCGTTTTGCTGCTGACGTTGCCGTTGCTGTCGTTGTTGTCGCCGGACAGCGCGTTTCACGTCTCGGCTTACACGTTGACGCTGGTGGGCAAGATTCTTTGCTACGCCATCGTCGCCCTGGCCCTTGATCTGGTCTGGGGTTACGCCGGTCTGTTGTCCCTTGGCCACGGTTTGTTCTTTGCCCTCGGCGGCTATGCGATGGGCATGTACCTGATGCGCCAGGCTTCCGGTGATGGTTTGCCGGCATTCATGACGTTCCTGTCGTGGACCGAACTGCCGTGGTACTGGACCGGCACCAGCAGCTTTCTGTGGTCGATGTGCCTGGTGGTCCTGGCGCCGGGGTTGCTGGCGCTGGTGTTCGGGTTCTTCGCTTTCCGTTCGCGGATCAAGGGCGTGTATTTCTCGATTATGACCCAGGCCCTGACTTTCGCCGGAATGCTGCTGTTCTTCCGCAACGAAACCGGGTTTGGCGGCAACAACGGCTTCACCAATTTCCGCACGATTCTCGGGTTCGGCATTACCGAGCCGGGCACGCGCGCGGTGCTGTTCTTCGCCACGGTGCTGTTGCTGGTGGCGAGCCTGTTTATCGGCTGGCGTCTGGCGCAAAGCAAATTTGGCCGGGTGCTGACCGCATTGCGCGATGCGGAAAACCGCCTGATGTTCTGCGGCTACGATCCACGCGGTTTCAAGCTGTTTGTCTGGGTCTTGAGTGCGGTGCTGTGTGGTCTGGCCGGTGCGTTATACGTGCCGCAGGTCGGGATCATCAACCCGAGTGAAATGTCGCCGACCAACTCCATTGAAGCCGCCGTCTGGGTGGCCCTTGGTGGTCGCGGCACGCTGATCGGTCCGCTGCTCGGTGCTGGTGTGGTCAACGGCATGAAGAGCTGGTTCACCGTGGCGTTCCCCGAATACTGGCTGTTCTTCCTCGGCGCGCTGTTCATCGTCGTGACCTTGTACCTGCCCAAAGGCGTGATCGGTCTGCTGAAAAAGAGAGGTGAGCAATGAGAGTCACTGCGACGGCTGAATTCATGCTCGAACCGGCGTTTTTCCCGCCGCTGGAACCGAACAAGGACGCCGGCAGCAGCCGCGACGCCATCGGCCTCGGGCAACGCGTCGGCCCCGGCCTGAACACTCGCCACGGCACAATCCTGACCCTGGAAGACATCAGCGTCAGCTTCGATGGTTTCAAGGCACTCAACAATCTGAACCTGTACATCGGCGTCGGCGAACTGCGCTGCATCATCGGCCCCAACGGTGCGGGCAAGACCACGTTGATGGACGTCATCACCGGCAAGACTCGCCCCAGCCACGGCAAAGCCTGGTTCGGTGAAACCCTGGACCTGACGTCGATGAGCGAAGTGCAGATTGCCCAGGCCGGCATCGGCCGCAAGTTCCAGAAGCCAACGGTGTTCGAAGCCTTGAGCGTGTTCGAGAACCTGGAGCTGGCGCAGAAAACCGACAAGTCGGTGTGGGCCAGCCTGCGGGCTCGCTTGAGTGGTGAACAAAAGGATCGAATTGCCGAGGTGCTGGAAACCATTCGCCTGACCAGTTCGGTCAATCGCCCGGCGGGGTTGTTGTCCCACGGTCAAAAGCAGTTTCTGGAGATCGGCATGCTGCTCATGCAAGACCCGCAACTGCTGTTGCTCGACGAGCCGGTGGCGGGCATGACCGACGCCGAGACCGAGTTCACCGCCGAACTGTTCAAAAGCCTGGCCGGCAAGCATTCGCTGATGGTGGTGGAACACGACATGGGGTTTGTCGGGTCGATTGCCGACCACGTCACCGTGTTGCACCAGGGCAGCGTGCTGGCCGAAGGGTCGCTGGAACAGGTGCAGGACAATGAGCGGGTGATTGAGGTGTACCTCGGAAGATGAAATGGCTCTTGTAGGAGCGAGGCTTGCCCGCGAAGGGGACGCCTCGGTCCAACCGCAAGACCGCGTCATCGTTCTTCGCGGGCGAGCCTCGCTCCTACAGGGGATTTAAGGAGAATCTGAGAATGCTGCAAGTCGACAAGCTGCACCAGTATTACGGCGGTAGCCACATCCTGCGGGGCCTGACGTTTGACGTGAAGGTCGGTGAAGTCACGTGCCTGCTGGGGCGCAACGGTGTCGGCAAGACCACCCTGCTCAAATGCCTGATGGGTCTGCTGCCGGCCAAGGAAGGCGCAGTGAACTGGGAAGGCAAACCGATTACCACATTCAAGCCGCACCAGCGGGTGCATGCCGGGATCGCTTATGTGCCTCAGGGACGCGAGATTTTCGGCCGCCTGACCGTGGAAGAAAACCTGTTGATGGGCCTGTCGCGGTTCCCCGGCAGCGAGGCGAAAGAAGTGCCGGCCTTCATCTACGAGCTGTTCCCGGTGCTGCTGCAAATGAAGCAACGACGCGGCGGTGACTTGTCCGGCGGCCAACAGCAGCAATTGGCGATTGGCCGCGCACTGGCCAGCCGACCACGGCTGTTGATTCTCGATGAGCCCACCGAAGGCATCCAGCCCTCGGTGATCAAGGAGATCGGCGTGGTGATCAAGAAGCTCGCAGCCCGGGGCGACATGGCGATTCTGCTGGTCGAGCAGTTCTACGATTTCGCCGCCGAACTGGCCGACCAGTACCTGGTGATGTCCCGGGGCGAGATCGTGCAGCAAGGTCGCGGCGAAAATATGGAAGCCGAGGGTGTACGTGGTCTGGTTACGATCTAATCTGAAGCGTCCTGACGATAATTAGAAGACATGAATTTACCTCTCCCCACTGCCCTGTTTACCCCGAGCTGGCATGCCGAGCTGGAATTGGGCTACGCCCGGTTCGGCGACAGCACACGCCCGGTCCTGCGCCGGCACAAAGGCCCGCTGCGGGTGCAAAAGCACCTGTATGCCGAAGGGCCGCAAGTGTGCCAACACATCATCGTTCATCCGCCGGGCGGCATCGCGGGCGGTGATCGACTGGATATCTCCGCCAGCGTCGGCACGGACGCCTGGGCGCAAATCACCAGCCCGGGCGCTGCCAAATGGTATCGCGCAGCGGGACCCGCCTATCAGCGGCTGGAATTGAAAGTGGCGAGCGGTGCGACACTGGAATGGCTGCCGCAGGAGACGATTATCTTCAGCGACGCTCAGGCTGAGCTGAGCACCTCGATTGATCTGGAAGGCAACGCCCGGTTGTTTTACTGGGACGTTGTAGCACTGGGCCGCCCGGCCAGTGGCGAGCGCTTCGACCTCGGGCATTTTCAGGCACAACTGGACATCCGCCGCGACGGCCAGTTGCTCTGGCACGAACGCCAGCGCATTGTCGGGGATGACGGGCTGCTCGACTCGCCGATTGGCCTGGATGGGCAACCGGTGTTTGCGACGTTGCTGGTGACGGGGGAGATTGATAGCGAACTGCTGGAAACCTGTCGCTCGCTGACCAATGAAGTGCGTGGAGACCTGACGCAATTACCGGGACTTTTGGTGGCTCGCTGCCTGGCCAGTGAAGCGCTGTTGGCGCGGGGCTGGTTGATTGATTTGTGGCGTTTGCTCAGGCCTGCGTTACTCGACCGAGAAGCCGTCCCACCCAGAATATGGAGCACCTGAACACCAATCCCCTGTAGGAGCGAGGCTTGCCCGCGAAGAACGATTACGCGGACTCCCCGTTAAACCGAGGCGCACCCTTCGCGGGCAAGCCTCGCTCCTACGGAAGCTTTTTTAACTGCCGAATTTGGATTCCAACGATGGACCTGACCCCACGCGAAAAAGACAAGCTGCTGATCTTCACCGCCGGCCTCGTGGCCGAGCGGCGTTTGGCGCGCGGCGTGAAACTCAACTACCCGGAAGCCATGGCCTACATTTCCGCAGCGCTGCTCGAAGGCGCGCGTGACGGCCAGACCGTCGCCGACCTGATGCACTTCGGCACCACCCTGCTCAGCCGCGAACAAGTGATGGAAGGCATCCCGGAAATGATTCCGGAGATCCAGGTCGAAGCGACGTTCCCCGACGGCACCAAACTGGTCACCGTTCACCAACCCATCGCCTGAGGACGCGTCATGACCTATCACATCCGCGATGCGCTGCACGCCGACCTGCCGGCGATCCGCGACATCTACAACGACGCCGTGCTCAACACCACGGCGATCTGGAACGAACAGGCCGTGGACCTGGGTAACCGTCAGGCCTGGTTCAGCGCCCGGCAAGCCCAGGGTTATCCGATCCTGGTGATTGTCGACGGTGATAACACGGTGCTGGGCTACGCTTCATTTGGTGACTGGCGGCCGTTCGACGGTTTCCGCCACACCGTCGAGCATTCGGTCTACGTGCGCAGCGACCAGCGTGGCAACGGTCTCGGCCCGCAATTGATGACGGTGTTGATCGAGCGCGCCAAAGGCTGCGACAAACATGTGATGGTCGCGGCCATCGAAAGCGGCAATGCCGCGTCTATCCATTTGCATGAACGGGCCGGTTTCGTGATCACCGGTGAGATGCCGCAAGTGGGCACCAAGTTCGGCCGCTGGCTGGACCTGACCTTCATGCAACTGACCCTCAATCCTGGCGCGGAGCCGCCACCCGCCAACAAGGAGTAATTGCCGATGAACGCCGCCCAACTGCGCCGCGTCAATGTTGAAAGCTTTGCGCACTATCGTCAGGGTTTGATTGATCTGCTGCTCGACGCCGTCGGTTATGGCGCCAGTGTCGGGTTCATGGCCAATCTGGATGCCGCTGCGGCCCGCGCCTATTTCGATGACGTTCAGGACAACCTGAACAAGGGCAACGTGCTGCTGTGGGTGGTGGTCAAGGACGAGCAGGTTCAGGCCAGCGTGCAGCTGACCCTGTGCCAGAAAGCCAATGGCCTGAACCGTGCCGAAGTGCAGAAACTGCTGGTACGCGAACATGCGCGCCGCCGTGGCCTGGGCCAACAATTGATGAGCGCGCTGGAAAAGGCCGCGCTCCAGCACAAGCGCGGCATGCTCTATCTCGACACCGAGGCCGGCTCACCGGCCGAGGATTTCTATAAGGCATTGGGTTACACCAAAGCAGGTGAAATCCCTGATTACGCCTGCGACCCGAGCGGCCAGTACAAGCCGACCGCCCTCTACTACAAGATTCTTCAGGGAGCCCATTGATGATTCCCGGTGAATACCAGATCCAGCCCGGCGACATCGAACTCAACGTCGGGCGCCGCACTGTCAGCCTGAAAGTGGCCAACAGCGGAGACCGGCCGATCCAGGTCGGCTCGCACTACCACTTCTTCGAAACCAACGACGCCCTGACCTTCGACCGCGCGGCCAGTCGCGGCATGCGCCTGAACATACCCGCCGGCACCGCCGTGCGCTTCGAGCCGGGGCAGAGTCGTGAAGCTGAGCTGGTGGACCTGGCCGGACATCGCCGGGTGTTCGGGTTTGCCGGCAGGATCATGGGTGACCTCGACTGACTGATCGTTCCCACGGTCCCCGTGGGAATGCATCCCGTGACGCTCCGCGTCACATAACGGCGGACGCAGAGCGTCCATGGCGGCATTCCCACGCAGAGCGTGGGAACGATCAATGAAGGAACTGCAATGAAGATTTCCCGTCAGGCCTACGCCGACATGTTCGGCCCCACCGTCGGTGACAAGGTCCGTCTGGCCGATACCGAGCTGTGGATCGAAGTGGAAAAAGACTTCACCACCTACGGCGAAGAAGTGAAATTCGGCGGCGGCAAAGTCATCCGTGATGGTCAGGGGCAGAGCCAACTCTTGGCCGCAGAGGTCGTCGACACCCTGATCACCAACGCGCTGATTATCGATCACTGGGGCATCGTCAAAGCCGACGTCGGCCTCAAGGACGGCCGCATCGCCGCCATCGGCAAGGCCGGCAACCCGGACATCCAGCCGGACGTGACCATCGCGGTCGGCGCCAGCACCGAAGTCATCGCCGGGGAAGGCATGATCCTCACCGCCGGTGGCATCGACACGCACATCCACTTCATCTGCCCGCAGCAGATCGAAGAAGCACTGATGAGCGGCGTCACCACCATGATCGGTGGCGGCACCGGCCCGGCCACCGGCACCAACGCCACCACCTGCACCTCCGGGCCGTGGCATCTGGCGCGCATGCTCCAGGCTGCCGATGCATTCCCGATGAACATCGGTTTCACCGGCAAAGGCAACGCTAGCCTGCCGGAGCCGTTGATCGAGCAGGTCAAGGCCGGCGCCATCGGCCTCAAGCTGCACGAAGACTGGGGCACCACCCCGGCGAGCATCGACAACTGCCTGAACGTCGCCGACCAGTACGACGTGCAAGTGGCGATCCACACCGACACGCTCAACGAGTCGGGCTTCGTCGAAACCACCCTCGCCGCCTTCAAGGGCCGCACCATCCACACCTATCACACCGAAGGTGCGGGTGGCGGTCACGCCCCGGACATCATCAAGGCCTGCGGTTTTGCCAACGTGCTGCCGAGTTCGACCAACCCGACACGGCCGTTCACCCGCAACACCATCGACGAACACCTCGACATGCTCATGGTCTGCCACCACCTGGACCCGAGCATTGCCGAAGACGTGGCCTTCGCCGAAAGCCGCATCCGCCGCGAAACCATCGCCGCCGAAGACATCCTGCACGACCTCGGCGCGTTCTCGATGATCAGCTCCGACAGCCAGGCCATGGGCCGCGTCGGCGAAGTCATCACACGCACCTGGCAGACCGCCGACAAGATGAAAAAGCAGCGCGGCCCACTACCTGGTGATGGCGAGCGCAACGACAACTTCCGCGCCAAACGCTACATCGCCAAGTACACGATCAACCCGGCGATCACCCATGGCATCAGCCATGAAGTGGGCTCGGTCGAGGTGGGTAAATGGGCGGACCTGGTGCTCTGGCGCCCGGCGTTTTTCGGGGTAAAACCGACCTTGATCCTCAAGGGCGGGGCCATCGCAGCCAGCCTGATGGGCGATGCCAATGCTTCAATCCCCACTCCGCAACCGGTGCATTACCGACCGATGTTTGCCAGCTACGGCGGCTCGTTGCACGCCACCAGCCTGACCTTTATCAGCCAGGCCGCGCAGGAGGCGGGCCTGCCTGAGGCGTTGGGTTTGAAGAAGAAAATCGCAGTGGTCAAAGGGTGCCGCGAGGTGCAGAAAACCGACTTGATCCACAACGACTATCTGCCGACCATCGATGTCGACCCACAGACTTACCAAGTGAAGGCCGACGGTGTCCTGCTGTGGTGTGAGCCAGCGGACGTGCTGCCGATGGCCCAGCGATACTTCCTGTTTTGATCGGTCGATCGGACTGAAAATCCCGGGGGCCTGGCGTACCAGGTCCCCGGAAAAAACAGCAGCAATCAAACGTCCGGCTGTACGACAAAGGAAAGTTCTACCCTTTGCAGTTTTGCCCGATCGATTGCCTGTTGGGTGAAGGTTTTGAGCAACGTCTTTTTGTCTTCATCGATCGCATCCAACTCAGCGGCGTATTGCGCATCGGTCATGATGCGTCCCGGTGCAAAGTCGCTTTCCGGTTTGTTCAGCTCAGCACCGAGCACCCTGAGTTCTTCCTTCAGCCGAGCCTTCTGTTCAAGCGAAAGCGTTGTGTCGTTCGCACGCTGATCCAATGCCATATAGAAGTCTGTCGTGGCATCGATCCGGCGCCTGAACACTTTGAAAGCCCGTCGGTTGACACCCTCGACGTAGGATGACCAGAACGGCTGCTCGACAAGCAAATCACCGAGCAACTCCCCTTCCTCAAGGTCCAGCACACGCAGGAATGCATCGTCGATCATCGCCGATGTGACACCCGCGATCCCTCTGAACTGCATGTTTCGAGACTGCCAGGGCAGGTCCAGCCTTTCGGCAAGATCGGTCATGAACGCCAGGTGAACTTCAACTTCATCAATCGTGCCGGTCACCTCCCCCGCTGCATTCACGCGCCTGAACGCCTCGCCCATTGCCTCGCGCTCTGAGATCGTTTTGCGGGCAATCCTGCTCAGTTCATCCAGACGTGACTTGCCTCGCGCCAGCGACACCAGCTCACCCTCCACCAGCGCGGGATTGGCCAGTTCATAGGCCTCATGAACCAGCACCTCCAGCCCCATCGCATTGAACAGCTGCGCGCCGGCATCGACGCACGCCGTGGGCACGGTGGTCATGGTGAAGAGTTTTTGCCGAAGCTCGGTATTTTTGGACATTGCCTCGAGCATTCGCCAGACCTTGGCGGTCATGTCGACCCGAAACCCGAGGTCGTTCTTGAAATGCGCCGACTCGGTGAGTTTTCGGATCTCGTTGAAAAACCCGACCGAGCCGCGCTCATCCTCGACGCTGTTCCAGACCGCTTGTTTCGCTACCCACTCCGGCCGGGGCATGCCCGCCTCCCAGTCGAGACTGTCGCGCACGCCGCGTGGTGGATACGGTCGATCCGGGTCAAGGCCGACGGACTCGGTGTAGTCCCTGAGCGTCTGCAGATTGGCCTCCGCCAACCACTGCGGATCACGGCTCAGCACCGTGCGAGCCAGCAATTCCGCCTGCACGGAACCCAGGGGTACCGCCGGAATTTGCGTGATTTCGTTGCCCTGCATATCCAGGAAAAAATGCCGTAACCGCGGTTGTGCGAACAACCCCTGCGGCCAGGTATGAATCCCGGTGTCAGTCAGGATCAGCGTATGCAACATTCTCATGCTGCCAATATCCGGGGCTTGCCCCAACGGATTGCCAAACAGGTCCAGGGCCTCAAGTCGTGTCAGGTTGCGCAGGTCCGCGACGCCTTGGGCATCCAGGACAATACGGTTGCCTCGCATGCTGAGTTCCGTCAGCCCGCGCATGCGGCGGATGGCACGTGGAACACCCGTGAGCGCATTGCCGTTGACGTTGAGCAAACGCAAACGGGGGAAATGATCGAGGAAGGAACTGTGTGCATCGGTCAATTCGGTCAGGGTCAGATTGAGGTTTGTGACGTGATCGAAATTGCCTTCCAGGGCAGGCATGGTGCGCAGATGACGCCCAAGCGGAATGTTTTCCAGATCAAGCACAATGCCCTGCAGATGACCGAATGGATCCACATGGCGCAACCCGGTGTGCTGCCAGCATTCCCTGACCGCTTTGTACAAGGCGTTTCTGGATTGCCATTCGGCGACGCCAGCAGGCGTGAAGCTGTAGGCTTCGGTCGGCGATTTCAACCAGCGTTGAAAATTGGCGTTGAGCCGATCGAATTCCGCTTCGAGTGCGCTCGCCCTCTGCTCCAGACTGAGCTCACTGCCACTCGCCTGCAGATAGGCCAAGGCTTCGTCCTCGGTCCAGCCGGGACGCACGACACGGACCCGCTCCTGGGGTGTCATTGGCTCGCTGACGCGACGCAACCCATGAGCAACCCCGCGCATGCCGCCACGCAGGCGCATCGTGGCGGGGTCATACGCCGGTTTACGCACAGGGTTATCCGCGAGCAGCGCGCTGAACGTGTCCCTTGGCAATGGCGCTTTTTGAATGGCGAGCTTGAGCGTGGTGCCTTGATTGACGTGATACCCCAGCGCGCTTCGTTCGGCATCAGGCAGGGCATGCAACACCGAAGCGTAAAGATCATCGGCCCCGTGCAAATGAAGATTATCGGTATCGCGTGCCTGGTACTGGCCGTCCTCGCTGACCAGGATTCTGCGGTGGGCGGCATCCGCCGGGCCGACGCTGTCGCGCAACGCTCCGTCGAATGAAAGCTCACGGATTTCGATCCGAACGTTTTCGGGCCAGTCGGGTAGCGCTTGCATGGAGTGCAACGCCAGCCGCTCGGTGTCCACACCGTAGGGCACATCGAGGAAGAGTCCTTCATAAGCGCGCGCGGTTCGTACCGCCTGCAACGTGACTCTCACCCGTTCCTTGAGTTGCAATGGGATGCGCGACGGCTCGGTGATGTTGAGCAGATCTTGCGGTTCGATGTCGGCCAGCAACTCCCGGGCTATCGCAGTGGGGAGCCCGCTGAATGCGTCCTGAAGTACCCGCACTTGCGGATTGTCGGCCTGCTGCAAACGACGATTCAGCGCGTCAAACAGAGGTCCGCGGCGATTGCCTGCTCGCCCGGCCAGCTGATTTTTCAAGGCGTCGATGCGGATTTGTTGGTCAGTTGAAATACCCTGCCCGAGCATCGCGTGGATGTCGGTCTCGCTCGCAAACTTCACGGCAAGTTCCGGCAGTTTCCCTGTACTGACCTCGGCACGGCTTATCTTCAGCGTGTCGGCCGGCAGCGCGTCGACGTTGCCAAACTTGATCGAGCGCCCGCCGTGCCCGGGGCCGTCAAACAGTTCGATGCTTTTTTGCTCGGGCCATCTCGGCAGTTCAACCAGCAACCGGGGCACCTGCTCGACGAACGCTTGCGGAACCTCATTGAGCCTTATCTGCCCAGGCAGTTTTTGTACCTCGGCCCAGGCCTTGAAGCGTTCGATCGTGTCGGTCAGCAACGCAGGCGGCGGATCGCCGACGACATGCAACCGGCGCAATTCGTCCTCTTCCATGCCACTGACGAGACGAATCTGTTCCAGGGTGTCATCAGAGAAGCCCTCGACCGTCGGGCCCAAGCGCCGCAGGAGGGTGGTTTTGTCCCACTCGATGGGGCGGTCGAGTTCGGTCTTCCACGCGCCGCAACCGTTGTGCTCCAGTGTCGGCTGATAAGCCTTCGGCCGGGTCGGATGTTGCAGGCGTGGCTGGCCGGTGCGTGGATCGTTGATGACTTCGAAGTGTTGGTTTTCATGCTTGAGGATGTCCTTTTCGCTGTGCCGGTACAGCCCCTGCTCGCTGGGCTTCGTCTCGGCGGGCAACACCACGTCATGGGCGTAGGGCGAAAGGTCCGGGTTCCACAGGCGCGTCTTGCCGTCAGGCAGCTCAACCTTTTTCAACCGGTCGATAAACGCCGAGGGTTTGACAGACGCCGCCGCACCGGACGGCAAGACATGCCCGGCCAACATAATGGTCAACTGCGCAAAATTGATCATGACACCGGTGAGATGGGCCGCCGCTTCTTCCTTGTCCCCTTTGCTCCAGTCCTCGATGCCTTCCAGGGTTTCGAAGGCCATCTGCCCGACCATGACGGCCAGCATGGCTTCGCCCAGGCCGGGAACCAGCATGGCGCCAAAGTTGAACACGTTCCAACCGATGTTCAGATAACTGGTCAGGCGATTCCAGCGGGTGGTGGCGTCTTCATCGCCGGTCGGCACGGCGATTTGCCGCGCGTCTGCAATCGCTTTCTCCCTGCGCCACAGACTTGTCTGCGTCCAGAGATCGCCTGAAATGGTATTAGTAACAGGCTCTGCGTTGGCGTTTTCAACTGCGGTCTCCCGCCACCACGGCCCCATGTCCAGCGGCTCGCGCTGTTTCCAGGTGAATGTCGAGAGGCGCTCACGAACCCGGGTAAAGAACTTGCCCTTGTCTTTTTGCGCGACGAAGCGGCTGAAAAACTGTTGGTAACCCGGCGAGCGCAACTGGCTCGTCAGTTCCCTCATGAAATCAGTGAAGGACTCGTACTCCTTGAAGGGGTGGTCGGGATCATCGGGGACATACGCAATCAACGTCCCGTCGAGACGGCTTTGTTGAAAAGCATCATCCCTTTGCAACATTTCTTCGAGGAGACCACTGGGGCCATTGGCGAAAAACGCCTGGAGTAATTTGAACTGTTCAAACTCCTGCCCCGGGAGCAGTGCCAGACGTTGCGACCATTCCAGCATCGTTCGTTGATGCGCTGGAATCAGGGCGTCGTAAACTCTTTTGATTTTAGAGGGGTCCGCCACGGCACTGAACAACACAATGCCGGACAGCCTGAACCCCATGATCGAAAGCCGGTGGCATTGCAGGGGGCGACGCCCGATCAAAATGCCTTGTTCGTTGTCACGTATCTGCCGAAGTTTGCCGTAGCCATAGAAAGTGATGTCTTTTTTCAGGTACGCGATCAGCGCCGACTCGTGGAACGCGGCTTTTTCACTGGCCGTGCATTGCCGCACGACGGTCGCTTTGGCCGTGACGTCCTCGGGCATCAGCAATGCCTTGATGTGACGCTGATATTGCGCGCCGATATCGAGCGTCCGGCACAGGGCCGCAAATCTTTCGACCGTCAGCGTATGCCGTTGAAGTTCGTTTTCGGCGTCCCTGGTGAAGATGCCCGAGCCATCGCGAAACGCCCCCGCCTGCGTTTCGGGGGCCTCGAAATTGTGCAAGGCCGCTTCCAGCAATGACGATTGCCTGAGCCGACTGGCATGGGTATCGATGCCAATGGCCAGATTGGCTGGGACGTACAGCCGAATCAGCGTCGCGTTGACGTCCAGTTCCAGATTCAAATGCTCTTTCAATGCCTGGACCAGCAAGGGCTCGGCAAAGGCAAGAATGTCCTGCTGCACGTTCTTCAGCGTATCGTCCAATGGCCCCTGAAGGCGCCAGTGCTCGTCGATCAACTCCTTGAGGTACTGCCTGTCAATGTCCCTTGAATTCAAATACCACTCAGGAAATTCCGGTTTCGAATGGGCAAAGGCGACAAGGCGCGAGGCGGGTGCGTCTTTGACCGGCGAGGGCAGTTTGCTCAACAGATAATCACGATAAACATTGCGCTCTGCGTCTCTTGCCTGCCCGGCAATGACGGGTCGATCCGGAGTGTCCGAACGTTCGCTCATTTCGCAAATCCTTATGCGATGAATTGAACCACCAGATTATTGGCTGGCGACGAAAACAAAAGATCAAAAAACAGCACTGAAATCAGGCATACCTCAAAGTCGCATCTGATTTAAGAATCTAAAAAACAGGTAATTACCACCCGGCCCCCGGACAAAGGTGCGCACCCGCGCAATGGTAGTTTTTAGCGGACAGCAAAGGGGCTAAGATGCGGCAGACTTCCCATCAGGAAACCGGACATGCGCTTACCCGAATTCATCAGGCAACACGTGGACCGTATCGTCGATGAATGGGAACAGTTCGCCAGTACCATTACCCCGGCGGCCGAGCACATGGACAGGGTCGCCTTGCGCGATCACGCCAAGGCCATTTTGCTGGCCGCGGCGCGAGACATGAGCACCGCGCAAACCTCAAGCGAACAGATGGCCAAGGCCAAGGGCGAAGGCCCGGAAAAAACCCCGAGCCTGGACGAGGCCGGCGCCAGTCATGGCGAACTGCGGCATACCGTGGGGTTTGATCTGGTGCAGATGACATCGGAGTTCCGTCATTTGCGTGCGTGCGTCATCCGTTTGTGGGTCGACAGCCTGGCGTCACCGGACCTGGCCTATTTCCAGGACATGATCCGTTTCAACGAAGCCATTGACGAAGCACTTGCCGAATCCACCGCGGCCTACGCCGATCAGGTCGACCATTCACGGGATATCTTTCTGGCGATCCTCGGGCATGACCTGCGGGCACCGTTGCAAGCGGTGAGCATGTCCACCGAATTGCTGCTGCGCAAAGCAACACTTGAAGGCGATGCCCTGGCCTGCGCGGTCAACATCAAGCATGGCGCGCGGCATATGGCGGTGATGGTCAGCGATTTGCTGGAACTGGTGCGCAGTCGCCTGGGTAAAAGGCTGCCGATCGAACCGGCGCCCATGGACCTGGCCGATGCCGTACATACGGTGATTGCCGAAGCCTGCGCCGGTAACCCGGAGTGCGATCCGACGGTCCACGTAAAGGGAGACACCCAGGGTGTCTGGGATGCCGGACGGGTGGCTCAACTGTTGCAGAACCTGATCGGCAACGCGCTGCAGCATGGGTTGAACAAACGTGACGCGACGCTGACCCTGACAGGCGAGCCAGACACAGTTCGCCTCACGGTGCATAACTACGGCGCTCCGATCCCCGAGGATGCGATCGGCACGATTTTCGATCCGCTGGTACGCAGCGCTGACGAGCAACTCGGCCAGCCCTCCACCAGCCTTGGCCTCGGGTTGTTTATCGTCAAGGAAGTGGTCGACGCGCACGGCGGGACGATCGAGGTCAGTTCCAGTGAGGCGGATGGCACGATGTTTACGGTGGTGTTGCCACGCAAGATCTGACGGCTTGGGACCGCTTCATCGTTCATCGCGGGCAAGCCCGCTCCCACAGGTTTTTCTGTGAATGCAGAATGTGTGAACGACAGAGATCCCTGTGGGAGCGGGCTTGCCCGCGAAGGGGCCAGGTCAAACGACACAAAACCATCAGGTCAGCTATTCAACCACCAACCGCCCCAACCGCTGCTTGAGCATGCGATTCTCCGCCCGCAGCTGCTGGACCTCTTCCAGCAGATCCAGCGCCAGGGCGACGCCTTCCCACTCCAGTTCCAGATCGCGCCGCAACTTGGCGGCACGCTTGGCCAGTGCCAATTCATAATCGTTGAAACGCCAATCCTTGGGCTGATTGCCCTGAGGTTCGAGGATGCCGTGTTCGACGATTTCGATCACGTAGACGTCCGACAGGTCAGTCGCCTCACAGAATTCTGCCATGTCCAGTTGAACGATCAGGGGGTTGCTCATGATGGGCTACTCCGTCTCTTGGATCAGAAATTTTCTCTCGGGTCGAAAGCGGCTTTTTTCGCCAGTTCCTGCCACAGCGCCTTGACCTCATCGCTCGAGGTCTTGGGCATGACCGCCTTCAATTGCACGAACAGGTAGCCACGCTCGCCTGCCTTGTTCAGCAGACCGTGGCCCTTGGCACGCATGCGCTGGCCATTCTGGCTGCCGGCCGGCACCTTGAGGTTGATTTTGCCTGTGAGGGTGGGCACGGCCACTTCGGTACCCAACGCCAACTCCCATGGAGCCAGCGGCAAGGTAATGATCAGGTTCTCGCCTTCGACGTCGAATTTCGGGTGCGGCGCAAAGCGAATGATCAGGAACAAGTCGCCATTGGCGCCGCCACCGGTGCCCGGTGCACCCTGGCCCTTGAGGCGGATGCGTTCGCCGTCGGTCACGCCGGCCGGAATTTTCACGTTCAGGCTTTTGCTGGTGTTGCTGACGTGCTGGCCGGCAGCGTTGTATTGCGGCACCTGGAAAGTGACCTTCTTCGACTCGTTCGAAAGGGTTTCTTCCAGGAAAATCCCAAGTTCCATTTCCACGTCTTGCCCCCGACGTCCCGCACTGCGACGCGACTCTCCACCACCAAAACCAGGACCACGGTTGCCGAAGATCGAACTGAAGAAGTCCGAGAAATCGCCTGTGTCCTGACCACCGCCGAAACCGCCTGCGCCACGCCCCTGCCAACCCGGCGGGCCCTGGAACGGTTGCCCGTGCTGGCCGTATTTGCGCAAGTCGTCATATTCGGCGCGTTTGTCGGCACTTTTCAGCGCTTCATAGGCTTCCGAGGCGTCCTTGAACTTGGACTCGGCGTCCTTTTCCTTGCTGACATCGGGGTGGTATTTGCGCGCCAGTTTTCGATAAGCCGCCTTGATGGTCTTATCGTCCGCGGTCGGTTCCACACCGAGAATCTTGTAATAGTCTTTGAAGTCCATCGAGGGAATCACCATCCGTTATCGATATCGCGCCGTCACCGGCAGTCTGCGCGTATTTCCAGGCGCCGGGTTGACCGATCTCAAGTTTGTGACCGGGTAGCGCGTCAGAAGTTATCGGCAGCGGTGGGCGGTTCTTGCGACCGTCCGATGGCTGCCAGGCTCAATGCAGACAAGTTTGGGGCACCCGGCCATCTTATCAAGGCGCCATTGGTGGATTTAGCGGATAGTCGGCCTTCGAATCTGCGCCGCACTGACATACACTGCGCGGCCGTTTTTTAACCGGAACCTGAAAGTCATGAAAAACGCATCTCCAGCCCGTGCCTGTGGTATCGACTTCGGCACGTCCAACTCCACCGTCGGCTGGCTGCGCCCCGGCATGGAAACGCTGATCGCGCTGGAGGACGACAAGATCACCCTGCCCTCGGTGGTGTTCTTCAACATGGAAGAACGCCGCCCGGTGTACGGCCGGCTGGCGCTGCACGAGTACCTGGAAGGCTACGAAGGCCGGCTGATGCGCTCGCTCAAGAGCCTGCTGGGTTCCAAGCTGATCAAGCACGACACCAGCGTCCTCGGCACGGCGATGCCCTTCAAGGACCTGCTCGGGCTGTTTATCGGTCAGTTGAAGAAGCGCGCCGAAACTGCCGCCGGTCGGGAGTTCGAGGAAGTGGTGCTGGGCCGTCCGGTGTTCTTCGTCGATGACGACGAAATGGCTGACCAGGAAGCCGAAAACACCCTGGTGGACGTGGCGCGCGCCATCGGCTTCAAGGATGTGTCGTTCCAGTACGAACCGATTGCGGCGGCGTTCGACTACGAGTCGACCATCGAAAAAGAAGAGCTGGTGCTGATCGTCGACATCGGCGGTGGTACCTCCGACTTCTCGCTGGTGCGCCTGTCCCCGGAGCGCCGCACCCACGATAACCGTCACGATGACATCCTCGCCACCGGCGGTGTGCACATCGGCGGGACCGATTTCGACAAGCAGTTGAGCCTGCAAGGCCTGATGCCGCTGTTCGGCTACGGCAGCCGCATGAAGAGCGGCGCCTACATGCCGACCAGCCACCACATGAACCTGGCGACCTGGCACACCATCAACTCGGTGTACTCGCAGAAGTCGACCCTGGCGCTGGGCAGCATGCGCTACGACATCGAAGACACCGGCGGCATCGATCGCCTGTTCAAGCTGATCGACCAGCGCGCCGGCCACTGGCTGGCCATGGAAGTGGAAGAAACCAAGATCCAGCTGACCCACGCCGACAGCCGCCACGTGCCGTTGGACCGCATAGAGCCGGGCTTGAGCGTGGAGCTGAGCCGGGCGCTGTTCGAATCGGCCATCGACAACCTGCTGGAGCGCGTGCGCAACAGCGTCACCCAGCTGCTGAACGACGCCAACGTGCGGGTCGATCAGGTCGACACGGTGTTCTTCACGGGCGGTTCGAGCGGAATTCCGGCGCTGCGCAACAGCGTGTCGGCGATGTTGCCGAATGCGCGGCATGTGGAAGGGAACATCTTCGGCAGCATCGGCAGCGGCTTGGCGATTGAGGCGATGAAGCGTTACGGCACGATGGATTGATCCGAAACCCGAGGTAGTGATCGTTCCCACGCTCTGCGTGGGAATGCATCCCGTGACGCTCCGCGTCACAGCCTCAACAACGGACGCAGAGCGTCCATGGCGGCATTCCCACGCAGAGCGTGGGAACGATCATGGTGTGGTTACACCATCCCCACCTGCTTCAACTCGCTCTTCAGGTACGCGTAATAAATCGGCCCCGCCACCACCCCCGGCAGGCCGAACGCGGCCTCGAACACCAGCATTGCCAGCAGCAACTCCCACGACTTGGCACTGATCTGCCCGCCGACGATGCGCGCGTTGAGGAAGTATTCGAGCTTGTGGATAACAATCAGGTAACCCAGCGCCGCCACGGCCACCCAGATCGACAGCGACAAACCGACGATGGTGATCAGGGTGTTCGATATCAGGTTGCCGATCACCGGCAGCAGGCCGAGCAGGAAGGTCAGTACGATCAGGGTTTTGGTCAACGGCAGCTTGATCCCGAACATCGGCAGGACCACCGCCAGGAAAATCCCGGTGAAGAAGGTGTTGAGCAGGGAAATCTTGATCTGGGCGAACACGATGTTGCGAAACGCCTGGACCAGCAGGTGCAAACGGTCGAATAGCGCGGCGGCCAATGGCTTGCGCTTGGTCACGTCCGGCACGCGCTGCAAGGCAATGATCGCCCCCAGCACCATGCCGATCAGCAACGTCACAAACATGTGCGCCGCATCCTTGCCGACCAGCTGCAAGTCGCTCAGGTGTTTACTCATCCACTCGCCGATGGCCACGCGGAATTCGGCGGCACTGGCGGGCAGATAGGCGTCGATGAACGGCGGCAGTTGCCCGCGCGCGCGGTCAACCACGTGCATGAATTTGTCGAGGGACGCCCCGGGGTTTTCCGCCTCGTGCAGCAGAAAGCTGATGGCACCGGCAAAGATCAGGGTCAACACGCTGACCACTAAAGTCCCCAACAACGCCACCGCCAGCCAACGCGCGCGCCGACCTTCGATCAGCCGCTGCAATTGCGGGGTGAGCATGTTGACCAGTTCGAACACCAGCAACCCGGCCAGCAGGCTGGGCAGCAGTCGCAGTGGGATCACCAGCAGCAAACCACCAAAGATGATGACCCAACTGATCAGCAGCAAAACGTGGCGTTGAGAAAACGTTGGCATACAGCCTCAAAACGAACGACGTAAAAGGATTGGCAGTCTGCCAGCGTTCGCAGGCCAGCACTAGGGATTGTGCAGGGCGACTTTAGCGGGGCTTTCCGTGTGCTTTCTGGCCTCATCGCGGGCAAGCCCGCTCCCACAGGTTTCGATGTTGAACAAAAAATGTACAGACACTAGATATCCCTGTGGGAGCGGGCTTGCCCGCGATGAGGTGAGCACGCTCACCGCAAGTAGCCGCCCCCCAATCAAAGCTTTATTTTTTCTTCAGGCAATCACTCATGAAGGTTTTGCGCGCATCGCCTTTCAAAGCCTGGGTGGCAGCGGTGGCGTTGCAGGTTTTCATTTTCTCTTGCTGAGGGGTCAGGGTCTTGGCGTCATTGGCGGCCGGCGCCGCCTTGAGGCAGGTGCTCATGAAGGCTTTGCGCTCATCGCCCTTGAGGCTTTTCGCGGTGGCGTCAGCGTTGCAGGTGGTCATCTTGTTCTGTTGCTCAGTGGCGGCGAAGCCTTGGGCGCAAAGCAGCAAACCGATCATCAACAAAGGGACGCGCAGCATCTTCATGGAGTTTTCTCCTTGTTGCCGCACCGAGGGGTGCGGCCTCAATCTGGAGTGTAGACAACCCCTGTTACACGCTCATCCACCGACGCAACAGATGGCCCTCAATCGGCCTCCGCCGCCAGGAGATCCTTGAATGCCTCCCGGTATCGATGATAGGCATCAACCCGGTTATCAATGACCGACGCGGGCATTCGCTCGAACGAAACCGGGGTGCCACCCTCGACAGCATAAGTTTGGCCAAGCTCACTTAATGACGTCCATTGGGCGAATGCGGCCGCCTCCTTCTTATACAGCTTATCGATTTTTATCTGCCGGTACGTGTTCGCCTCGGAAACCGCAGGCAATGTCGCCGGACCTGGAGGTGCTTCATTGATAAAGTTGTACTCGGCCACGGCTGGTCCGGGACGCAGTGTCATTAATGGCGACCGGTCAAACTGGAAGTACCCTTTGCTGGCCAGGTGCGCAGCGGGGAATTCCGGCCAGGAGTCAGCAACGACCAGTCCATTGAGATTGTTCAAATCATCACCCATCACCACATATTGATGATCGAAATCGGTGACTTTGACAATATGAATGCTGGACGTCCGGGGCTGGCTGGCGAGGATCGAAAACGTCACTTTCGAGTTCTCAGAGCAATTGCCCCCCTTGATATCAATGGCTTTGCGAGCGGCTTCGGCGATGGTCAGTTTTGCGGAGAACCCGCCCTCCTCAAGGTCCATTCCTCGCAGGCCTTTGATTTTCGCAATGGCCGAACCGCCCTTTTCCCACATGCTCGGCAGCTGATTACTCGACAACGGCAAGAGCTCCTTGGCTCGGTAGATCGCTTCCTGTGCCATTTTCAAGTTGGCCATGGTTTGAGCCGACACCTGAATCGGTTCCCCGGGCGTGGCCACGTCTGCGGACAGCACCTCTCCATATTCACTTAAATCCGTCAGCTCCGGACTTGGCGTTACACGGTTCTCCCGGACTGAGCGTAACAGCGCCTGGTATTCATTGGCCCGCCCGGTCTGTTCCAGATTTCGTGCGTTCACACCCAGGTTTCGTTCCGATTCCGTGAGCGGCACCAGACCCTCTTCGGTAAACAGACGCCCGGTCAATGCGTTGAACTGCTCTGGGAGCATCAGCTTCTGCAGATCGGGCAATGCCTCGATGCTTTGGACGATTTCCAGGCCCGGCCCGGCCTCGCCAGTTGCATTGGCTGCATTCAGTGCCTCGTACAGATCGAAAAAATAGTCATGTGGAAAGCGGTCGTAGATCAGTTTCAGACCACGCAGATAATCGAATTGCTTGAACTCTGAAACAGAAGGATGGAACGCTAACGTGACCAGGTCGCTGTATTGACCGCCAACTTCCTCCAAGGCTACACGTTCGCCACCAGCACCCGGCGCGCCGCCACGCAGGCGCATCAATCGAGGATCGTAAGTGAGAGGGTCAAGGACCGGGAGACCGTCCAGCACCTTCAGCAACTGAAAGGGCTTCAACGCGTTGTCCCGCAGGGCAAGCTTCAGTGTTGGCCCTTGGCCGATATGGATGTTCAGCGCGTTACGCTCGGCATCCGGCAACGCCTGCAAAATAGCGGAAAACAAATCCATGCCCGAATGCAGGGCGTTACCGTCTGCGTTATAAGCGACGAACGTCGAGTCGTGAAGCTCGACGAGCGTGCGGCGAATCCCTGCGTCGTCCTTGCCGATACTGTCGAGCAGGTGACCGTCGTACTCGAACCGTCGGACTTCAATGCGCACATCGGGGTTCCAGCCGCGAAGATGCTCAAGGGAGTGCAGCGCCAGCCTGTCCAGGTCGGGACTCTCGACCGAGTCCAGGTAAAAACCTTCATAAGCACGACTCATGCGCACGTCTCGAAGCGCCCAGCGCGCGAGGTTTTCCAGCCTTGCGGGCAACTGCCCGCGCTCGATCGCCTGGACTTCGGAGGGCGTGGCGATGGACAGCAACTCGCGGGCGACAGTGCCAGGCAGGCCCGGCACTTTGGCCTGGATGGTTTTTGCGCTGTCACTCGTGGCGGCCTCGATACGACGATAACGTGCGTTGAACAGCGACGTGCGCTTGCTCTCGGCCAGTTTCGCCAACTCGGCCCGCAGATTTTTGGCGTTCATTTCCAGCGTGCTGGGCGCAATCCGAAATTCGACGTTCAACAAGGTATTCAGTTGTGCGTCATCCAGGTGCGATAACAGGGTCTTGAGCAGATCGACGTCAGCCAGGCGATTGCTGTTTATCCGGACACGCGACCCACCTGCGCTACCGATGACCCGAAGCACTTCGCCCCTGGCGTTTACCAGCTCAATCGCATTGCCGGGCCACAGACCGTCGAGCAACTGAAATTGCATCTCGGGATCGGCGCTTGAGTAATCTTGCACACGTTCGCTGCCCACCTGCTCGATGAAGGCCTGAATGTCGCGATCGATGCGGAACCGGGTCACGGTATCGCTGAGTAAAGGCAGAGGTCGCTCATTGTCGGCATACATTCGGCGGATAGCGCTGGCATCGGTCTGGCTGACCGTGCGGATGTCGCCGTAGGATTCAGCCAGCTCACCCATGTCCGGCCCGAGTCGCGCCATCAAGGTCGTGTGATCCCACGTGTGGGGCTGCTCGCCTTCAATCACGAAGGCACCTGCGCCGTTGCTGTCCACCACGGGTTGAAAGGCATCGGGACGGGTCGGGTGTTTAACCCTGTGTTTGCCGGTCTGTGGATCTTTCGTCAGTTCGAAGTGCCGGGTGTCCAGCTTGAGAATCGGCTTGCCCTCATGCCGGTGCAGCCAGGTTTCATCCGGCTTCGAATCCGCAGCCAGGGTCAGGTTTTTTTTCTGATAAGGTTCCAGGTCACCGCTCCAAAGGCGTTTGGCGCCACTGGAAAGCGTGACCGGTGTTGTCGACTCGATGAACGATGACAGCTTGGGCAGTACAACCTCCTTGCCGATTTTTATGCCGCCGGCGAAGGCCGCTAACTGGATCACGCTTTCGAAAAAGCCAATGATGTGCTCGGCCCCTTCCAGATAAAGACCCTCAGCCAGATCGACGATGCCTTCGACGACCTCATTGACCAACTGATAAACCATGTAACCCATCATTATCTCGCCCACAAAGGGTATCAAAGGCCCCACAACCATCAATGCGGCATTGAAGATGTCGGAAAGCATTTTTTCCAGGTTGTCGAACCACGCCCAGCGCTCCATGCGATCGGCATCTTGCGTCGAGATGACCATCTCCCGGGCATCGTTCAGGATTTTGTTTTGCTGTTGCTGATAGAGATAGAGCCAAGGGTCACCCGTAAAAAATGTATGGGTGTCGTTCTCGAACCGGATGTGGTCAAAGTGCAGGCGCGGATTCTCGATGGGCGTTTCGCGCCATACCGGCTGATCGACGCCCGGGACTTTGTCGTGCTGGGTGATTTGTACCAGCGCGGCGTTGAGTGCGGCGAAGAAGCGCCCCCGTTGTTGATGGTCGACAAAACGGCTGAAGAACTGCTGATAGCTGTTTGCGGAATCCTTTGGGGCGTCACGCAACTGACGAGTGAGCTCGCGGGCGAACTCGGCCTTTGAAGCGTACTCTTTCAGTGGATGTTCCGGATCGTGCGGCACATAGGCAATGACTCGCCGGGCGGCGCCGTCGTGGATATGCAGATCAGGGGCGATCAGTACGATGCCTCTCAACTGAACATCGAGCATTTTCAGCTGATAGTAATGAACGGGAAGGCCATCCATCTTCCACTCTTTAATATCCTTGAGCAGGCTTTGTACCGCCAGATAGCCACTTGCCGAGATGTCATTTTTAAGGCTGGCCAGATACAGGGCTGCTTTTAACGCAGCCTTTTGGCTTTTCATGACTTTTTGCTGCACCACACCACGCGCCAACCCATCGACCGGGCGAACATAGCCTTCGAGATGCACTTTATATTGAGCACCAATATCCAGACTGCGACAAAGCGTCTTGAACTGGTCGATACTCATGTTGTTGCGAATACCGGTGATGTCGAATCGATTTGACTTGTCGGGCCGGGTAATAAACTGCGAATCAGACGTTAATACTTCTTTGTCCGAAAAATTATGCAATGCCGCATCCAGCATTGAAACAATGCGCGACTCCACACCGTTATTGAAATTATTGGCCCATGGCGATAAGTGAGGCGGAGAAAACAACTGCAAAAAAGTTTCCTTTACATCGACGTCCACACCGTATTGATCTTTCAGCGCCTGACGAAGCAGAGGTTCAGCAAAGGCGTAGACATCTTGCGCCTCGCTCAGCATCTGGTCGACATCGTTTTGTGCGCGCCAGCTTTCCTCCGAGGCACGCTGCAGGGCTGCGCGCTGCATCGGTGAAGCGCAGAGGATCCATTCTGGAAGAGGGGCTATCGCACTTTTCAACGCACTTATTCTGCGTGGCGAAGTCTGGCGCACCCACTCGGGCATGGCGTTTTTTATAAAGTCGTGATGAACGCTTTTTTCTTGAATGGCGGCTACTGATGTTTCATCGATTCTGATTAAAGTGGTCACATTGATACTCTGCATAAGTAAGCTGAACAGGAACGGCTTATGCAGCTAGCGTACAACGTTAATCACCCGACCAAATGAAGTGCAATTCCGATTAGCCTGTAAGAAACTTCGCCGCTCAAACTTCTAATACCAACTTACCTCTTTCCAAACGAACTCAGATAATTCGTTGCCGCCGATACTGTTCTGGCGTACACCCGGCCTGACGTTGAAACATCGCAATAAACGCCGAGCCCGTGCTGTATCCCATATCGAAGGCAATATTCTGAATGCTGCGCTGACTGTCCAGCGCTTCGATCGCCGCGAGGAAGCGCAAGCGTTGCCGCCACTCGCCGAAACTCATGCCCAGCTCACGGACAAACTGCCGCGCCAATGTGCGTTCGCTGACATGGATCTGCGCGGCCCAGTGCGCCAACGGCCGATGGTCCCCGGGCTCGGCTTGCAGGGCTTCAAGTATGACGAGCAATCCCGAACTGCTGGCGTAAGGCAAATAACACTCTTGGATGGGCGACTGTTGCAACTGGTCCACCAACACCTGCGCCAGACGTTTGTCCGCGTCGTGTTCGGGAATTTTCACGTCACGGGCGGCGAAGTCCTTGAGGATCGCCTTGAGAATGTCGCTGATCGCCAGCGTGCACGCTTGCAGCGGCAACGCGTGGCACAGCGCCGGCGCCAGGCAGACCGCGCGATAGTTGATCGGTTGATTGCTGTAGAAACTGTGCTCGGTCTGTGGCGGCACCCACACAGCGTATTGCGGCGGCGACATGAAGCGGCTGCTGCCGATTTCCATGTGCAACACACCGTTGGCCGAATACTCGAGGGTGCCCCACGGGTGACGGTGGGCCGAGGCGTATTCATGGGTGTCGAAGTCGGCATAACGGAAATAGACCGGGGACGGCAATTCTGCGAAGTCGAGCAGGTCGATGTGTTTATTGGTCATGCTGTCCGTCATCAAGGGCAGGTTGTCTGGATCGAAGTATAGGCTTGCATCCAGACAGGCGGATAATCGCGCCTCACTAACGTTGATGGTTTTTCTGATGCAATACGCTTATCCCCTGCTGGCCATTTTCATTTGGGCCGGCAATACCGTGATCACCAAGATGTCAGCCGGGGCGATCTACCCCGCGGAAATCGGCTTCTATCGCTGGCTGCTGGCCGGGATTCTGTTCACGCCGTTCATGCTCAAACCGGTGATCGCGCATTGGCCGCAGATTCGCCCGAACCTGGGCAGGATTTTCATCCTTGGCGTGCTCGGCATGGCCGTCTATCAGAGCCTGGCGTACTTCGCCGCAACGCTGACTACAGCCACCAACATGGGGATCATCTTGTCGCTGATGCCCTTGATGTCGCTGGCCATGGCAATCGTCAGCCTCGGTCAGCGCCTGACGGTGGGCGCATTGGCCGGTGCGGTGCTGTCGTTTGCCGGGGTGTTGGTGGTGGTGTCGTCCGGCAGCCTGGGCGCGCTGCTGGAGCATGGCGTGAACCTGGGTGACGCGATGATGCTGATCGCCACGCTGGCCTATGCGATCTACAGCACGCTGCTGAAGAAATGGCAGCTGCGCTTGCCGCCGCTGGTGTTGTTGTATTTGCAGGTGCTGGTGGCGGTGGTGGTGCTGTTTCCGCTGTTTGTCGCTTCACCGAAGGTCGGACCGACCTTGCAGAATATTCCGCTGGTGCTTTATGCCTGTTTGCTGGCTTCGATGGTCGCGCCCCTGGCGTGGATGCAGGCGGTGGTGCGCCTGGGGCCGAGCCGGACCACGCTGTTTTTCAATTTACTGCCGTTGATTACGGCGCTAATTGCGGCGCTGGTGCTGAATGAACAGTTGGCGCTGTATCACTTGGTGGGTGGAGTGTTGACGTTGGGTGGGGTGGTGCTTTCGGAGCGGTGGACTACCGTGCTCGGCCGTAAGGTTAGTGTTGCCTGAGCCGACGCTTTCGCGGGCAAGTCGGATCGCCGCACCGCACGCTCCCACAGGTTTTGTGTCGTGCCCGAAATCGGCGAACCACACAAAACCTGTGGGAGCGTGGCTTGCCCGCGAAGAACGATAACGCGGTCTAACTGACGTTTACACGCCGGCCGCTTTCAACCGCGCCGCATGCTCGACAAATAACCGCACCGGATCCGCCCCCTTCCCCACCAGCCCCAGCGACTGATTGACGATGTCGAAGTGATCCATCGGATACTCATCGCCAATCACCGTCCCCAGGTGCGAGCTGTACCGCCCGACCATCCCGTCGCAATGCCCGGTTTCGCGCACAAAAGTTCTGGCAAACAGCCGGCAACTGCGGTTGGTGCCGTCGAACAGGTTACCGCCGCGATCCGTCTTGCCCGGTTGCAAGGTGCCGGACCAGGAGTAATAACGCACGCCGTTGACCTCTTCCGGTCCATGACCGCCCCAGGTTTCAGGCAGGCCCTGTGGATAACGCTGATTGAACAGCGCCACGCCTTGAGTGGTGAGCGAATGGTGCGAAGCCGGGATATCCACAGGCAGCTTCGGCCCGTGATAGCCGGTTTCCAGCAAGCTCATCAAGGCGCCAATCCAGCGCAGCAACACGCTGAGAACCCGTCCTTTGAACGTGTCGGCCGGGTAGTGTTTTTCCAGATAATCCGCCAGCTCCGAGCCATGATTCGGCCCTGCAACCGACGTGACGGACGCCACGCGATCCGGGCGTTTGGCGGCCGCGTAACGGGCCGTGAGCGAGCCTTGGCTATGACCGATCAGGTTGACCTTCTCGGCCCCGGTTTCCCGCAGAATCTCCTCGATCCGCGCCAGCAACTGCTCGCCGCGCACCTCGCTGGAATTGAGCGGCGAGACCTGCACCGCAAACACCGTCGCCCCGCCCCGGCGCAACGCCGAAATGATCCCGTACCAGTACGGATACAGCACCAGACGGATAAACCCGAGCATTCCGGGGACCAGCACCAGCGGATAACGCGTAGCAGAACCTTGCGACATGGGCGGACATCCTTGTGATCGGTGAGATGAAGCAAGGCGTGATGCAAGACGTCAGCCAAGCATCGTCACCCAAGATGACAACTCGACGACCAGTCTATGACATCCACCCTACTTCAGCCCCACCACGCCCGCCACGATCAGCCCCACCGACACCAGTTTGATCGCCGTCAGGCTTTCGCCCAGCAGCGCAAAGCCGAGAAACACCGTGCCCAGTGAACCGATGGCGGTCCAGATCGGGTAGGCGATGCTCACCGGCAACTCGCGCATGGCCAGGGTCAGGAAGTAAATCCCGCCGACGGCGGCCAACACCGTGATCAGCGATGGCCAGAGCCGGGTAAAGCCTTCGGCGTACTTCATGCCCATGGCGAAGGTGACTTCGAACCCGGCGGCGATCAGCAGAAACAGCCAGGCCATCAGAACTCCCGGGCCAGCGTGAGCAGTTGCTGTTCAGCCTCGGCCGCCGAAATCTCAAAGGTTCGTGCAGCAGACTCTTCCCCTTCGGCGGCCACCACGGTGATGTCGGTGATGCCGATGAACCCCAGCGCGGTGCGCAGCAACGGATCGGCATGGTTCATCGCCTCCAGTTCACCGCCCGGCCCGAAACCGAAGCCGCCGCGACTGGTGACGATCAGGGCTTTTTTGCCGTGCACCAGCGGCTCGTACTGGGCCACGCCATTGTCCAGGGTGTGATTGAACGTCAGCCCGAGCCGCACAATCTGGTCGATCCAGGCCTTGAGGCCGCTGGGCACACTGAAGTTGTGCATCGGCGTGGAAATTACCAGCAGATCGTGGCCCAGCAGCTCACCGACCAATTCATCGCTGAATGCCAGGTCGGCCTGCATCGATAACGGGCGTGCATTGGGCTCGGGATAAAACGCTGCCGCCACAAAGGCTTCGTTGACCGGCGGAATCAGCGCCCGACCGATTTCGCGGCGAGTCAGCTGCGACTGTGGGTTACGGGCCTGCCAGGCGGAAAGAAACACTTCCGCCAGACGCCGGGAGTGGGAACGTTCGCCGCGTGGGCTGGCGTGAATCGCAAGAATCTTACTCATCTGAATCTCCTTGAGGGCTAAACTGCTTGTGGCTCGCAGATTGAAGCTTGCAGCCGCCCCTCTTCAACTGAGTAGAAATCAGTCTGGATGAGATCATTTCATCCATGGAGTATTTGAATGTTTGCCTCGTTGCCACTGACCGCCCTGCGCGCTTTCGAATCCGCCTCGCGCCTGCTGAGTTTCAAGGCTGCCGCCGAAGAACTTTCAGTGACGCCGACAGCGGTGTCCCATCAGATCCGCTCGCTGGAGAGTTGGCTCGGTGTGCCGCTGTTCGAGCGGCTGCCACGGCAAGTACGCCTGACCGACGGCGGCGAACGGTTGTTCCGCAGCCTGCACGGCGCGTTGCTGGAAGTGGCGCAAAGCGTCGATACCTTGCGCCCGCAACGCAGCGGCGCGAGCCTGACGATTTCCACCACGGCCGCCTTCGCCGCGCTGTGGCTGGTGCCGCGGCTGGGTCGGTTCTATGCCCGCCATCCGAATATCAATCTGCGCCTGGACACCCACTGCGAAGTCATCGATTTGCATCAGGACGCCAGCGTCGACCTGGTGGTGCGCTACAGCCTTGATGACTACCCGAACCTTTATGGGCTGTGCCTGTTCGACGAATCGTTCGGTGTCTACGGCTCGCCCGGTCAAGTGGCCCTGGCGGCTGACCGCGCACCCACGCTGATCAGCGTGCGCTGGCACAACTCCAAACTCTACGCCCACGGCTGGGCGGCCTGGTGCGCGCAGTCCGGCGAGACCTGGCTGACAGGGCAACCGGCGGTCCGTGAATACGATGAAGAGCATTACGCCCTGCAAGCGGCGATCGCCGGGCAAGGCCTGGTGCTGGCGAGCAACATCCTGGTGTCGGAAAGCGTGGCCAGCGGTTTGCTGGTGGCTTACCGGGGCGACGTTCAGGTGGATGGCGCCGGCTACAGTGCGCTTTGCGTACCGGGACGTGAACGACATCCGCCGGTGCGGGCGTTCTTTGCGTGGTTGCGCGAAGAGGCGTTGCTGTCCGGACATGCGCTGGCGTGATCGTCTCGGGGCAAATCACATAAAACTTTTCGCCGCGCCCATCACTCCCACCTTAAGTAGCGATCACTTCCCCTAGAAGGTGACGCAAACCGGATTAGCCTCCAGGAGAACGAGATGAGTGACATGCATTTGTCTGATGTAACCACCCTTCGCGAACGGGCCCGCAAGAACGTCGAGAACGGCGCGGTGACTGAAAGCTACAGCGCCGACCGTGAAGAAGTGCTGCGCCTGCTCAATGAGTCGCTGGCCACCGAACTGGTCTGCGTGTTGCGCTACAAGCGCCACTACTTCATGGCCAGCGGCTTGAAAGCTAACGTTGCCGCCGATGAATTCCTCGAACACGCGACCCAGGAAGCCGAGCACGCCGACCGACTGGCCGAGCGCATCGTGCAACTGGGCGGCGAGCCGGAGTTCAACCCTGACCTGCTATCGAAAAACTCCCACGCGCAATATGTGGCGGGCAATTCACTTAAGGAGATGGTCTACGAAGACCTGGTCGCCGAGCGGATCGCCATCGACAGCTACCGCGAGATCATCCAGTACATCGGCGAAAAAGACCCGACGACCCGGCGCATCTTTGAAGACATCCTGGCTCAGGAAGAAGAGCATGCGGATGATATGGCTGACATCCTGAAAGATCTTTAGCGCCTGTTAAATTGCTTTCGCGGGCAAGCCTCGCTCCTACATGGGATCAGTATTCCCCTGTAGGAGCGAGGCTTGCCCGCGAAGGCGCCCTCACTAACACCCCGATTATTTTGTAGGTTTGACGGTCACCGGCGCCTTCCCCGCCTTCATCTGCTCCAGCAACGGCGCGCACTGATTAGGCTCACCGCCACTCGGCGCCACTAACGCCAGCAACCCCGCCGCCGGCGCTGCAATCACGCCCAGCGCCACCATCCCCGCGCCGCGCAGAATCAGCGGCACCGCCTTCACACCCGCATCCGGCTTGATGAACTTGCCCCGCACATACAGTGGCGAACGCAACGAAATCAACCGCCAGCCTTTGGATTCCGGGGTAATGGTCAGGTCCAGCTGCTCCGTCGCCATATTCGCCGTGCCGTCGATATAGATGATCGCGTTCTCGGTATCGAAGACGAACAGTCGGGTGGTGGCTAAACCGGTCTTGATATCGAAGTCGGCCGCCGCGCAATTGATCTTCACTTCCTTGTCGCCAAAGATCTTGCCCACCACATAGTTGCCAACGTTGAGCCCAGCCAGCTCCATCAATTCGCGACTGATGGCGCCATCGTTGATCAGCATTTTCAGATTGCCATTGGCGCTGCCCAACAGCTTGGCCACCGAGTTGCCACGTCCGGTGATGTCGGCATCGCCATTGAGCTCGCCGAAACTGGTTTTCATCGGTTCAAAAGTCGGGAACAACTGCTTGAGCTTGAACTTGCGCGCGGTGAGCCTGGCGCTGCCTTCCAACGGTTCGGTCCGGCCATTGAGGCGAATCTGCGCCTCCAGGTTGCCGCCCGCCACGCCGAAACGCAGGGGTTCAAGACTGAGAACACCGTCGGTCAGCACCAGATGGGTATAAAGGTCATTGAACGGCAGTTTTTCGCTGTGGACGATGCGCTTGCCGGTGAATTCGACATCGGCGTCCATGTCGCGCCAGCGCTCGGTCTTGAACTCCTCGACCGGCAACACCTTGTCCGTCGGTTGCTTGCTTTCGCCACCACGGGCGTTTTGCTTGGCGTTGGAATCGGCGCCGATCAACGGGGCCAGGTCGGCGAACAACAGCTGATTGGAAACCAGCGAGCCACTGAGTTTCGGCCGCGGCTGGCTGGCGACATAGGCCAGGCTGCCGTGGATGTCGCTCTCGCCGATCTTGCCGTTGAATTCTTCATAGCGGAACACCGCGCCACCCGGCTCATGCAGTTTGGCGATCAAATGCCCGTCGGTTGCATACGGCGGCGTATCCGGCAGTGTCACACCGGTCAGCGGATAGAGATTGCCCAGGCTGGTGCCGGCCAGTTTCAGGCGCAGGTCCAAGGCACCTAAGTTGCGTGGATCGGTCAGTGTGCCGGCCAGTTCGACACTGGTATCGGCGATCTTCACTTGTGCCTGAAGCGGGAACGGCCTGGCCGCATCCTGCAACGCCAGTAACCCGCCGATCTTGCCTTCGCCCGCGAGTTTCTGATCGTGGTATTGGCCTTTGACCTTCAGCGCGAACGCGTAATCCTGCGGGGCTGCTCCTTTCTCCTGCGCGTTTTTTGCGGCTTTGTCGCCGACGATATCGCTGAACGGGATGGGTTTGCCCAGCGGATCGATCAGCACATCGAGCTGAGTCTTGAGGTTCTGGTCGTCAAGGGTGACGTGGCCCTTGTCGAAGCCGATGGCACCGATCTCCACCACCCAGCTGGAAGGTTCGGCGTCCGGGTCTTTGGGGTCGAACTGGAACGTCCAGTTGGCGCGACCATCGGCCAGGCGTTGCAGGTCCGCATTCGGCTCCGTCAGATCAATACGCGGGATCACCACCCGCTGCGCCAGCAGAGCCAAGGGTGAAATACGCAGTTCGACGCGTTTGAGGGTGACCATCTGCGGCTTCTTCGACCAGTCCGGGTTGCCCAGGCTCAGGTCTTCGGCCACCACGTGCGGCCACGGCACCCAGGCCCGCCAACCGCCTTCGTCAGGCTCGCGCTGCCAGACCACCGCGAGATTGCCATTGATGGCGAATGGGCGATGCAGCTCTTCAGAGACTTTGGCATTAAGGGGCGGTTTGATCCGGTTCCAATCGAAGAACACGATCATCAGAACCAATACCGCCAGCAAGACAATCAGACTGGCGAAGGTCCAGGTAACAATTTTACGAGTGCGCGTCATTGCACAGGGCTCCTGATACGACTGAGCGCCCTGACTGCGACGCGCGTGTGAAACGTTAGGCCAGAACCGGCCTGCCATGGAATCTACGACTGAAAAACGGCCCGCAGGTTTAACCCAAACGCTGATTAATCCTCAAATAATCGGCTGGGGAGAGACTGCCCCCGAATCCGGCGTTACCGCCCCGCACTTTTGTGCGGCACGAGTGGGTCGAAAATACCCACCACAGAGCAAAAACGATCGCCGGAGACGCCCGTTCTAGAGCGCTTCGGCAGAACAATCAATTCCGTTGATTATTACCATTGCGTTTATGAACTTTTATATCGACTTATCGAGAGTAGCATTGCCCTCGTACCCACTTTATCGCCCCCCCAAGGAGCAACCCATCATGAAACGCCAATTACTGCTTAGCCTTACCCTCTCAATGCTGGCCAGCACCGCATTCGCTTTGCCTGCTGCTGACCAGGCCACTCCACAAGTCAAAGACAGCCACTCGGTGTTCAGCCAAACCGTCGCTGCCGATGGTTCCGACCGCACTCCACAAGGCCAGACCCTGGCTGAAGGCGGTAACGATCGCCTGAAAGAAAAAGGCCTGATCACCCAGGATGGCTCGGACCGTACCCCACAAGGCCAAACCCTGGCTGCTGATGGTTCCGACCGCACTCCACAAGGTCAAACCCTGGCTGCCGACGGTTCCGACCGCACTCCACAAGGTCAAACCCTGGCTGCTGACGGTTCCGATCGCACCCCACAAGGCCAGACCCTGGCTGCTGACGGTTCCGACCGCACTCCACAAGGCCAGACCCTGGCTGCTGACGGTTCCGACCGCACTCCACAAGGTCAAACCCTGGCCGAAGGTGGTGGTGACCGTGTCATCGAACGCAACAGCGCTGTGAGCTGAGCCCATGGCGGCCCTGAAAAAAAGCCCAATCCCCGGATTGGGCTTTTGACTTTATAGGGTTTGGCCGTGTTGGAAGTTGCATATCCCCGCTTGATCCCCCGATAGTCGTTCGACGCCAGCGAAGCCGATTTGCTAGAGTGCGCCGCTGTCCCTGTCCAGAAAAACACCCTTGCGATGCTGCCCCGCGCCGAACAGAAACAACAAACCCGCAACGCCCTGATGGACGCTGCCCGTCACCTTATGGAATGTGGCCGAGGATTCGGCAGCCTGAGCCTGCGCGAAGTCGCGAAAACCGCCGGGATCGTGCCTACCGGTTTCTACCGGCATTTCGCCGATATGGATGAACTGGGCCTGGTGCTGGTGAGCGAAGTCGGCCAGACCTTTCGCGAAACCATTCGCCTGGTGCGCCATAACGAGTTCGTCATGGGCGGCATCATTGACGCTTCGGTTCGCATCTTCCTCGATGTGGTCTCGGCCAATCGCTCGCAGTTCCTGTTTCTGGCCCGGGAGCAGTACGGCGGATCGCTGCCCGTGCGCCAGGCCATTGGTCGCCTGCGTGAAGACATCAGCTCGGACCTCGCGGCCGACCTGTCCTTAATGCCGAAGCTGCAGCATCTGGACATCGCCGGCCTCAGCGTGATGGCGGACCTGATCGTCAAAAGCGTGTTCGCGACCTTGCCGGACATTATCGATCCACCGGCCGAGGCGCTGCCCGAGCACCTGACGCCACAGGCAAAAATCACTCAACAACTGCGCTTCATCTTCATCGGCCTCAAGCATTGGCAAGGCCTCGGCAGCACCGAATAACCGCCACTCCCACAAAAAACCAGTCAAAGCATCAATTTGGTGCCACCTAAACACCCCCGCACCATTCCAGTTCAAAATTCTGCAACATCCTGAAACACCCACTAAGCTCCGACAGGTATTTCCTACGTATCGCCCGATTGGCAAGCCCCTTGCTCTAGCCTGAGCATTGTCCATTGCTGGAAGCCTCCCGATGCTGGTGATTCATCGCAGAATCGACCCTCAACCTGTCTGGGCCGCCGAGTTGCACCTGACCTTCGAAGCCCGGAGCAAAAGCCGTTTGCGCTGTTTCAGTGCCGAGGGCGAGGACGTCGGATTGTTTTTGGAGCGCGGTCAGCCACCGTTGCATGACGGTGAATGCCTGCAAGCCGAAGACGGGCGCATCGTCCGAGTCTGTGCCCGTCCCGAGCAATTGATGCATGTCACTTGCGCCAACGCGTTCGAACTGACTCGCGCGGCCTATCACCTGGGCAATCGCCACGTCGCCCTGCAGGTCGGCGATGGCTGGTTGCGGCTGCTCGACGATTACGTGCTCAAGGCCATGCTCGAACAGTTGGAGGCCAAGGTCGACAACATCGAGGCACCGTTCCAGCCGGAACACGGCGCCTATGGCGGCGGCCATCACCATTCCCGTCACGGCGACGAGGACTTCAACTACCCGCCGAAGCTGCACCAGTTCGGCGTCCGTTTATGAACCCGGCCTGGGCGCTGCTGCGTCTGGCCAGTCCACAACTGCCGATCGGCGGCTACAGCTATTCGCAAGGCCTGGAAATGGCTGTGGATAACGGCCGGGTGAACGATGCAGACAGCGCGCGACGCTGGATCAGTGATCAGTTGTTGCTGAGCCTGGCTCGTTTCGAAGCGCCGCTGCTGCTCGCCCATTGCACTGCGGCCGTTGATGAGAACTGGGCTGAGTTGCTGCAACGCTGCGAAGAACACCGCGCCAGCCGGGAAACCCGCGAGCTGCATCAGGAGAGCCGGCAGATGGGCTATTCGCTGCAACAACTGCTCAACGGCTTGCCGGAACTCGATGCGCCAGCCCGCGCCTTTCTCCAACAGCGCCCTGAGCCGCATTTGGCCCTCGGCTGGGCGCTGGCGGCTCGCGCCTGGCAGATCAGCCCACAAGATGCGCTGGCGGCGTGGCTCTGGAGCTGGCTGGAAAATCAATTGGCGGTGCTGATGAAAACTCTGCCGCTGGGCCAGCAGGCTGCGCAACGCCTGACCAGCGAACTGCTGCCGCTGCTGCAACAAGTGCAGCAGAACGCCACCCGAATCAACCCCGAACACTACGGCAGCGCCGCGTTCGGCCTGTCCCTGGCGAGCATGGCTCATGAGCGCCAGTACAGCCGTCTGTTCCGCTCCTAGGGCCTTTTTACTTGGAGAATCACATGAACACACAACCTCTGCGCGTCGGCATCGGCGGCCCGGTCGGCTCCGGCAAAACCGCTTTGACTTTGGCGCTCTGCCTGGCCCTGCGCGACCGCTACAACCTGGCCGTCGTCACCAACGACATCTACACCCGCGAAGACGCCGATTTCCTGGTGCGCAACGAAGCCCTGGCGCCTGAGCGCATCATCGGCGTGGAAACCGGCGGCTGCCCGCACACGGCGATCCGCGAAGACGCCTCGATCAACCTCGAAGCGGTGGATCAACTGAACCGCCGCTTTCCGGGCCTGGATCTGATTCTGGTGGAGTCCGGCGGCGATAACCTGTCGGCGACCTTCAGTCCGGAACTGTCCGACCTGACCATTTACGTGATCGACGTCTCGGCGGGCGACAAGCTGCCACGCAAGGGCGGACCGGGGATCTGCAAATCCGACTTGCTGGTGATCAACAAGGTCGACCTCGCGCCGCTGGTGGGCGCGTCGCTGGAACTGATGGACAGCGACACCCAGCGCATGCGCAACGGCAAGCCGTTTGTCTTCAGCAATCAGAAAACCGGTTTGGGCCTGGAAGCAATCATCGCCTTCATCGAACGCCAAGGCTTGCTGACCGCAGCCTGATCACGACTTATCAACAAGGAAGCTTATCCATGACACTTAAACGCATCCTGGGCGCCATGGCCCTGCTGCTGACCCCGGCCCTCGCTTTCGCTCACCCGGGTCATGGCGACAACGGTTTGATCGCCGGCATCAGCCACCCGATTGGCGGCCTTGATCACTTGCTGGCGATGGTGGCGGTCGGCCTGTGGGCCGCGCAGCAAAAAGGCGCCGCGCGCTGGGCGCTGCCGTGCACGTTCGTTGGCACCTTGCTGATTGGCGGGTTGCTGGGTTTCGAAGGGCTGAACCTGCCGGCGCTGGAAAGCGGGATTGCGGCGTCGGTGCTGGCGCTGGGCCTGGCAGTGGCCTTGGCCGTGCGTCCGCCGTTGAGCGTGGCAGTCGGTGCGACGGCTTTGTTTGCGCTGTTCCATGGTGTGGCCCACGGGCTGGAGCTGCCTGACATGTCGAGCCCTTGGGCTTATGCGGCTGGGTTTGTGGCGGCGACGGCGGCGTTGCACGCAGCGGGTTATGCCGTGGTGCGCGTGTTGCCGCAAGCGGCGGCGCCGTTGGTTCGATTGGCCGGTGCGGCATCGGCGGCGACCGGGGCCTGGTTGTTGGCGGGCTAAGCCGCCAAAGATCGTTCCCACGCTCTGCGTGGGAATGCAGCCCACGACGCTCCGCGTCACTGGACGCGGAGCGTCCGTAGAGGCATTCCCACGCGGACGGTTCGACGCCTCGACGTGGGAACGATCGACCCGCTCACTCTGCTAACATGTCGCGCAATCAACCCTGCCGTGACGACGCCAGCCAATGCCGCCTGTTTCCCGCTCCGCCTCCCAGCCTGAATTGACCGCTCTGTTTGCCTCGGTGCAACAGCATTTCCAGGACGTGATCGTGCCGCTCTGGCAAGGCCCCGGCTGGAATGCCGACATGGCGTTGCCTTATGAAGCGCTGGACGCCGGGCATCAGCCGCTGCCACCCCAGCGTTACCGGGCGATGGCCTGCGCACGGCAGTTGTATCTGTTTTCCAGCCTGATCGGCCAGGTGCCGGCCGCAGAGGACCGCGCCGCAGCGCTGTTCCGCTCCTTGCAACAGCATTTCCACGACGCCGAGCACGGCGGCTGGTTCTACAGCATCGACCCGCAAGGTGCGCCACTGGATCGGCGCAAAGACCTCTACACCCACGCCTTCATTCTGTTCGCGTGCGCCCATTACTGGGACAAGGTTCGCGAGCCGCTGGTGGAATCGGTGCTCAACGCCACGCTGGAAGTGCTGGCGCAGCGCTTCGCCACGGGCGACGGCCTGTACGAAGCCTGCCTCGACCGTGACTGGTCCTCGCTCGACTCCGGCCCCCTACAAAATCCCCTGATGCATTTGGCCGAAGCCTACCTCGCGACCCTGTCGGTGCGGGACGACATCGCCGTGCAACGGGCGCTGGTCGAGTTATGCACAGCCATGCAGAAGCGTTTTATCGACCCGCAACACAGCGTGTTGATGGAGAAACCGCTGGGTGCTGTGGATAACTGGTTTGAACCGGGGCATCAGTTCGAGTGGTGTTTCCTGCTGGAGTCTTCGTCGTTGCTGCGCGGATCAAAACTGCATGCTTCGCTGGAACGTGCGTTTGTGCTGACCGAACAATTGGGCGTCGATCCGCAAACCGGTGCCGTGGCGGCGATGCTTGACCTGAATGGCTCGGCGAAGGATGCCACCCAACGCATCTGGGCGCAGGCTGAATACCTGCGCGCGCTGACCTTGCGTCCGGACAGCGAAGCCTCGGTGCAACGCCAATTGCAGGCGTTGCAACAGCGCTTTCTGCATGTGGGCGGCTGGTATGAGTGTCGTGATGAGCAGGGCGAAGTCAGCCGTAAGGACATGCCATCGACGACGCCTTATCACTTGGCGACTTGCTATCGCGGGCTAGTCGATTATCTCGGTTGACCCTGTCGCGAGGGGGCTTGCCCCCGTTGGGCTGCGCAGCAGCCCTAAAACCTATTGGCCGCATTCTTGCCGGCAGATTTTGATGGCTGAATTGCGGCTGCTGCGCAACCGAACGGGGGCAAGCCCCCTCGCCACAATTAAGCCTTGTTATTACGCTGAATCGCAAACCCGGCCCACGTCTGGCTCACTGGCATCAGCTCAAGGCTGTTGATGTTGATGTGTGCCGGCGCGTTGAGCACCCAGAAAATGGTCTCGGCGATGTCCTGCGGCTGAATCGGCTCGGCACCGGCGTAGGTCGAGTTGTAGCGCTCCTGGTCACCGGCGAAACGCACCAGCGAGAACTCGCTCTCGCACAGGCCCGGCTCAATATTGCTGACGCGCACGCCAGTGCCTTGCAGGTCGCAACGCAGGTTCAGCGAGAACTGCCCAACGAATGCCTTGGTCCCACCATAGACATGGCTGCCCGGGTACGGATAGTTGCCGGCGACGGAGCCGAGGTTGACGATACCGGCACCGCGACCGTGGGCAATCAGGCGTGGCAACAACAGGCGAGTGGCGTACATCAGGCCTTTGATGTTGGTGTCGACCATAGTGTCCCAATCATCGAGATCGCACTTCGGCGCCGGATCAACACCCAGTGCCAGACCGGCGTTGTTGATTAGCCCGCGCAGCTTGGCAAAGGATGGCGGCAGGTTGGCGATCGCCTCCTCCATGGCCTTGCGATCACGCACGTCGAGCACCAGGCCATGAACCTCGGTCTGCTTCGACAACTCGGCGCACAGGGCGTTGAGGCGTTCTTCACGACGGCCTGTCAGCACCAGTTTCCAGCCAGCCTCGGCAAAACGACGGGCACAGGCTTCACCAAAACCGGAGGTCGCGCCGGTAATAAACAGGGTGTTGGACATCGTGTTCTCCTTGCTTCGGCTGATCGACAGCCATTGGAATAGAAAATCAGCTGGCAGCATGCCCGGCCTTGTCCACAGCGGCAACCACCGCAAAAACTGTACAAAAAACAACCAAACCTTGCAAAGCCAAAGGCGCCGTGGCTTACAGCCATGTACACGCACCTTATCCACAGGCCGGTCCACAGTTTCCGGGGGCAAGTGGAAAAGCTGCAAGCCGCAATCCACAAGGCTTTGCGGGCAGATTATAAAGTTTTTTGCTTGACCCTCGGGTGCCAGCTGTGTACCCCATGGCATTTTGCACGATGGGTGGGTCAAACCGACGATGGCGCCAAGCCAGTAACTACGGCCCTCAGCCGAGTCTTTCCAGAGTTTAACCACAGACTTATCCACAGGCTGGCCCTTCACATTTTTAGCCACTTTGGTCGCCAACAAAAAGGTTGACAAAGCCTGTTCCCGGTCAAGCAAAAACACCTGATCAAAAAACAACCACATCGCTGCAAGCCACGTATTCAAAGGCTCTCAGACAGCTACTCCCACGTTATTCACAGCCAGCTCCACAGCAAACGGGGACAAGTCAAAACCGTGACAAAACAACTATTTGCAGCGGCTTTATGTCGCGCTTTGAGAGCTTGTGAATATTGTTTTCCACAATTTCCGGAAAGCACACCAGAGGCACCTGTGGGAGCGGGAATTGAGGCGTATAGAGAATGTAAAAAAGCCCCGGCGATTGCTCGTCAGGGCTGTGGATATTCCGGCAGCGTGTCAGTGCCCGCCGAGATAAGCGTTACGCACCTCCTCATTCACCAGCAGCTCCTTGCCGGTGCCAGTGATACGGATCTCGCCGTTGACCATCACGTACGCCCGGTCCGACAACTTCAACGCATGGTTGGCGTTCTGCTCGACCAGGAAGATGGTCATGCCGGTACTCGCCAGTTCCCGCAGGGTCGCGAAGATCTGTTTCACCACGATCGGCGCCAGCCCCAGGCTCGGCTCATCGAGCAACAACAGCTTGGGCCGGCTCATCAACGCACGGGCGATGGCGAGCATCTGCTGCTCACCGCCGGACATGGTCATGGCGCGCTGGTTACGGCGTTCCTTGAGCCGCGGAAACAGCTCGAACATGCGCTGCATGTCCTCGGAAGCGTACTTGTCACCGATTGGGATAGTGCCCATCAGCAGGTTTTCCTCGACGGTCATGTCGGGGAACACCCGCCGGCCTTCAGGCGACTGAGCGATGCCGTTGGACGCGATGTAGTGCGACGACTTGTGGGTGATGTCCACGCCCTGATAAATGATCTGCCCGTTAGCCGCTCGCGGTTGGCCGAAGATCGACATCAGCAAGGTCGATTTACCGGCGCCGTTGGAGCCGATCAGGCTGACGGTTTCACCTTCTTCGATATGCAGCGAGACTTTTTTCAGGGCCTGGATCGGCCCGTAAAACACATCCAGATCCTTGAGTTCGAGGATGGGTTGACTCATAGCACCACTTCCTCTTCATCAGCGCCCAGATAGGCCGCAATCACTTTCGGGTCGTTGCGAATCGCTTCAGGTCCGCCCTCGGCGATGACGATGCCGTGGTCCAGCACCACGATGTGGTCGGAAATGCTCATTACCATGCCCATGTCGTGTTCGATCAGCACCACGGTCAGATCGTGCTCGTCGCGCAGCAGACGGATCATCGCGCTCAGCGCTTCGGTTTCCTGAGGGTTGAGGCCGGCAGCCGGTTCGTCGAGGCAGATGATCTGCGGCCGGGTGCACATGGCCCGGGCGATTTCCAGACGGCGCTGTTGGCCGTAGGACAGTTCGCCAGCCAGACGGTTGGCGCAGTCCACCAGATCCACGACTTCCAGCCAGTAGAAGGCGTGGTCCAGCGCATCGCTTTCGGCCTTGCGGTAGCCCTTGGTGTTGAGGATGCCGGCCAGCATGCTGCGGTTGACCCACATGTGTTGGGCCACCAGCAGGTTTTCCAGCACCGACATTTCCTTGAACAGGCGAATGTTCTGGAACGTGCGCGCCAGCCCGGCACGGTTCACCAGGTGGGTGCCGCCGAACATCTTGTAGCGCATCCGGGTGATGAAGCTTTTCGGCGAAACGAAATCCGTGGCTTTGAACGATTCGCCCAACAGCTGGATGACATCGGTGCGCTCGCCGCGAGTATTGAGTTCGATCTTGCCGCCGGACGCCTTGTAGAACCCGGTCAGGCAGTTGAACACGGTGGTCTTGCCGGCGCCGTTGGGGCCGATCAGGGCAAAGATCGAGTTGCGATGAACCTTGAGGCTGACATCGCTCAACGCCTTGATGCCGCCGAAGTGCATCATCAGCTTCTCGACCGAGAGTACGACTTCGCTCATGGCGCTACTCCTTTACGCGGGGTCACACCGGTACGGCTGATCCGAATCAGGCCGCGCGGTCGCCAGATCATCATCAACACCATCAGCACGCCAAACAGCAGCACGCGATATTCCGCAAAGCCGCGCAGCAGTTCCGGGGCAACCGTCAACACGAAGGCTGCAATCACCACGCCGATGGTCGAGCCCATCCCGCCGAGTACCACGATGGCGAGGATCAGGGCCGATTCGAAAAAGGTGAACGAGGTCGGGTTGACGAAACCTTGATAGGTAGCGAAGAACACCCCGGCCAGGCCTGCCGTCGAGGCACCGATGGTGAATGCCGATAGCTTGACCAGTACGTGGTTCAGGCCCATGGAGCGGCAGGCGATTTCGTCTTCACGCAAGGCTTCCCAAGCGCGGCCGACCGGCATCTTGACCAGACGATGCTTGATGTACAGCACGGCCAGCACCACCAGGAACAACACCGCATAGATGAAGTAATACTTCACGTCCGGGTTATAGGCGATGCCGAAGAACTCATGGAACGGGACACCGCCCTCCTTCGCACGCTTGCCGAACTCGAGGCCGAAGAAGGTAGGCAGCGGAGCCGCCATGCCATTGGGGCCACCGGTCAGGGACAGCCAGTTGTTGAGCACCAGGCGAATGATTTCACCGAAACCAAGGGTCACGATCGCCAGGTAGTCACCGTGCAATCGCAACACCGGGAAGCCAAGGATGCAACCGGCCAGGCCCGCAGTGATTGCCGCTAGCGGCAGCACCGTCCAGAAACCCAGTCCGAGGTATTGATAACCCAGCGCCAGGCCGTAGGCACCGATGGCGTAGAACGCCACGTAACCCAGGTCGAGCAGACCGGCCAGGCCGACCACGATATTCAGGCCCAAGCCCAGCAATACGTAGATCAGCCCGAGGATCACCACGCCCAGCAGGTAGGAGTTGGAGAAAAACGGGAACACCACGGCAACGAGGATCAACAGTGGGATGATCCAGCGCAAGCGGGATTTGTAATCAGGTGGCAGTACATGAACCCCGGAACCGGTGCTTTCAAAGCCTTCAAGGATTTTCAGGCCCTTGGGCGTTTGCAGGAACAGGCTCAGGGCAAACCGGCCAGCCATGACGATGGCGACAATCCACGCCACCCGGGTCGTTTCCATATTGAAGCCGTAGCCGTCGAGGACCACGCCAACAATCGGGCCGAACACAATCAGGGCGACAAGGCCGGCAAGAATCGCGTCAACCAGGCTTCTTTTGAGATCAATGGTTTTTTTAGTGGTTGAAGACATCGCTTACACCTTCGACACAAGAGGACGGCCGAGCAGGCCTTGGGGCCGAAAGACCAGAACGAGAACGAGCAGCGAGAAGCTGAAAACGTCTTTGTAGTCCGAGTTGACCAAACCTGAGAACAGCGACTCGGAGATCCCGAGAATAATCCCGCCAAGCATCGCACCAGGCAGCGAGCCGATGCCGCCGAGTACCGCTGCGGTGAACGCCTTGATGCCGATGATGAAGCCGGCATAGAAGTCGAACGTGCCGTAGTTCATGGTGATCAGTACGCCGGCCAGGGCCGCCATCGCGGCACCGATGATGAACACGTAGGAAATCACGCGGTCGGTGTTGATCCCCAGGATCGAGGCCATCTTGCGGTCTTGCTGGGTGGCGCGGCACATGCGGCCGAGCTTGGTGTACTTGATGATGTAGGTCAGCAGGGCCATGCCGGCGAATGCGGCAATCAGGATAAACACCTTGGTGTAGGTCAACTGCACGAAACCGGTGCCGATTTCGACGCGCCATGCTCCCGTCAACAAGGTCGGAACACCCTGTTGCTTGGCGCCTTGGGCGATCTGGGCATAGTTTTGCAGGATCAGTGAAATCCCGATGGCGCTGATCAGCGGTGCCAGTCGGGTGGAGTTGCGCAGGGGCTTGTAGGCGACGCGCTCGATGACCCAGCCATACACCGCCGTGACCACGATGGTGAAAATCAGGGTGCCAAGCATCAGTAGCGGGAAGGATTCAATACCGAAGTATGCCAGCAGAGCCAGACTGATTGCCGCGAGGTAAGCGGAAATCATGTAAACCTCGCCGTGGGCGAAGTTGATCATGCCGATGATGCCATAGACCATTGTGTAGCCGATGGCGATCAGGCCATAGACCGACCCGAGGGTCAGGCCATTGACCAGTTGCTGCAGGAAAATACCATCCATAACGCAATCTCACGCATTTGAGAGACTGCACAGAAGCCGGGTGCAACGGACCGGGGTTCAGCCGCCGGGGCAACACGGTTGTGTGCAGCTCTACGAGAAAAGACAGGTACTGCACGGACATGTTCGTTGACTGCCCGGTGCACAAGGCGCCGGGCAGATCAGGTCATATCACTTCTGTTTTTCCAGCTGGTGGTATTTGCCGTCCTTGTTCCACTCGTAAACCACGTAGTCGGAGACTTTCAGGTCGCCCTTGGCGTCCCAGGTCTTCTCGCCCATCACGGTTTTGACCGGGTTTTTCTTCAGCCACTCGGCGGCTTTTTCGCCGCTGTTGGACTTGGCGCCGTTGAAAGCTGCGGCCAGGGTCTGGACCGAAGCGTAGGCGTAGAGGGTGTAGCCTTCAGGCTCGGTGCCTTTCTTGCGGAACTCGTCCACCACGGTTTTGCTGTCTGGCAGCAGGCGTGGGTCGGCGCCGAAGGTCATCAGCACGCCGTCAACGAATTGCGGACCGCCAGCAGTGGTCACCAGTTCGTCAGTCACGATGCCGTCATCGGACATGAATTTGACGTCTTTGAGGCCTTGTTCACGCAGTTGACGGACCAGAGGACCGGCTTCCGGGTGCAGACCGCCGAAGTAGACGACGTCGGCGCCAGCGCCGCGGATCTTGGTGACGATGGTGCTGAAGTCTTTCTCGCCACGGGTCAGGCCTTCATACAGCACAGGCTTCACGCCGCGTTTTTCCAGCTGAGCCTTGGTGGCATCCGCCAGACCCTGACCGTAGGTGTCCTTGTCGTGCAGGACTACAACTTTTTTGCCCTTGAGCACGTCGACGATGTAGTCACCGGCCACGATGCCTTGCTGATCGTCACGCCCGCACATACGGAACATGGCGCTCAGGCCGCGTTCAGTAACTGCCGGGTTGGTGGAACCTGGGGTGATTGCAATGATGCCCGCTTCGTCGTAGATCTCGGAGGCCGGGATGGTCGACGAGGAGCAGAAGTGACCGACCACGCCGGCGACTTTCTGGTTGGTCAGGTCCTTGGCGACCGTCACAGCCTGTTTCGGTTCGCAGGCGTCATCGCCCTTCACCAGTACGATTTTTTCCCCGTTTACGCCGCCCGCCGCGTTGACCGCGTCGGCTGCAGCCTGTGCACCCTTCATGTACTGCTCGCCAAATGCCGCGTTGGCACCTGTCATCGGACCCGCCACACCGATTTTCACATCAGCCTGTGCAAACGCAGAAACACCCAAAGCAGTTGCCACTGCGAGGGCCAGAAAGCCTTTCTTGTAAAACGTCTGGGACATGAGGTGGTGCTCCAAGGTTTTTTTTTAGTTGGCACTGCGACTTCTCCGAATGCTCAGAGCAAGGGCCGTGCCATCGGTTTTTTATTCTGAAAAAAGTCGCTGCTTTATTGTTATTTCGACTGTTTCGATCCCATTTTCATTGGGCGTGCAACCGTCTAAACCGCGAAAGGTGAAACCATTTATTTTTAAAGGCGCAACTCGCGCGCGCCATCATTGCAACCGCGGCGCCAAACGACGTGCAACCAGCCTGTAACAACGTGCGTCACCGAAGTGCACACTGCTGGTGCGCAACTGCTACAACTCGCACCTTTTACAGGCTAGTCGCTGCGCGAAAAAGCGCCGCTTCCAGCAACAAATTTCAACAATCAAATAACGATCCGCAAGCACTGGCCTGCGTGATACAGCGAGAAACCGGCCTCGTACAGACAACTGCGCAAACCCACCCCGGCCAATGGCTGCATGGGGGCGAAGGGAATCGGTAGCGCCTGAGGATTTCCGTTACACAGATAATCGGCAAAGGCTTTGCCGACCACCGTCCCCGTCGTCACGCCCCTGCCGTTGTAACCGGTGACTGCCACTAAACCGGGCGCCGGCTCGAACAACCGCATCAAGTGGTCGGGGGTAAACGCAATGCAACCGGTCCAGGTGCATTCCCATTCAACGGGTTTGAGGTAGGGGAAATAGTGCTGCTGCACCCGATCGGCCCAGGCCTTGAGGAACCAGGTCGGTTTCTGATTGCCGTTACCGAGGCTGCCCAGCAACAGACGACCGTCTTTGTCGCGACGAATACTGCTCAGTACCTGGCGCGTGTCCCAGGAACCCTGGCCGCCGGGCAGGATTTGCTGCGCCGCGTCTTCGGTCAGCGGGACCGACGCCACTTGATAGTAATAACCGGGGAAGAAATTGCGCCGCAACTCCGTCCAGTCACCTTCGGTATAAGCGTTAGAGGCGATGACCACTTGCTCGGCGAGCACTGAACCCTGAACGGTTTGTACCGACCAGCGTTGGCCCTGACGTTCGAGTCGGGTAACCGGAGAATGATCGAACAGCTGACCGCCAAGGCTGATGGCCGCTTTGGCCAGCCCCGTGGTGTAAGCCATCGGATTGATCGTGCCGGCACGCTTGTCGAGCAGCGCGGCAGCAATCTTTTTGGTACCCGTCGCTTGTTCGCAGGCATGTCCGGTCAGCAGTTCGACCGGTGCCCCGCGACGTTTCCATTGTGCTTCGCGACTGCGCAGATCGGCTTCGCCACGGGCGTTGTGCGCCATGTGCAGCGTGCCTTCGCGGCGTAACTGGCAATCGATGCTGTATTTGTCGACCAGGCTGAACACCAGGGATGGCGCTGCACCCAGCATGCGATTGAGCTGACTGCCCACCGCTTCGCCGAACCCGGCCTCGATCTCGTCCGGTGGAATCCACATCCCCGCATTGACCAGTCCGACGTTGCGTCCCGAACCGCCATGACCAGCGCGATGGGCTTCGAGCACGCAAACCGTTTTACCTTTTTCCAGCAGATGCACCGCCGCCGACAGACCGGTGAAGCCGGCGCCGATGACGCAGACGTCAACCTTCACTTCGCCCTTGAGCGCCGCGTTGTCAGGCCTTTGCGGCGTCAGTTTTTCCCACAGACACTCTTCGCGTAACGGCATTGCCAGACTCCAACAGAAACCTAACAAACAACAAAGCAAAAGCTTCGCGGGCAAGCCTCGCTCCTACAGGTGTTGAGTGATCCTGTAGGAGCGAGCGGGCGGCGATCCGACTTGCCCGCGAAGGGGCCTATCAGTCGAACGTAATGCCCTGAGCCAACGGCAACTCCAGCGAATAGTTCACGGTGTTGGTCTGACGGCGCATGTAGCCACGCCATGCATCGGAGCCCGACTCACGACCACCACCGGTTTCTTTCTCGCCACCAAACGCGCCACCGATTTCCGCACCGCTCGGGCCGATGTTGACGTTGGCGATGCCGCAGTCGCTGCCGACCGCCGACATGAACTGCTCGGCTTCACGCACGTCGGTGGTGAAGATGCACGAAGACAAGCCTTGTGGCACCGAGTTGTTCAGGCGCAGCGCTTCGTCGAAGTCCTCGTAACCGACCACGTACAGGATCGGCGCGAAGGTTTCGTCGCGAACCACATCGCTTTGCTCGGGCATTTCGACGATAGCCGGCGAAACGTAGTAAGCATTCGGGAATTTGTCTTCCAACTGGCGTTTGCCGCCAAACACTCGGCCGCCTTCGCTCAAGGCCTGCTCCAGCGCGTCCTGCATGTTTTCGAAGCTGTTTTTGTCGATCAGCGGACCGATCAGGTTGCCCTCGAGCGGATTGCCGATGCGGACCTTGGAGTAGGCAGCCTTGAGGCGGGTGACGATTTCTTCCTTCACCGACTCATGGGCAATCAGACGACGCAGGGTGGTGCAACGCTGACCGGCGGTGCCGACGGCGCTGAACAGGATGGCGCGAACGGCCATGTCCAGGTCGGCGCTTGGGGCGAGGATCATGGCGTTGTTGCCGCCCAGTTCCAGAATGCTGCGGGCGAAACGTGCGGCGATTTTCGGCGCCACTTCACGGCCCATGCGGGTACTGCCGGTGGCGCTGATCAGCGCGACACGCGGGTCATCGACCAGCGCTTCACCGGCATCGCGGCCGCCGATGATCACTTGACTCAGGTGTGGAGGGGCGTCGCTGAAGTTCTTCAGTACGCGGTCGAACAGCGCCTGGCAGGCCAGTGCGGTCAGCGGGGTCTTCTCGGACGGTTTCCAGATCACCGGGTTGCCACAGACCAGCGCCAGTGTGGTGTTCCAGGCCCAGACCGCAACCGGGAAGTTGAACGCACTGATGACGCCGACTACGCCCAGCGGGTGCCAGGTTTCGCGCATGTGGTGGCCAGGACGTTCGGAAGCGATGGTCAAGCCGTACAACTGACGGGACAGGCCGACGGCGAAGTCGCAGATGTCGATCATTTCCTGAACTTCACCCAGGCCTTCCTGAGTGATCTTGCCGGCTTCCCAGGACACCAGCTCGCCGAGGTCGGCCTTGTATTCGCGCAGGATGTCGCCCAGTTGACGCACCAGCTCGCCTCGGCGCGGGGCTGGGACCTTGCGCCACAGTTCGAACGCATGATCTGCGCGACTGATGTGCTGCTCGACTTCAGCGGCACCTTCCCAGTTCACGGCGGCAATCTTGCTGCCATCGATCGGCGAATGCACCGGCACTTTGCCGTTCTGGTACAGGGCCGGGTTCACACCAAGACGATCAAGCAATGCGGCAACCATGGGTCACTCCTCGAGCAAAAAACAGAAAACGTGCAGCCGGATATTCACGGCTGATCAGGCCTGTAGTTTTAGCTCCCCGGAGGTTACCCAACAAACGACCTTTAAGAGAGATATCATTCCGTTTATTCATGCTTTGAATTGCTGGCAGTAAAAGAAACAAGAAAAAGGACCGTCCATGCTGAATAAACGCTACTTGCCATCGATCACCGCGCTGCAGTGTTTCGAGGCCGTCACCCGGCATTTGAGCTTCACCCGGGCCGCCGAAGAGCTGAACCTGACCCAGAGCGCCGTCAGCAAACAGGTCGCGCAACTCGAAGAGTTGCTACAGCATTTGCTGTTTCGCCGGGTGCGCCGACGCCTGCAAATGACCCCGGCCGGTGACTTGTACCTGGTGGAAGTACGAAAAATCCTCACGCAGGTCGAGATGTCGACCCATTACCTGCGTTCCTACGGCGGTGAAACCGAAGTCTTGCGGGTTTCGACGCCGCCGACCTTCGGCGCGCGCTGGCTGGTGCCACGCTTGAAAGGTTGGCGCCTGCGCCATCCCTCGATCCATCTGGACCTGTGCAGCGAGCAGGAAGCCGATGATTTGCTGCAAGGTCGCAGCGACCTGGCGTTCTACTTCGGCCAGGGCTCGCGGCCCGGCACCGAATGCCTGAAGCTGTTCGGCGAGGAGCTTGTTCCTGTGTGTGCACCGGGCAGCCTGCCGGACACGCCGTTCACCGATCCTACACAGCTCACCGACCTCGTCCTGCTGCAAAACGCCTCGCGGCCCCAGGCCTGGCACGACTGGTTCGACAGTCAGGGCTACCACACCGAACACAGCTATCACGGCCCGCGCTTCGAAACTTTCTATATGTGCATCCGCGCCGCCCAGGTCGGCTGCGGCGTGGCACTGCTGCCGCGCTTCCTGGTGGAAGAGGAATTGGCCGACGGCAAACTGGTCATACCCTGGCAGCACGCGATGCCCAGCACGGATGCCTATTACCTGGCGTATCCGGAGCATTCGGCGGAAGTACCGAAGGTGCGGGATTTTGTGAAGTGGATGTTGGAGCAGATCGACAGTCCAGACACGTCACTTATCTAGGGTTGCCCCCAATACCTGTGGGAGCGAGCTTGCTCGCGATAGCGGTGGGTCAGTCAATATTGATGTTGAATGTAATACCGCCATCGCGAGCAAGCTCGCTCCCACAGGAATCTGCTGCAATCTAAAAAACCGCTGGCAATAACTGCCACTGATATGCGCCACTAGCCCCATTCATTGAAACTGCTGAAACGTCGCCGCCACGGGCCGCGGCCAGCCTGGAGAACCCCGTTATGAGCGAGAGCGTGTTTGGCGATCGCATCGTGCAGAACCTGCTCGACACCGACTTCTACAAACTGACGATGATGCAGGCGGTGCTGCACAACTACCCGAACGTGGAAGTCGAATGGGAGTTTCGCTGCCGTAACAGTGAGGATCTGCGCCCCTACCTCGCGGAGATCCGCTTCCAGATCGAACGCCTGGCCGAGTTGAGCCTGAGCGCCGACCAGTTGAGCTTCATGGAACGCATCAGCTTCATGAAGCCGGATTTCCTGCGTTTTCTCGGATTGTTCCGCTTCAACCTGCGCTACGTCCATACCGGCATTGAAAACGGCGAACTGTTCATCCGTCTGCGCGGACCGTGGTTGCATGTGATTCTGTTTGAAGTGCCGTTGCTGTCCATCGTCAGCGAAGTGCGCAACCGTTATCGCTACCGGGAAATCGTTCTGGAACAGGCTCGCGAGCAGCTCTATCGCAAATTTGACTGGCTCACCGCCAATGCCAGCACAGACGAATTGTCCGAATTGCAGGTAGCCGATTTCGGTACACGCCGTCGCTTCTCGTTCCGTGTGCAGGAAGAAGTGGTGAATGTGCTCAAGCATGATTTTCCCGGACGCTTCGTCGGCACCAGTAACGTGCACCTTTCACGGGAGCTGGACATGAAGCCTTTGGGCACCATGGCCCACGAATGGATCATGGCGCATCAGCAGCTCGGTCCACGGTTGATCGACAGCCAGATTGCCGCCCTCGATTGTTGGGTGCGCGAGTACCGGGGCCTGCTGGGAATCGCCCTCACCGACTGCATCACCACCGATGCTTTCCTCAACGATTTCGACCTGTATTTCGCCAAGCTTTTTGACGGTTTGCGCCATGATTCCGGTGACCCGGTGATGTGGGCCGAAAAGGCCATCGCTCACTACCACAAGCTCGGCATCGACCCGATGAGCAAGACGCTGGTGTTCTCCGACAGCCTGACACTGCCCAAATCCCTGGAAATATTCCGGGCGTTGCGCGGTCGGATCAATGTCAGCTTCGGTATCGGCACCAACCTGACGTGCGATATTCCGGGTGTCGAACCGATGAGCATCGTGCTTAAAATGGCGGCCTGCAACGGTCAGCCCGTGGCAAAGATTTCCGATGAGCCTGGCAAGACTCACTGCAAAGACCCGAATTTCGTCGCCTATTTGCGACACGTTTTCAAAGTACCTGCCGCCCTTTCCAGTACATCTGGCACCACTAGCAAGGAGTGAATTCATGCAAGCCGTACAGCGTGAGATTGCTGAGCAGCTCAAGGTTCAGCCGCCATTCGCCGACCATGCCGCCCTTGAGGCTGAAGTCGCCCGGCGGATCAGTTTCATTCAGGAATGCCTGGTCAATTCCGGGCTCAAGACCCTGGTGCTCGGCATCAGCGGCGGCGTCGATTCCCTGACCGCCGGCCTGCTGGCCCAACGCGCCATGCGTGAGTTGCGCGAGCAAACCAGCGACAAAAGCTACAAGTTCATCGCCGTGCGCCTGCCTTACGAGACCCAGTTCGATGAACACGACGCCCAGGCCTCGGTGGATTTCATCGCCCCGGACGAACGTCATACCGTGAATATCGGCCCGGCGGTGAAATCCCTGGCCAATGAAGTGGCGGCCTTCGAAGGCAAGCACGCGGTCTCGGTGGATTTCGTGCTCGGCAACACCAAGGCGCGGATGCGCATGGTCGCCCAGTACACCATCGCCGGCGCAGCGCATGGGCTGGTGATCGGCACCGACCACGCGGCGGAAGCGGTGATGGGTTTCTTCACCAAGTTCGGTGATGGCGCCTGCGACCTGGCCCCGTTGAGTGGCCTGGTGAAAAACCAGGTTCGAGACATCGCCCGCAGTTTCGGCGCACCGGAATCGCTGGTAGAAAAAATCCCGACCGCCGACCTTGAAGACCTGTCCCCGGGCAAACCGGACGAAGCGTCCCACGGCGTGACCTACGCCGAGATCGACGCGTTCCTGCACGGCCAGCCGGTGCGTGAGGAAGCGTTCAAGATTATTTGCGATACGTATAAAAAGACACATCACAAGCGCGTGATGCCGTTCGCGCCTTGAAGCTGTGGCGTCTTTACTGACGCCTTCGCGGGCAAGCCTCGCTCCCACAGGTATTGTGTCGGACCCGATAATGGGCACGACGCAGATCCTGTAGGAGCGAGGCTTGCCCGCGAAGAACGATGACTCGGTCAAATGTCAGGCACAAAAAAAGCGTCCCTCGCAGGACGCTTTTTTATGAGCGCGATTTAATTACTTCAGCGTAACCGTACCTTTCATCATCGAGATGTGGCCCGGGAACGAGCAGAAGAAACCGTATTTTTCAGCCGGATCGAGCTTCGACACGTCGAAGGTCACCGAGTCGGTTTCCTTGGCACCGATGATTTTGGTGTGGGCAATGACGCGTGCATCACCTTCTTTCAGGTAGTTCTTGTCGATGCCAGCAGCCAGGCCATCGGTGGCGATCGGCTGCATATCAGCCTCTTTACTCAGCACCCAGTTATGACCCATGACGTTTTTCGGCAGGTTGCCGGAGTGTTTCAGCTCCACGGTGAATGTCTTGCAGCTCTTGTCGATGCTGATTTCCTTGGTATCGAAGGACATCTGGTCAGTGGAGTCGACAGTGACCTTGCATTCGGCAGCCATCAGTTGGCTGCTGGCCAGTGTCAGCAGGGATACCGCAACAAGTTTGGCAAACATGGTGAATCTCCAAGGCAGGGTTAACAAAAGTGCGAATGGACAGAAGACTGCCTGAAAACTTCGCAAGTTCCTATGACCTGAATCAAAAATTGTATACAACTTTCGGGCTATGACACCTATCGAAACAAACTACCAGCCAGACGTCTGGCCCGGCCCTATCATCAGGGCGTCATCCCTCATCTGGAGCGCCTGTCATGTCCTTTAACAGCCTGTTGCGCAGTTTGCTCGCCGCTTATGCCTGTGGCGCCAGCGGCAGCTACGAAACACCTGAACGCGAAGTTTAGACCTTGGAGCGCCGCGCGCCTGCCTTTACTCTGTGGCCATCCTGACCATGGAGTAAGGCATGTCTTTAGCGTCCGTTTGTGTATTTTGCGGTGCCAGCACTGGCACCAACCCGGCTTATCGTGAAGCGGCTGTCGCCCTCGGGCGAGCACTGGCCGAACGCAAGCTGACCCTGGTCTATGGCGGCGGCGCCGTCGGGCTGATGGGCATTGTCGCCGATGCGGCACTGGCGGCCGGCGGCGAAGTGATCGGGATCATTGCGCAAAGCCTGAAAGACAAGGAAATCGGCCACAGCGGCCTGACTCGTCTGGAAGTGGTCGACGGCATGCATGCGCGCAAGGCGCGGATGGCTGAACTCAGCGATGCCTTCATCGCGCTGCCTGGGGGCCTGGGCACTCTGGAAGAACTGTTCGAAGTCTGGACCTGGGGCCAGCTCGGCTACCACGGCAAACCGCTCGGGTTGCTGGAAGTGAACGGTTTCTACAGCAAATTGACTGGTTTTCTTGATCATATCGTCGGCGAAGGCTTCGTTCGCGAAGCGCACCGTGACATGCTGCAAGTGAGCGAATCGCCGCAAACCCTGATCGATGCACTGGACGCTTGGCAGCCGACAGTGGTGCCCAAATGGACAGAGCAAAAACCCAGCTAACGGCTCGGTACCGATACAGGGCAGAATATGCGCCGCTCAACCTCACCTTCGACCCCAGAGGATCGCCCATGGCTAAACCTAATTATTCCTTCGCCAAACGTCAGAGAGACTTGGCCAAGGAGCAGAAGAAAGAGGAAAAGCTTCAGCGCAAGAAAGCTACAGCTGAAGAAGAAGCAGCAGCACTGAACCCGGATGCCGAAGGCGAAGTGGCTACAGACGAAACTGAAGCACCGAAAGATCAGGCGCCCGACGCCTGAGACCCTCAGGGCCCGATGATCTGATCAGGCCCACCGGATCTGTGTCCAGGGTCAGCAGCCTCGCTGCTGACCCTCACAGGCCCAACGCTTTATAAATCGAATCGCGATAACCTTTGGGCAAGTTGGCCGGCAAATGCGCCGGATCAAACAACCCGATCTCCTTGTGTTCATGACTGATCGTCGGCACAAAACCGCCCAGCAATTGGCAGTGGTAGGTCGAGATGAACACGTGCTTGCCGGGGATCACCTCGAACAGATACGAATCCAGCGGCTCCACCACCACCACCTCGACATCCAGTTCCTCGGCAATTTCCCGTGCCAGGCAGTCCGGTGCCGTCTCGCCCAGCTCGATTCGCCCGCCGGGTAACTCCCATTCGTCGCGCTCGTTGAGCATCAGCACGATCTGGCCTTCGGGGGATTGCAGGACGCCTTTGATTGAAACCGGGAACATTGAAAATCCTCTCCAGCAAATAAAACACGGTCCCCCTGCGGGGGTCTCTACTGATCCAGCGGCATCACCGTCACTCGAACCTCAGGATCATGGTTCCCGCCCCCGAGAATCACCCCACGCAACGGCGAAACATCGGAGAAATCCCGGCCCCATGCCAGTGTGATGTGCTCCAGCGCCGGCTGCACATTGTTGGTCGGGTCAAAATCCACCCAACCGAGCACCGGGCAAAAAACTGAAACCCAGGCATGCGAGGCATCGGCGCCGATCAGTCGCGGCTGGCCGGGCGGTGGCTGGGTCAGCAGGTAGCCGCTGATGTAACGCGCCGCCAGTCCACGGGAACGCACGCAAGCGAGCATCAGGTGAGCGAAGTCCTGACAGACCCCGCGCCGACGCTCCAGCACCTCCACCAGCGGCGTTGCCACTTGAGTCGCCTCGGCGTCGAAGGTGAACTCGCTGAAAATCTTCTCCATCAACGCCTGGACACCCAGCAACAAAGGCCGCCCCGATGGAAAGCAGCTTTGCGAGAAGTCGACAAAGTTGCGCTTCAAATGCACATAGGGCGATTCGAACCGGTAACGGCACGCTTCCAGCAGCTCAGGGGAAAGCGGCTGACTGCTGTAGGTCAACGCGTTGCGGGTTTCTTCCCACGCGGGTGATTGATTGAAATCCAGCGTCGGCCGGGCCAGCACCTCGACGGTGAGCCGGGCGTTGACCAGCAATTCATCGTGCGGCCGCTCAAACGCTAACCGGGTGAGCGGATTGCCAAACACATCCAGCTCATCCCGGCGCGAGGTCGGGTCAGGACTGATCTGCAAGTGCTGCTCGGTGCAGCGCTGCCACGCACAGGCCCGTGGCCACAGGTGCGCAAGTTGCTGGGCCAGGGACACCGGGCTGTCGTAGTGATAATGGGTGTCGTGGAGAATCTGATAACGGGCGCTCATCAGACGGACACCGTGCGCTGGCTGACATCATCGACATGGGCGAAATGGCGCAAGGCCAGACGATCCGAGACTTGCCCGCTGGCATCGGCGATCTCTTGCAGCAAATCGGCCAGACCGTTGATGGCGGCGCGAACGCTGGCATCACCGAACAGTGAATTCTCCAGGCAGCCCAGATCGAAACGCGCCAAACGCTCCACCAGTTGCGGCAGACCTGCTTCGCGAGGTGCGCCAAAATCGTCGTTCAAGCGCTTCACTGCGCGGGTCACCAGTTTCAACTGGAACAGCACCGCGTGAGGGTTTTGCTCGTCGAGCAGCAAAAGGTCGAGCACCGGAATCAACTGCGCCACCGCCAGGTACCGCGAGCGGTAAGTGATGCTGCTGTTGCCCAGTTCCAGCAGCCACTCCAGCCCGGCCTGATCGAAGACACCGGCACCGCGCAGAAACGCCGCCAGACTGCCGCTGAGAAATTGCAGCCGCTCGATCCGCCGACCGATCATCAGGAAACGCCAGCCTTCGTCCCGGGTCATGTCGTCCAGGGCAAAACCGGACAGTGCCGCCAGGGACATCACCAGCCGATTGAGGAAATCCAGCAATTCGCCAAAATCCGGCTCTTCGGTTTCCAGTTCCATGGCTTCGCGCTGCAATTCCACCAGCGCCTGCCAGTTTTCCCGCGAGAGCTTGCCGCGCACTTGCGAAGCAGCCCACTGTAAACGCTGCAAATTGGAGCGCAGGCTGAAGGGCCAATCATCGCCGAGTAGCGCCGCCAACAGCCGCTCGGGCAACTCGCCTTCGTCTGGCAACAGATTCAGTCGCTCGCCGAGATCGACCGCCGCTTCCAGAGCCTGCGGGTCATCGCCATCGACGTAGCGCGCCAGCATGATCCGCAGCAATCGCGCGCTGTCATCACACCGCTCGCAATAGCGGCCAAACCAGAACAGATTCTCGACTACCCGCGACGGCAGGTACGGATCGCGTCGAACCAGGTCATGCACACCGATCGTGCGCTGGGTTTTCCATTGCTCGCCGCTGGGCGGACGATCCCCCAACACCCAGGTGTCCTTGCTCGCACCGCCGCGCTGCATCGACACCACTTCGGCGTCTGCTTCGGCGGCTACTCGGGTCAATCCGCCCGGCAACACCCGATAACCGTCTTGACTGGCCACGGCATACACACGCATCCCGATGGCTCGCGGTTGCAGTTGACCGTCCTCGGCCTGCCAGATCGGTGCCTGGGACAATTGCGCCAATTCTTGCGCAACGTAGGCATAGGGCCGTGCCTGCATGCGCTCGGCCAGCGTCTGGCGCTGTTTTTCACTCAGGTCGCGGCCAAACACAGGGGCGAAGCTCTGTGACGGAAACGCGGGTTTGATCAGCAACTCCGGCAGCTTCTCCAACGCCTGGGCCAGCACCGGCGCTTCGCCACACCACCACGTCGCAATGGACGGCAGGATCAGCTCTTCGCCGAACAGGAATTGATTGATCTTCGGTAGAAAGCCCAGCAACCCCGGCGATTCGAGCACTCCGCTGCCGAGGGCATTAGCCACCAGCACGCGCCCCTGCCGCACGGCTTCGAGCAAGCCCGGTACACCGAGTGCCGAATCGGTACGCAACTCAAGCGGATCGCAGAAGTCGTCGTCGAGCCGACGCATGATCGCGTGAACCCGGCGCAGGCCACTGAGGGTCTTCAGGTAGACCGTGGCATCGCGCACTGTGAGGTCGCCGCCTTCTACCAGTGGATAACCGAGCTGGCGCGCCAGGTACAAATGTTCGAAATAGCTTTCGTTGAAACGCCCCGGTGTCAGCAGCACGATCAGCGGCACGTCATCATCGCTGGGTGCCTGACGGGCGAGGGTTTCCTGGAGCGTGCGGAAGAACCCGGCCAGATGCTGCACCTTCAGGTCGCGGTACAACTCGGGAAAGGCCCGGGACACAATGGTGCGGTTTTCCAGCGCATAACCGGCACCGGAAGGTGCTTGAGTCCGATCCGCCGTCACCCACCAACGGCCGTCCGGCGTTCGCGCCAGATCAACGGCATACAAATGCAGAAAGGCTCCGTCCGGCGGCGTAACCCCCTGGCAGGGCCAGAGGAAATTGTTGTGACCGAATACCAGTTCTGCCGGCAGCAGCCCTTCGGCAATCAACCGCTGCGGGCCGTAGAGATCAGCCAATACGGCATTCAACAGCCTGGCCCGCTGGGCGATCCCGGCCGATAACTGCTGCCATTCATCAGCGGCTATCACATGCGGCAGCAGGTCCAGTTCCCACGGCCGATCAGCGCCCTTGGGGTCGGCGTAGACGTTGTAGGTCACGCCGTTTTCCTGGATCTGCCGGGTCAACAGGGCCTGACGCTGCACCAATTGCGCTGGCGTGCTGCGTTGCAACTGGTCGAACAACCGGCGCCAGTGCGGGCGCACGGCGCCGCTGTCGTCGAGCAGTTCGTGATAAGTGCCCGCCGTCAGCGGGTAGCGGTCAAGCAGGTCAGGCATGGAAAGCTCGGCAGACAGCAAAGAACGGTCAGACTAACGCAGGCTCATGACGCCCGGATATACGAAAAATCCGAGCGTCGTGTACGGTTTAGAAACGTCGCAAATCGAGTGTCATCGGTAGCTCGTCATTAATTTCCACATTCGGTATAGGAAGTTTCCCCGGGCTGTGTCCGATGCGGAAGAAACGCGCCATTCGCCGGCTCTCGGCCTCATTGGCATTCACCGGCAAACTGTCGTAGTTGCGCCCGCCCGGATGGGCGACGTGGTACTGACAGCCACCCAGCGAGCGTTGCATCCAGGTGTCGAGCAGGTCGAACACCAACGGTGCGTGGACCGGAATGGTCGGTTGCAGGCAGTTGGCCGGTTGCCAGGCGCGGAAGCGCACGCCAGCGACGAACTCGCCGACTCGTCCGGTCGGCTGCAAGGGCACGGGAACGCCGTTGCACGTCAGCAAATAACGTTGGGGCGCCACGCCGGTGAGCTTCACCTGCAAGCGTTCCAGGGACGAATCCACGTAGCGCACCGTGCCGCCGACTGCGCCCTCTTCACCCAGCACGTGCCAAGGCTCCAGCGCCTGACGCACTTCCAGCTCGATACCGCTGACCGCGTAATCGCCGACCTTGGGAAAACGAAATTCCAGATGCGCGGCAAACCACTCCGCCCGCACGGGATAACCGGCGGCATTGAGATCGACGATCACATCCGCGAAATCCTGCTCGATAAAGTGTGGCAACAGGAATCGGTCATGCAGCTCAGTGCCCCAACGGGCCAGTTTCGGCGGCGCATACGGCTCGCGCCAGAACCGCGCCACCAGCGCCCGCAGCAACAGCTGTTGCGCCAGGCTCATGCGCGCATGCGGTGGCATTTCAAAGGCGCGCAACTCGAGCAATCCAAGACGCCCCGTCGCGCCATCCGGCGAATAGAGCTTGTCGATACAGAACTCGGCGCGGTGCGTGTTACCGGTCACGTCGATCAGCAAGTTGCGCAGCAACCGGTCGACCAGCCACGGCGCACACTCCTCGCCCGGTTCAGGCATCTGGGCGAAGGCGATTTCCAGTTCGTACAAGGCATCGTTGCGCGCTTCATCGACACGCGGCGCCTGGGACGTCGGGCCGATGAACAATCCGGAAAACAGGTAGGACAAGGACGGGTGGTTATGCCAGTAACTGATCAGGCTGCGCAGCAGATCGGGACGGCGCAGAAATGGTGAGTCAGCCGGTGTCGCGCCACCCAGGACGAAATGGTTGCCACCGCCGGTACCGGTGTGCCGGCCGTCGATCATGAATTTCTCGGTAGTCAGTCGGGTCTGGCGCGCTTCTTCGTAGAGAAACTCGGTGCGCTCGACCAGCTCATCCCACGTGGCGGACGGCTGCACGTTGACCTCGATCACGCCTGGATCGGGGGTGATGCGGAAGTTGCTCAGGCGCGGATCGCTCGGCGGCTCGTAACCTTCCAGCAACACCGGGCAATGCAGTTCCTGCGCCGTGGCCTCGATCGCGGTGACCAGTTCCAGATAATCCTCGACCCGCTCCAGTGGCGGCATGAACAGGTACAACCGGCCTTCCCGAGCCTCGGCGCAAAACGCGGTGCGGGTCAGCCAATCGGCGGATTCATCGACCTCCAGATCCCGTTCGAGCGCTTCGGCCGGCGCCCCCGGGCTGTTCAACTGCTGAGTGTCTGGAAGCGACGGGAATTCCTGGTTGGGGTCGTTCGGGTAGATGAACGGGTACTCGGCCGCTTTCACCCAAGGCTGCGAGCCCAGTGGCAGGCGATAACCCAGCGGCGAATCCCCCGGCACCAGCCGACAATGCTCGTCACGCAGGTACCAGCGACCACTTTGCCATTGATCCCCCTTGGCGGTGCGCGCCAGCGGCAGGACCTGGCCAATCACCTTATCCAGCCCCTGGCTGAAGACTTTACGCAGGCGTGCCCGCTCCAACGGTTCTTCGAGACGTGAGTCTTCGGCGCTGACGTTCAGCGGCAACGCGCCTTCGCGCCAGAGGTAATAGAAATTGTCTTCGTAGGCCGGGAACACAAAGCGTGTCGGAATTTTCAGGCGTTCGGCGACGCTCGAGAGAAAACGCCCGGCCAGCTCGCCATCGGCGCCGTAGTCTTCCTGTTCATCGGCAATCAGCGCGCTGTTGTGCCAGATCGGCACGCCATCGCGGCGCCAGTAGCAGTTGAGTGACCAGCGCGGCAGTTGCTCGCCGGGATACCACTTGCCCTGCCCAAAATGCACCAGGCCTTTGGGCGCGTAGTGTTTGCGCATGCGCTGGAACAATTCGGCAGACAGTCGACGCTTGTCCGGCCCGAGCGCGGCGGTATTCCACTCGGCGCCGTCCGGGTCATCAATGGACACGAACGTCGGCTCGCCACCCATGGTCAGGCGCACGTCGCCTTCGAGCAGGTCGGAATCGATCTGCCGGCCCAGCGCCTGGATCGCCAGCCACTGGTCTTCGGTGTAGGGCTTGGTGACCCGCGGTGCTTCCCAAATTCGCTCCACGGACATTTCGTGGGTGAATTCGCACTCGCACGGTTCCACCAGGCCACTGATCGGTGCCGCAGAGCCCGGATCGGGGCTGCACGCCAACGGAATGTGTCCTTCACCGGCAAACAGCCCTGACGTCGCGTCCAGGCCGATCCAGCCGGCGCCGGGCAAGTAGACCTCGCACCAGGCGTGCAGGTCGGTGAAGTCCACTTCCGTGCCCGAGGGGCCGTCGAGGCTTTTGACGTCGGCGGTTAGCTGGATCAGGTAACCGGAGACGAAACGCGCCGCCAGCCCGAGGTTGCGCAGCAACTGCACCAGCAACCACGCCGAGTCGCGGCAGGAACCGGAGGCGTGTTCGAGGGTGTGCTCGGGGGTTTGTACGCCGGGCTCCATGCGGATCAAGTAGCCGATGTCTTCGCTCAGGCGCTGATTCAGCGCGACAAGGAAATCCACGCTGGGCAGCGGCGTGCGGTCGATGCCGTCCAGATAGGCCTTGAACTTCGGCGTCAGGGGCAGGGTTTCCAGGTATGGCGCCAGCTCCTTGCGCTCGTCCGCGGCGTAGGTGAACGGGATCTTTTCCGCGTAGGGCTCGAGGAAGAAGTCGAACGGGTTGAAGACTGCCATCTCCGCGAGCAGATCGACCTCGATCCGTAGCTCATTGGTCTTCTCCGGGAACACCAACCGCGCCAGGTAATTGCCCTGGGGATCCTGCTGCCAGTTGATGAAATGCTGCTCGGGGGAGACTTTCAGCGCATAGGACAGAATCCGCGTGCGACTGTGGGCGGCCGGGCGCAGGCGAACGATCTGCGGACCGAGCTCGACGGCGCGGTCGTAGCGGTAATGCGTGACGTGGTGCAATGCGACATGAATCGACACGGCGTGCCTCCTGCGAGCCTTAAGCGTATGGGAAAGCGCGCAAGACTTATGCCATCCAGCGGCGCTGGCGCTTTCTTCGGTTGCATGAGGCAGTACAGCACCAAAATCGGGCGATGCGGGAAATTGGTTCGAGGGAGTTGCACGAAAATGTTGCGAAGAGAGGCTTGATCGTTCCCACGCTCCCGCGTGGGAATGCAGCCCGTGACGCTCCGCGTCACTGGACGCAGTGCGTCCCTTGAGGCATTCCCACGCAGAGCGTAGGAACGATCACGCCAACCCGAAGGTTGGCGTTCTGTTCAGCTCAAGCGAGGCTTAGCGCGGTACAACCGGCTTGCGCGCAGGCTTCGGTCCTTTGCCTTTGGCTGCATCCTTGCGCTCCTTGGCCGCCTGCTGGTTGCGGGCAAATGCCGCCGCCTTGGCCTGTTCACGCTTGTCCCACGGATTACCGCCATCACTGGCACGCGGTGGCAGGCCGGTATGCTGGGTCAGGATCTTGGTGGTCTTTTCCCCGGCCACTTTGTGGCTGCCAGCCGGCGTCGAGTTCTTGCGACGGGCGCTCTGGTAGCTGTCGGTCGCCGGTTGATGCAGCGGGATCAACTGGTTCTTGCCCGGCCCGATCAGGTCGGCGCGGCCCATGCGGGTCAGCGCTTCACGCAACATCGGCCAGCCTTTCGGGTCGTGATAACGCAAGAACGCCTTGTGCAGGCGACGCTGATCTTCGCTCTTGACGATGGTCACGGCGTCACTCTTGTAAGTGACCTTGCGCAGCGGGTTCTTGCCCGAGTGGTACATCGCGGTGGCGGTGGCCATCGGTGACGGGTAGAACGCCTGCACCTGGTCGGCGCGGAAGCCGTTGCCCTTGAGCCACAAGGCCAGGTTCATCATGTCTTCGTCGGTGGTGCCCGGGTGAGCGGCGATGAAGTACGGAATCAGGTACTGCTCTTTCCCGGCTTCCTTGGAGTACTTCTCGAACATGCGCTTGAACTTGTCATAGCTGCCGATGCCCGGTTTCATCATCTGGTTGAGCGGACCTTCCTCGGTGTGTTCCGGGGCGATCTTCAGGTAACCACCGACGTGGTGAGTCACCAGCTCTTTGACGTATTCCGGCGACTCGACCGCGAGGTCGTAGCGCAGGCCGGAAGCGATCAGGATCTTCTTCACACCCGGCAAGGCACGGGCGCTGCGGTACAGCTGAATCAGCGACGAGTGATCGGTGTTCAGGTTCGGGCAGATGCCAGGGAACACGCACGATGGCTTGCGGCACGCGGATTCGATTTCCGGGCTCTTGCACGCGATGCGGTACATGTTCGCGGTCGGGCCGCCGAGGTCGGAAATGACGCCGGTGAAGCCTGGAACCTTGTCGCGGATCTCTTCGATTTCGCGAATGATCGACTCTTCGGAACGGTTCTGGATGATCCGGCCTTCGTGCTCGGTGATCGAGCAGAAGGTGCAGCCACCGAAGCAGCCACGCATGATGTTCACCGAGAAGCGGATCATGTCGTAGGCCGGGATTTTTTCCTTGCCGTACGCCGGGTGCGGAATGCGCGCATAGGGCATGCCGAACACGTAGTCCATTTCTTCAGTGGTCATCGGAATCGGCGGTGGGTTGAACCAGACGTCGACTTCGCCGTGCTTCTGCACCAGCGCACGGGCGTTGCCCGGGTTGGTTTCGAGGTGAAGCACGCGGTTGGCGTGAGCATACAGAACGGCGTCGCCACGGACTTTTTCCACCGACGGCAGACGAATCACAGTCTTGTCGCGGGTCATCTTCGGGCTGGCCAGGATCTGCACGACTTTGGCTTCTTCCGGATCTTCAAGCGGACCCTTTTCCTGCTCGATGGCGCAGGCCTGGGTGTCCTGGGTATTCACGTACGGGTTGATGATCTTGTCGACCTTGCCCGGACGGTCAATGCGAGTGGAGTCGACTTCGTACCAGTCTTTCGGGGTGTCGCGACGAATGAACGCGGTGCCGCGCACGTCGGTAATGTCTTCGATCTTGTGACCGTAGGACAGACGCTGGGCGACTTCGACGATCGCACGCTCGGCGTTGCCGTAGAGCAGGATGTCGGCGCAGGCGTCGATCAGGATCGAGTTGCGCACCCGGTCCTGCCAGTAATCGTAGTGGGCGATGCGGCGCAGGGAGGCTTCGATGCCACCAAGCACGATCGGCACGTTCTTGTAGGCTTCCTTGCAGCGCTGGCTGTAAACCAGGCTCGCGCGGTCCGGACGTTTACCCGCCAGTCCACCCGGGGTGTAGGCGTCATCGGAACGGATTTTCTTGTCGGCGGTGTAGCGGTTGATCATCGAATCCATGTTGCCGGCCGCGACGCCGAAGAACAGGTTCGGCTCGCCGAGCTTCATGAAGTCGTCTTTGGACTGCCAGTTTGGCTGGGCAATGATCCCGACGCGGAAGCCTTGCGACTCCAGCAGCCGGCCGATGATTGCCATGCCGAAAGACGGGTGATCGACGTAGGCATCACCGGTGACGATGATGATGTCGCAGGAATCCCAGCCAAGCTGATCCATCTCCTCCCTGCTCATCGGCAGGAATGGCGCCGGACCGAAACATTCGGCCCAGTACTTGGGATAGTCAAATAACGGCTTGGCTGTTTGCATGACGATGACCGGTGTTGAGATGAAAAATCGCGGGCGCGGAATATAGCACAAAATTTGACCAATTCCGACGGCTATGGTCGGAAATTGCGGTGGTTCTTTGTTTAGAGGCCCCGAGGCAAAGCATAACCCTGTGGCGAGGGGGCTTGCCCCCGTTCGACTGCGAAGCAGTCGTGAAATCAACGAATGCGAACTACCTGGAAAAATGCGGACAAAGGTTTTGGGGCCGCTGCGCAGCCCAACGGGGGCAAGCCCCCTCGCCACAAAAGCTCCCTCGCCTCAGGATCCGGCAGGGTTACTCGTCGTCGAAGTTGTAGCTGCCCGGCGCGAGGTTTTCGAAGCGGGTGTACTTGCCGATGAACGCCAGTCGCGACGTGCCGATCGGGCCGTTCCGCTGTTTGCCGATGATGATCTCGGCGATGCCTTTATGCTCGGTTTCCGGGTGATAAACCTCATCCCGGTACACGAACATGATCACGTCGGCATCCTGCTCGATCGCTCCGGATTCCCGGAGGTCGGAGTTGATCGGGCGTTTGTTCGGTCGTTGCTCCAGGGAGCGGTTGAGCTGGGACAACGCCACCACCGGGCAGTTGAATTCCTTGGCCAGGGCCTTCAAGGAACGGGAGATCTCGGAAATCTCGTTGGTCCGGTTGTCACCGCCCGAACCCGGGATCTGCATCAACTGCAGGTAGTCGATCATGATCAAGGCAACATCGCCGTGCTCACGCACCAGACGCCGGGTCCGCGCACGCATTTCCGATGGGCTGATACCGGCCGTATCGTCGATGAACAGCTTGCGATCGTTGAGCAGATTGACCGCCGAGGTCAGGCGCGGCCAATCGTCGTCGTCCAGGCGACCGGCACGAACCTTGGTCTGGTCGATACGACCCAGGGACGACAACATACGCATGATCAGCGATTCGCCTGGCATCTCGAGCGAGTAGACCAGGACGCACTTGTCGCTGCGCAGCACCGCGTTTTCCACCAGGTTCATCGCAAAGGTGGTTTTACCCATGGACGGACGGCCGGCGACGATGATCAGGTCGGACGGTTGCAGGCCGCTGGTCTTCTCGTCGAGGTCGGTGTAGCCGGTGGACAGGCCGGTAATGGCGTTGTCGGTGTTGAACAAGGTGTCGATGCGGTCGATGGCCTTGGTCAGCAGGTCGTTCACGCTCACCGGGCCGCCGGTTTTTGGCCGGGCCTCGGCGATCTGGAAGATCTGTCGTTCGGCTTCGTCGAGAATCTCTTCAGCCGTGCGTCCTTCCGGGTTGAAGGCGCTGTCGGCAATCTCGGTGGCGATGCCGATCAACTGTCGCAAGGTCGCCCGTGCGCGGACGATCTGCGCATACGCCTTGATGTTGGCGACGGACGGCGTGTTTTTCGCCAGCTCACCGAGGTAACCGAGGCCACCGACCTGCGAGGTCTGACCTTCCTTGTCCAATTGCTCGGCAAGGGTCACGACGTCGATGGGGGAGTTCTTGTCGGCGAGCTTGGCGATCGCACGGAAGATCAGGCGGTGGTCATGTCGATAGAAATCGCCGTCCGAGACCTGATCGAGCACGCGTTCCCAGGCGTTGTTGTCCAGCATCAGACCACCGAGCACGGCCTGTTCGGCCTCGATGGAATGCGGCGGCACCTTCAGGGCAGCGGTTTGCAGATCGTATTGCTCGGGAGCGGAGATATCGTTCATGGCCACTTGGTTATTTTGTGAAAAGCAGGAGTTTCAGAAAGACAAAGGGCACGACCTGTAAACAGGATCGTGCCCGATGTTAACCGTCTGACGGACAAGCCGCCAGCCGATCAAGTGCTGCTTAAGCTGCTACCACGACAACGCGTACGGTGGCTTCAACTTCGGCGTGCAGGTGCACGGCTACGTCGAATTCGCCTACGTTGCGGATGGTGCCGTTCGGCAGACGAACTTCGCTTTTTGCCACTTCAACGCCAGAGGCGGTCAGTGCATCAGCGATGTCGTGAGTACCGATCGAACCGAACAGCTTGCCTTCGTCACCAGCGGTGGCAGTGATAGTCACTTCCAGCTCAGCCAGTTGGGCGGCACGGCTTTCAGCCGAAGTTTTACGGTCTGCTGCGGCTTTTTCCAGCTCAGCGCGACGCTCTTCGAACGCAGCCAGGTTGGCAGCGGTCGCAGCGGTAGCTTTGCCGTAAGGCAGCAGGTAGTTACGACCGTAACCAGCCTTGACGTTTACTTTGTCACCCAGGTTGCCCAGGTTGGTGACTTTTTCCAGAAGGATCAGTTGCATGTGAAAATCCTCTTAACTTTTAACCTTCACCGTTCGCGTTATCGGCGTCTTTCGGCGCCGAACGACCGCGAAAATCAATCAGGCTGTCGACGATGGCCAAGACCACCAGCAACGGATAGATCAGCTGCATGAACAGCAACAGCGTGACGTACAACCCAACCAGCCAGAACCTGGCCAGTCGCTTTTGCGCCACCAGCCCGTGAATCAGAGCCAGCCCGGCGAACACCAGCGGTACGCTGCACAACGGCGTCAACATGGCCATCTGAGGACCGATATTCGGCCCCAGAAGCATGAACGCCAGCAGCAACATCGCTGGTAAAAGCGGGAATCGGATGGCGCGAAACTCGCGACCAAAACCACCCGGGTTGTACAACAACGCCTGCCAGTAGCGCCCGACAATCAGGCTCAGCACACTGACGATTTGCAACAAGGCCGCAATCAGGCCGGTCAGGACCGGTGCAATCAGGGACGCAAAATGCGCTTGCTCGTCTACCGACAACTTCTGGTAGACATCACCGAGTAGCGACGGCATGACTTTTATCAAAGCCTGCGCCAGCATCTCGATTTGGGGAGCAAAAACTGTCCCCAGCACCACTGCAAACACCACTCCCATCGCTATGCTGACCAGCAGCACGCGGTTCCAGGACTCGCTTGCGCGCAAAACCAACGCAAGGCTCGAAGACCCCAGCAGCACCAGAAGTGCCCGTGGGTCATCGGAGTAAAGCCACCAGATCAACGCCGGCAGCAGTCCCAGAGCAAGTACGCCAATGGCGTCCTTCAATCCGCGCCGCAGGAGCACTAGGCATCCAGCGGCAGCACCCAACCAATACAACAACGGCAATGTTGCGCATCCGGCCACTACGAGAATGGCCTGCATACGGCCGCGCATGATGAACTCAGCTAAGGCACGCATGCTTTCAATCCTTTGCTACGTGTCGACTGCCCGGTCTCAGCGGCCGTGGCTGTCGGTGTAGGCCAGCAGGGCCTGGAAGGGTGCGGGGTTGTTTTGGGTTTGATGGTGTGTCTGATTTTTTTTTTTGGTTGTGGTGTTTTGTTT
>NZ_JBIWAF010000012.1:0-150513 GCF_044759925.1 Pseudomonas sp. NPDC099000
GCCGAGAAGGCCTTCGCCTCCTTCGACAAGGGCTCCGGCACCCAGAACGTGGCCACCACCATGGCCTTCGTCCGCCTGGTCAAGGACCTGGTCCGCGACAAGGAGACGGGCCGGCGCTGGGTGCCGATCGTCCCCGACGAGGCGCGCACGTTCGGCATGGAGTCGCTGTTCCCGTCCCTGGGCATCTACTCCCCCAAGGGCCAGACGTACGAGCCGGTCGACCGCGACCAGCTGATGTACTACAAGGAGGCCCAGAACGGCCAGATCCTCAACGAGGGGATCAACGAGGCCGGTTCGATGGCCGACTTCATCGCCGCGTCGACCGCGTACGCCACGCACGGCGAACCGCTGATCCCGTTCTACATCTTCTACTCGATGTTCGGCTTCCAGCGTATCGGCGACCTCGCCTGGGCCGCTGGCGACAGCCGTACCCGTGGCTTCCTGATCGGCGGCACCGCCGGCCGGACCACACTGAACGGCGAAGGCCTGCAACACGAAGACGGTCACAGCCATATCCTGGCCGGCACCATCCCGAACTGCCGCACCTTTGATCCAACCTACGGCTACGAGCTGGCGGTGATCATCCAGGACGGCATGAAGAAGATGACCGAAGAGCAACAGGACATCTTCTATTACATCACCGTGATGAACGAGTCCTACCAGCAGCCAGCCATGCCGGCCGGTGTCGAGGAAGGCATCGTCAAGGGCATGTACCTGCTCGAGGAAGACACCCGCGAAGCGGCGCACCACGTTCAGCTGATGGGCTCCGGCACCATCCTGCGCGAAGTTCGCGAAGCGGCGAAGATCCTGCGTGAACAGTTCAACGTCGGCGCTGACGTCTGGAGCGTTACCAGCTTCAACGAACTGCGTCGCGACGGCTTGGCCGTAGAGCGCAGCAACCGTCTGCACCCGGGCCAGAAGCCTAAACTGAGCTATGTCGAAGAGTGCCTGAACGGCCGTCAAGGTCCGGTCATCGCGTCTACCGACTACATGAAGCTGTTCGCTGAGCAAATTCGTCAGTGGGTCCCGTCCAAGGAATTCAAAGTCCTGGGCACCGATGGTTTCGGCCGCAGTGACAGCCGCAAGAAGCTGCGTCACTTCTTCGAAGTCGATCGTCATTTCGTGGTGTTGGCAGCCCTGGAAGCACTGGCTGACCGTGGCGACATCGAACCTAAAGTGGTGGCTGAAGCCATCGCCAAGTTCGGGATCGACCCGGAAAAACGCAACCCACTGGACTGCTGAGGAGACACTCTGTGAGCGAACTCATTCGCGTACCTGACATCGGCAGCGGTGAAGGTGAAGTAATTGAACTGTTTGTGAAGGTCGGCGACCGTATCGAAGCCGAACAGAGCATCCTGACGCTGGAATCGGACAAGGCGAGCATGGAAGTCCCTGCTCCCAAGGCCGGCATCGTCAAAAGTCTGAAAGTGAAGCTGGGCGATCGCCTGAAAGAAGGCGATGAACTGCTGGAACTGGAAGTTGAAGGTGCCGCTGCTGCGGCCCCGGCGGCTGCCGCTGCGCCGGCTGCAAAAGCTGAAGCGAAACCGGCTGCTGCGCCTGCCGCCGCTGCTGCTCCAGCGCCAACAGCCGCGCCGGCTGCCGCCTCGGTTCAGCAAGTGCACGTGCCGGATATCGGTTCGGCGGGCAAAGCCCAGATCATCGAGATCCAGGTCAAGGTCGGCGACACCGTCGAGGCTGATCAGTCGCTGATCACCCTGGAATCCGACAAGGCCAGCATGGAAATCCCATCGCCTGCCGCTGGCGTGGTCAAGAGCATCAGCGTCAAGCTCAACGACGAAGTCGGCACCGGCGACCTGATCCTGGATCTGGAAGTGGCGGGTGCTGCGGCCCCTGCTGCTGCCGCGCCAGCTCAGGCTGCTGCACCGGCTGCCGCTGCTCCGGCGCCTGCCGCTGCGGCCCCGGCTGCACCGGTTGCCGACACAGTTCAGGACATTCATGTCCCGGACATCGGTTCGTCGGGCAAGGCCAAGATCATCGAAGTGCTGGTCAAGGCGGGCGACACCGTCACCGCCGACCAGTCGCTGATCACCCTGGAATCCGACAAGGCGAGCATGGAGATTCCATCGCCTGCCGCTGGCGTGGTGGAAAGCGTTTCCATCAAGCTGGATGACGAAGTCGGTACCGGCGACCTGATCCTGAAGCTGAAAGTCAAAGGCGCTGCACCTGCTGCTGCCCCGGCGACCGCCGCGGCTGCACCGAGCGCTCCTGCCCCGGCCGCCGCAGCGCCTGCTGCCGCTGCACCTGCCGCACCCGCGGCTGCACCGGCCAAGCCGGGCGCCAAGGTTCATGCTGGCCCGGCTGTACGCCAACTGGCTCGCGAGTTCGGCGTCGAGCTGAACGCCGTCGGCGCCAGTGGCCCGCACGGTCGTGTGCTGAAAGAAGACGTGCAGGTTTACGTCAAAGCCATGATGCAGAAGGCCAAGGAAGCACCGGCCGCTGCTGCAGGCGCAACCGGCGGCGCGGGTATCCCACCGATTCCGGTTGTGGACTTCAGCCGCTTCGGTGAAACCGAAGAAGTGCCGATGACCCGCCTGATGCAAATCGGCGCGTCGAGCCTGCATCGCAGCTGGCTGAACATTCCGCACGTGACTCAGTTCGATTCGGCTGATATCACCGACCTGGAAGCGTTCCGTATCGCTCAGAAAGCCGTTGCAGAGAAGGCCGGCGTCAAGCTGACCATCCTGCCGCTGCTGCTCAAGTCGTGCGCGCACCTGCTCAAGGAACTGCCGGACTTCAACAGTTCGCTGGCACCAAGCGGCAAGGCGATCATCCGCAAGAAGTACGTGAACATCGGCTTCGCGGTCGACACGCCTGATGGCCTGCTGGTACCGGTCATCAAGAACGTCGACCAGAAGAGCCTGTTGCAACTGGCAGCCGAGGCCGCTGTGCTGGCCGCCAAAGCCCGCGACAAGAAGCTTACCGCTGACGACATGCAAGGCGCCTGCTTTACCATTTCCAGCCTCGGCCACATTGGCGGCACCGGCTTCACGCCGATCGTCAACGCGCCGGAAGTGGCGATCCTCGGTGTTTCCAAGGCAACCATCCAGCCAGTCTGGGACGGCAAAGCCTTCCAGCCGAAACTGATGCTGCCCCTGTCGCTGTCCTACGATCACCGTGTGATCAACGGCGCCGCTGCTGCACGCTTCACCCAGCGTCTGAGCAGCCTGCTGGCGGACATCCGCACCATCTTGCTGTAACACCGGCCGGCCCTCCTTCTCCGGAGGGCCTGTCGCGTTCCACGTTTTCCGAGCGCCACGCTCGTACCTCAACCCCGCCAATTTGGCGGGGCTTTTTTTGCCTTGAATAAAGCATCTTCCTACAGCCGTGGCTTACATCGCCCACAACTCAAGTCCACTTCCGCTCGATATTTTTTGTCGCTCAATAACTAGGCTTAGTTCCACAGTATTTTCTTATAAATACGACAAACCTCTTTTGCTTAGTTAGCGTTATTTCGAATGGATTCGAACATGTTTAAACCGACTGTCGGCCCTATTGTTGGCCACACTACAACTAACCACGCGCGCATTTTTCTGCGCGGCGAACTTCAAGACAACGCATTGGTATTTGCCGGTGTTCGTTATCGGCGCGCAGGGGAAGAGCGTTGGTCCCGAGGTGTATTCAGCAACCTGTCGATCTTGCGCGACATGTCCGATGTGATTGCACTCAACAGCCTCGCCATCGACACCGAGTACGAATTCCAGGCCGGATGGTTCAGCCCCATGAGCCCGGTGCATACAGTTGAGACCATTCAGGAATTGCCGCTGCAATGGCCACGGGAGATTTATCGCTTTCGCACCCGCTCCAGCAAAAGCGGTACGCCGCGTGCGTACATTGTCGGCTCCTGCCGCTACCTGCGCCTGACCGCCGGTGTGGCCATCGCACCACAGGCCGGCGATCGGATCTTTGCCTCGATCACCGAACTTGCGCAGCAGGCCGAACCGCCCATTAGCGCGATGTTGATGACCGGTGATCAAATTTACGTCGATGACCTGAACGTTATTGCGCCTGATCGTGAATACAAGGAAATACTCAGCAAGTATCGCGCGGCTTTTTCTCAGCCAAATATCGCCAGATTAATGTCCAGCGTGTCGACTTATATGATCCTCGACGACCATGAGATAGAAGACAACTGGCCCGCCAACGAAAGCAAGGACGATGCTTATTTATATAAGAACGCCATGGCCGCCTATGAGCTATACCAGGCCAGCCACAGTCCGGCGCATGCATTACTGGCCAATGGGCAGATAAGCAGAAAACTGGAACAGTATTGGTATCAGTTCGCCGACGGCGATATTGAATGGTTTGTCACCGACAGCCGAACCCGTCGCAACCTGTCGCCCGATGATCGACGCATCCTCGACGAAGATCAGGAACAGGCGCTGTGTAAATGGCTGATCCACAGCCCGGCCCGGGTCAAGTTCGTGGTCACCAGCGTGATGTTCTACCCCGACCGCAAACTCAACGGTGATGACGCCTGGAAAGCCTTCCCGGAACAACGACTACGGCTGCTGGAGACGATTCGTACGCACCGCATCAAGAACGTCATCTTCGTTTCCGGCGATGTCCACGGCTCCCTGACCAGTCGCCTGACCCACAGCGAGGATCCGGACTTCGACGTGCACACCATCGTGTCGTCACCGCTGTGCAACAGCAAATTGCTGCCGTATGCCTCCGCGTCCACCTTCATTCTCGATCAGGCGCTGGCGCGAACCGCTGCGGGAGATTATCGACATGAATTGACCAGCAAGGTGGTCAGCGAAGACAACTTTGCCCATCTGGTGGTGGATCGAGAGCAGATTCAGGTCAATTACCATGACCGGAACGGCCAGCACCTGCATTCGACCAGCATCCCGTTGCGCTAAGGCAATGAAGGCCAAATGCATTAGTTTTCGGCTCTTGCTGGAGAAATCTTCGCCCCTGCCGACATATTCTTATAGCACTTGGCCTTCATGTCTCTTGTCAGTCAGTGTCGCAATGATGCAACCTTGCCGCAGGCAACAGTAAAGAGGGCGAGAGCCCGGCGCGATCAGCACATTCGAAGCGAGTTTCCCTCAATGAAAAGCCAACCCGATGCCGCCAGCCGTATGGTGGCCGAGGTAGTGACGCAATTGCCTGTGCCCTCGCGGCTCGGCATGCTGCGTTTCGAACGGCTGAATGAAGCGAGCTGGGCGCTCCTGTTTCTCGACCCCAATTGCGAACGACAGTTTGGTCTGCCGGCCGTGGAGCTTTGTGCTCTGGTCGACTCACCTTACGCCAGCCTGATGGAGCCCGAAGCGCGTTATCAGCTGCACGACGCGATTCAGCAGCAACTCAGCGACGGCCCGCATTACCTGATCCGCTACAAGCTGCACACCGCCAAAGGCTCCCTGAGCCTGCTGGAACTCGGCGAAGCCTACCGACAACACAATCGACACCTGCTGCGCGGCTACCTGATGGTCGTGGACGGCTTGTTCGAGGGTGCCCCCCTGCTGCCGTCACTGGACCTGGAAACCCAGAACTCGCGTCTGCAAATCGCCCTGGAACTCAATCAGCGCGCCCAGCTGGAGCAACTGCAGCATCTGGATCGGGTCCGCGCCCAGCAAGACTTGATCCTGCTGCTGACCCGCCAGCGCTACAGCACCAACAATTCCCTGCAAGAAGCCGCCGAACTGATCACCCGCAGCGCCTGCGATATCTACGAAATCGACTGCGCCAGCCTGTGGAACCTCGAAGGCTCACTGCTGGTGCCGATCTCGGCCTATCACCGCGCCTCCGGGGATTACCAACTGCCGGCTCCGATCGACGTCAGCGGCTTCCCGGATTACCTCGACGCCTTGCACAGCAGCCGCGCCATCGATGCGCACAACGCCATGCGCGACCCGCGCACCCGGGAAATGGCCGAGAGCCTGCGCCCTCGCGATGTGAACGCGATGCTCGACGCCAGTATCCGCGTCGACGGCCAGGTGGTTGGCGTGCTGTGCCTGGAACAGACCGGCGCGACTCGCGCCTGGCAGTCGGACGAAATCGCCTTCGCCGGCGAGTTGGCCGATCAGTTCGCTCAGGTCATCAACAATCACAACCGCCGCACCGCCACCAGCGCCCTGCACCTGTTCCAGCGAGCGGTCGAGCAAAGCGCCAACGCCTTTTTGCTGGTCAATTGCGATGGCGTGGTGGAGTACGTCAACCCGAGCTTCACGGCGATCACCCAGTACAGCACCGAAGAAGTCCACGGCCAGCGCCTGTCGGAACTGCCGGCCCTGGAAAACCTCAGCGAGCTGCTGTTCGACGCGCCCTCGGCGCTGGCCAAGAGCAACAGTTGGCAGGGCGAGTTCAAGAGCCGCCGTAAAAACCTCGAACCCTACTGGGGCCAGTTGTCGATTTCCAAGGTCTACGGCGACAACCGTGAGCTGACGCATTACATCGGCATCTACGAAGACATCACCCAGACCAAGCTCGCCCAGCAGCGCATCGAGCGTCTGGCCTACACCGACAACCTGACCAACCTGGGCAACCGCCCGGCGTTCATCCGCAACCTCGACGAACGCTTCGCCCGGGACAGCGATACGCCGATCAGCCTGTTGCTGGTGGACATCGACAACTTCAAGCGCATCAACGACAGCCTCGGCCACCAGACCGGCGACAAACTGCTGATCAGCCTCGCCCGGCGCCTGCGCAACAGTCTGAGCCCGAGCGGTAGTCTGGCGCGGTTCGCCAGTAACGAATTCGCCGTGTTGCTGGACAACACCGACCTCGCGATGGGCCAGCATGTCGCCAACCAACTGCTCGCGACCCTCGACAAGCCGATGTTCGTCGACAACCAGTTGATCAGCGTTACCGGCTCCGTGGGCCTGGCCTGCGCGCCGCTGCACGGTCGCGATCCACAGACATTGATGCGTAACGCCGGCCTGGCGCTGCACAAAGCCAAAGCCAACGGCAAACACCAGGTCCAGGTGTTCACCGAAGCGCTGAACGCCGAGGCCAGCTACAAGCTGTTCGTCGAGAACAACCTGCGCCGCGCCCTGACCCAGAATGAGCTGGACGTGTTCTACCAGCCCAAACTGTGCCTGCGCAGCGGTCGCCTGCTGGGCATGGAAGCGCTGCTGCGCTGGAACCACCCGGAAAAAGGCATGATCCGCCCGGACCAGTTCATCAGCGTCGCCGAAGAAACCGGCTTGATCATCCCCATCGGCAAATGGATCGCCCGCCAGGCCTGCCGCATGAGCAAAGACCTGACCGCCGCCGGCCTGGGCAATCTTCAAGTGGCGATCAACTTGTCACCCAAGCAGTTCTCGGACCCGGACCTGGTGGCGTCCATCGCCAATATCCTCAAGGAAGAAGCGCTGCCGGCGAACCTGCTGGAACTTGAGCTGACCGAAGGCCTGCTGCTGGAAGCCACCGAAGACACCCACTTGCAGCTCGATCAGCTCAAGCGCCTGGGCCTGACCCTGGCCATGGACGACTTCGGCACCGGTTACTCGTCGCTCAGCTACTTGAAAAAATTCCCGATCGACATCATCAAGATCGATCGAAGCTTCATCCACGAAATCCCGGACAACCAGGACGACATGGAAATCACCTCCGCGGTGATCGCCATGGCCCACAACCTGAAACTCAAGGTCGTGGCGGAAGGCATCGAGACCGCCGAGCAGCTTGCGTTTCTGCGGCGTCACCGTTGCGACGTCGGCCAGGGCTACCTGTTCGACCGACCGATCCCGGGTTCCGAGCTGATCGAAAAGCTCAAGCGCTACCCACGCGGCCCGCTCGTCTGACAGCACACTGTGGAGCACCCCCAAATCCTGTGGCGAGGGGGCTTGCCCCCGTTTGAGTGCGCAGCACTCACAAAATCGTTGGTACCTCAGAGATTTGGGGGCAGCTTCGCCGCCCAACGGGGGCAAGCCCCCTCGCCACAGTTCGCTCCCACAAGGTAGTGCGTAACCGGCCGGCATTGGGCAAACTGCGTGTCTGACAATTTACATTCAACCTGACTGAGGGGACTGATGATGGTCTTGCGCTCGGAAATCCTGGTGAACAAAAACGTGCTCCCTACCAAAGAACAAGCTCTGCCTGGCCGCGAAACCCCGATGAACCTGCCGGAAAAGCACTTCGTCCACGACGCCCCGTTGCTGGGCCCGTTCGCGATGGACGTGGATTTCGCGATCTTCGGCCTGGGCTGCTTCTGGGGCGCGGAACGCAAGTTCTGGCAGCGTGAAGGCGTGGTCAGCACGGTAGTGGGTTACGCCGGCGGTTTTACACCGAACCCGACATACGAAGAAGTTTGCTCGGGCCTGACTGGCCACAGCGAAGTGGTGCTGGTGGTCTACGAACCGGCAAAAGTCAGCTATGAAGAACTGCTGAAAATGTTCTGGGAATTGCACAACCCGACGCAAGGCATGCGTCAGGGCAATGACATCGGCACTCAGTATCGCTCGGTGATCTATGCGACCAACCCGACTCAACTGGACGCCGCCAGGCACAGCAAGGACGTGTTCCAGGCCGAGTTGACCAAGGCCGGGAAAGGCGAAATCACCACTGAAATCGACGAAGCACCGACGGTCTACTTCGCCGAGGCGTATCACCAGCAATACCTGGCGAAAAATCCGGAAGGGTATTGCGGGATTGGCGGTACGGGCGTTACCTGCCCGATCTAACCCCGCACTGATCGTTCCCACGCTCTGCGTGGGAACGATCGGTCAACTCTCAGCAATCAACCAATCCATCTGCCACCCACCCTGGGTCTGCCCAAGCTTCTTCGACAACCACGGCAGCAACTCACGCAATTCCTCTTCCAGCCCCCACGGCGGATTCGCAATCGCCAACCCGGACCCGTTCAGACTGTTCGGCGTATCCAGCGGATGCACCAGCAACTCCACGCGCAACAACTTCGGTGCGCCCGTACCGGCCAAATCCTGATAAAACCGCCGCAACATGCGCTGATCCTTCACCGGGTACCAGATCGCCGCCACGGTTTGGCGCATCCGGCCAATCGCCTCTTTCAACGATGCCGCACAGCGCTGCATCTCATCCAGCTGCTCGAACGGCGGATCAATCAACATCACCGCCCGCTTCTCCTGCACCGGCAACATCGCACGCGGCACATGCCAGCCTTCGCCCAGATGCACCTTCACCCGACGGTCGCCGGCCATGTTGTCCTTGAGTAACACCCCGTCTTCCGGGTGCTTCTCGTTGAGCATCACCCGATCCTGCGGCCGCGTCAGCCGCCGCGCCAGCTCCGGCGACCCCGGGTAATAGCGCAACTGGCCATCCGGGTTCATGTCATGCAGCACCTTCATGTAATCAGCGGTCAACGCCGGCAGATCCGGCTGATCCCACAAACGTGCAATACCTTCCAGGTACTCACCGGTACGGCTCGCCTGATCACCCTGCAGGTCATACAGACCAATGCCGGCGTGAGTGTCGAGATAGGCAAACGGCTGCTCCTTGCGCGACATCAAAGCGATGATGCGGGTCAAAGTCAGGTGTTTGAACACATCGGCGTGATTGCCGGCATGGAAGGCGTGACGATAATTCATGATTGCTCCTGCGAAGGCCGGGAAGTTTACCTTGTACCGAGGCGAACGTCAGGGGTTGGTGGCTGAGCGGGCGTTCGGTCTAGCAATCGCAATCACTCCCCCGCGCCGGAGCCACCGAAGTCTGCGATTTTTTGATCTTGCCCATTTGGCGAGCAACATCAGGTCACACTTTGCCAAAGACCTACCATCGTGAAGCTTACACATGAGTGCGAAGATCGGACCGACCTGACGCCCGTAAAATGGAGATTTACATGGGACGGAAAATGATTGGTATCGGTGCGCCTACCTCAACCGGCGGCACCGTACTGGAAGGGAATGTCGGTATTAACATCGATTGCGCTGTAAGCACCTCATCCATTGGACACTTGGCAAGCTGCCCAGCCTGCAGCAAAGGAAAAGGCCCCATCGTCGCGGTCGGTCCCAGAACCATTACGTTGCCGGCCGGATTGGTTGCCCTGGAAGGTGACTACGTTGCCTGCGGCTGCCCTCCACAATCCAACAAGGTGATGTCCGCTCAGTCATCTGTATATGGCGGAGCAGAACACAACAAAGCAGATTTTTCAGGCATCACTGCCCTGCTGAATCATCCCAAGTCCATCACCGATATTTCCTTGTCCTATGGCGATGAGCAGGTTCCTGTCGAGTCAGTTTCCCGGTTTTACACCGACTTGAATATTCATGTGAAAACCTCGGGTTATTTGCCCGGCGAGACGGTTACCGTCAACGTTAGCGGCCCCACCGAAAAAGCCTTGACAGGGATAGTCGGGGCCAAAGGCGTAGCCATCATTCCAAACGCATTCGGAAGCGAAATCATTGACATGGAAGGGGAAGCTTAATGGCTCAAGTTGTCATCAATGCCGGCGGAGTGTCCTCCAGCATCTCGGTTAGAAGGCCTCGTTTCAGCACACTATGGAACGCATATGCAGAAGTAGGTCATAAAGGCTCAGTCGAGGTTTACGGACTTGTCGGAGGTGGAGTCGAAGCGGCAAGAGCGGAAAAGCCTGATGCTTATGCGAATGCCTGCGCATTGAGGATAAGCAGAGCTTTTAATTACGGCGGATATAAAATCCCCAAAGGCACGATCATACAAAACCAGCCCATCTATCGACTGAGTGGAGCGGATCAGTTGCCCTACATTATGAAGGTGGTCGATTTTCTCGCTTTTCTTAGACATAACTGGGGCGAGCCCGACCATACGCTGACGCAAACCAATTCAAATTTTATAAATGGAAAAAAAGGCGTCATCGTCATGGAAATCACCGGGTGGAGCGACGCGTCAGGCCACGCAACCCTTTGGAACGGGAGCGTGACCGGTGACGACAGTGACTATCACAGGCAAGACAGCCATACCTATGACAATCCAAGGGTAAAGCTGGAAAAAATAAACTTTTGGGAGTTGAAGGGATGACGCACTCGCGGCTAATTGTGCTGGCACTGCTACTCGTTACAGGGCAAGCCATATCTGCTGAAATCGATATCGTTAAGTCTCGAGAGATGCTTAAGGATTATGGGTTGGCCAACTGTATCTCCAGCCAATTCAAGGGTGAGTCAGAAATAAAATCTGATATTGGACTTGCGATTGGCGCCTACTCGTCGATGGGCAAAGGTCAGCATCTAATCATTCAAAACGAGGACACCCTCGAGATCAAACACGACCCTTACGCAGAAACCGAGAAGTACATGCGTAATGCCTATGCAACGACCTCGTCCCTCAGCAAGCACTCTGATAAAAAAATGGTTTTTTATGGTTGCCTAGAGGTTTACAACTCTAGGGAGTTCGATGCATTCATTCAGTCTCAGGATCAATACCTGCCAAAGTAGATCATCAAAATGAGTAAGGACGATCCTTCCTACAATCAAACAGGAAGGATCACTCTTTATTCAGATGCTACGGCAGAGCCCGCAATCGCCGCCCAATCACATCCAGCACATCACACCCATCCCGCAACGGAATGGCACACAGCAACGCAAAATCACTAAGAATGAACGACTCACACTCAACCGAACCGCGCATCGACATGTTCTCAAGCACTTGCGTGACGGCGCGAATTCGATAGTTGGCGGCGTCGTATAAAACATCGAGCGGCGCGTGGGTATCGACGAACAGCGTGGGCATGTCAGTGCAATTGCTGGTGAGGGCCATGAAGCGGTTACTTGGGTGGGGGATTGGCTTTTCGTAGGGTGGATCGGGGTGAAGATTTTTCATAATTGAAACCTCTGGTAGTAATGGGCGCTACCATCGGCCTTCCTACAGGCTTGGGTGGCAGCTATACGCGGGGTAGGAATATCGAGACCAGAGAACTCGACCACACCGAAGCGTGCCCGCGCACAGCCGCCGCAACTGATCTTACGGACGCACGTTGATGGCCGCAATTCAGGTGTCGACGCCGAAGCGTCCTCTCTAGTCTTAAAGGGTTCCTACACCCCGCCACTGAGTTTTCAGTGACCACCAGAGACTATCGATGGAGAACATTTCACACCAGTTCATGGAAACCGCCGCGACATGAAGGAAACTTCCGACGACCTTGCCCAGAAATTTCGCTCTGGTTCAGAGCCCCCATCTACCAAGTGGATTGATCTTCAAGACCCGCTTTGTGAAGATCATCTTTCCACTCCACAGTTGCCAATCGAAAAATATCTTCGAAAAAAGCTCTGGTGTTCTCCATCTCATCCCAACCACAAGGGAAAGACGAATATTCTTCAGGGTCATACGCCAGCAGCGACTGAAAATCATAATCTTTATCCTGAAGAGCTTCCTCCAAGCTTTTATAAATGAAAAATTTGTGCCGGTATGACTTTCTTGTAGGCAAGCAGTATTTAAGTATTATCTCTTCTCTATCAGCCGGGTCATTAGGATCAAGTTTTTCAAGAGCCTCCCCTAGCGTTTCTTCACGATCATAAATATCAACTCCCCCCAAAAAAAATGCCGGGGTCGGGAGGTATGGTTGCCCATCATCTGGATCAATAAACATTTCTCACCTATTTAATTGGATATAGCGTAAACGGCACGCCAGTTACAGGATCGAATTTCATTTAAAATCCATCCATTTGAATCAATTTCGGATTTTTTTCCGACTTTGGATTAGGTATATAACCCTCTCCCGCGCCAGGGAGTCTCATCCTCACAATATCGGCCTTTTGGGAATCTTTTCCCGTAAAACGTGTTAGCCCTTGCTCCGTCCGTGTTGTTCCGAGGTTGTAGGCTTTGAGCATGATTTCCCAACTATGAAATCTGGAGCTGGAATTACCTTTCTTATTCCGAGGTGTCTTACCCGTAATAGGGTTCGTACCATCAATTGCCCTTTGAATATGAGCCGCACGAGGAACTTCAGGGTCATGTTTTCCAACCATATGCATGCCTTGACTGTCGTTCAATCTTTTAACTTCTTTCTTGGCAAGCTCCGCAGCAGTCAGTTTAAGCTTCGGTAACTCAGGCTCACCCTCATCAACCTTAACGCCAGTCGTATCACACGGCGCCTCACACCCAGCCTTACCCGACTGCGGACAATTCCCGCTCAACCCCAACGGATCAACCCACCCCGTCGGATTCGGCGTGTACTGGTACTGATTCAGCCCACCCGCCAACTTCACCGGGTCCGGCGTCAGGTACCGTCCAACCTCCGGATCATAGTACCGATGCCGGTTGTAATGCAGACCGCTCTCCGCATCAAAGTACTGCCCCTGAAACCGTAACGGTTGTTCAAGTTGCTCGCCGCCACCGAACGTCTGGCGCGTGATTTTGCCGTAGGCGTTGTACTTCGCCGACCAGACAATCTCGCCACCAAAATCGGTCAGTTCCTGCGGCGTGCCGAGGTGGTCGAGTTGGTAGTAGAACGGGCAGGCCTTGCGCGGGCCTTTGCCGTCGAGCATGGCGAGGGGGCGGAAGGTGCCGGGTTCGTAGACGTAACTGCGGTAGTGTTCGCGGCTGCTTTCGGCGATGAGGTTGTCGCCTTGCCAGAAGAATTCGGTGGTCTTGCCGTCGACGGTTTTGGCGATGCGGCGGCCGAAGGCGTCGTAGCGATAGCTTGTGCAGCGGCCGTCCGGGGTTGTGACGCCGATCAGCCGGTGCTGGCAGTCGTAGCGGTATTCGGTGACGAGTTTTTGCGCGGTGCCGCGGCGTTCGCGGATGAGATTGCCGAAGGCGTCGTAATCGTAATGTCGGTCGCCTTGCATGAGCAGGCGATTGCCTTTAACGGTCGCCAAACCGGGACGATCCTGCATCAGCAGGTTGCCGGCGGGGTCGTGGGCGAAGGTTTCCGGTGGGTCGTCGCGGGTGTGGCGCACGCGGGTCAGGCGGTTGAGCGGGTCGTATTGGTAGTTGCGTTGGCCGTGGCGGGTGTCGGTGATGCTGTCGAGATTGCCGTTGGCGCTGTAGGCATAGTCGCGGCGATACAGCGGTTGTTGCTGTTGGCTGACGGCATGGGCTTTCAGACGGCCCTGATCGTCGTAGGCATAGTCGCTGAGCAGTTGACCTTGCTGACGTTGCTGCTCACGCCCGAAGGTAAATTGGTGGATGGTGAGCCGCGCGCCGTTGAGGTCGATGGCGGTCAGCGCGCCGCCCTTGGCGTGGTGGTAATCGAGTTTGCTGCCGTCCGGCAGACGCAGGCGGTTGAGTTGGCCGCAGGCGTCGTAGCCATAACGCAGCGTGCCCCAACCTTGATGCTCGGTGATCAGCCGGTCTTGTTGGTCGTACTCGAATTCCAGCGGATGGTCGTGTCCGTCATCGACGTCGATAAGTCGGCCGAGGCTGTCGTAGCGGTATTCGACCTTGATGCCGTCGGGCAGCGTCTTGACCAGCAACCGCCCTGCCGAGTCTCGTTCATAAGCGGTGACGAGTTGCGAGCCATCGTCGCCAAACTCGGTTTTTTCCAGCAGGTGGCCGTTGAGGTCGTAGGCGTACGCCGTGCGTTGGCCGTCGAAACCGGTTTCCTGTCGGATCAATCCATTGGGCGTATAGTCCAGCTGATATTTTTCGCCGGATTCGTTTTCGATCTCGGTCAGAAGCAGCTGCGCGTTGTCGTAGCGATACTTGAGCTGGGTGCCATCGGCATTGAGGCGGCGGCTGACAAGATGCAGATCGTCGACGTATTCGTAGCGCGTGACGCGGCCGAGCTCATCGCGTTCGGCGGTGATTTTTCCGTAGGCGTTGTAGCTGAAGGCGCGACTGGCGCCTGTAGGAAGCGTCGTCTGAATCAGTCGGCCGACGGCGTCCCATTGGGACTTGGTGACCGCACCGTGTTCGTCCTGCCGGGTAATCTGCCGCCCTAGCGCATCGTAGGAAAACCGTCGTACACCACCGTCCGGCAGCGTCTCTTCGACCAGTTGCCCCAAGCCATTCCACACGAAGACATGCCGACTGGTGTCCGGATAGCGGATCGACAGCAACTGACCTTTTTCGTCGTAGTGATAGTGGGTGACATGGCCGTCGGGGCCGGTCGCTTCGGTGATGTCACCCTGGGCATTGCGCTGATACTTCCACACCGCTTTGCCGCGATAGCGCGCGTGCAGGAAACCGTTGCGGTACTCGTAGGACGTCGGCTCGTCTTCGGGCGGAATCAACGCAACAAGGCGTCCGACTTCGTCGTAGCGGTATTCGGTGACGGCGCCGAGCGGGTCTTGTTCGGCAATCAACCGACCTTGATCGTCGTAAGCCTTGAGCTGTTCGCCACCGTCCAGCTCGACCTTGCGCACCAGCCGCGCCCGCTCGTCGTGGACGTAAACCTCTTCGCTGCCGTCGATGTTGTGGACGGTGACGCCGCCCTCGTCATCCCAGGCATACCGCGCGTCCATCTGCGCAAACGACGCCCAGTGGCGGATACATCGGGCAGCCTTGCCGGACCTTTCCCACTCCCAGAAGAAACTCGCCCCACCGGCCAGTTGCCGCTGGAGGATGACGTGCTGATCGTCGTAGTCGTAGCGCTCGCTTTCGCCAGCGGCGTTGGTGGCTTCGATGAGTCGACTGCGTTCGTCGTAGCGGTAACAGACCAGGGTTTGCTCGGTCTGCCAGGCTTCTTCGAGGGTTTGGGCGGGGACAAAAACCTGGTAGTCGACGGCGACCAGATGGCTGCGTTCATACCGCAACAGCAAGGCGCGACCGGCGCCGTTGTCGAGGCGCTGGATGCGGTCCTGACGGTCGCGGGTGATACGCAGGCGGTTGTCGTAAGCGTCGCTGATGGTTGTGAGAAAACCATTATGAAAATGGTAGAAACGTGCCTCGTCACCGGCTTGGGCGAGGATCAGTTCTTCGGGCTCATTGCCTAGGTAAATCGCGGCGCGGGAGAGGCTGTTGTGGATCGCCGGGCGCGCAGTGTTGGGCAGAGGGAAAGTGGTGCGACGGTTTTCGTGGTCGATCCAAATGACGGTGTCGCCGTCGATTTGCAGTCGATGGGAAAGCGAATGGCTCCAGCCGAATCCGAGGCCGACGTCGATTTCGGCAGCGCTGGTGCGGTAGAGCCGGGTGAAGTCGAACGGCAGGATGCCGTCGAGGGAACCGTCGGTAAGGGTCAGCAGTTCTTCGCCGGTGACCATCGAGACCGGGCATTTGTTGGTCGCTGTTTTATCGACGGAGTCGGCGCTGTCGCCGTTGGGGTTTTTCGCCTGATCGGGGACGTTGTCGTGGTGTTCGTTTTGCTTGAGCGTGGTGTTGCGCTTGGCATCCCAGCGCAGTTGCATGCGACCTTTTTTCAGGCCTGCCGCAACGCCACGCGCGGCAACTTTTTTGTAACGTTCAACATAAGTAATGAAGCTGTTGATGATGTTGAAGATCGCTTTGACGAAACCCGCTACGGCGTCGACGATCCGGGCGCCGTAATTGGCAAGGCGCATTCCCAAATAGGCAATGCCTGCGCCTGCGCCCGCAAAAGTCAGAACGACCCCGATCAGAATGTCGATGAGCAGTTGCACCACCACGGTTGAAACCGCTTCGGCCGTTTTGCCGGCGATTTCGCTGGGAGGCAGCATCTCCAACCAGAGGCTGGCCGTGCGCAGCAACAGACAGAGGGCTGCTTCATCACTGATCAGCAGCTGGACCTTTTCCATCGTTGCCGGAAATTTCTCCGCCAGTTCGGCCAGTTTGTCGGCACCGCTACCCAGGCGGCCAACGAACTTCAGGGGATCCTGGAGAATGTCCGAGAGCAGGCTGATGCTGTCCCATACACCGATAACCGCCGCCCAACTTCCCGCGAGTATTCCGTTACCGGCGGCCGCAAACGTCGATTGCGACCATTGCGGCTTGAACCCTTTCCACTCGTTGCGTAGCCAACCTTCCAGTTCTGAGGTCAGGCCATCGTAAGACGAGAAAAGATCTTCGATTTGATCCGATGAAACTTCACTCTGGACATGAACGCGATAGAACTTTCCGGGTTTGCCTTCGAACTGCCCTTTACCGTTTTCATCGAGCGTGACCGGTTTGCTCTCACCACCCTCCATGGCAATCACATCGACCTGAATATTCCCCAACGGGATGTCATAGACCGATTCAAACTTGCTCTCGATCTCAAGAATTCCATTCGCAGGACACCGCGCCAAACCCGAGAAAAAATCATCGTCGCGACTACTCACCGCGGTAGTCGAATCGCCAAGCTTTATCAGCCGTTCCATGTCCAACAGCGAAGGCATGTCCATCGCCCGGCTGACACTGTCCGCTTTCCGGCTCAAGAATTCGCCAAGCTGCTCGCGATACAAAACCAACGTGTCTTTAAAACCGTCGAGCTCCTGCTCGATCCGTACGATCTGATCCATCAGTTCAACTCCGCCATCAGGTAATCCACCAAGGCTTGTTTCGGTGCTTGAGGCAGGTCCGGCGCCTGCAAAAAGATCGCGACTTTGTGCCGTAACACCCGCTCCGAAAACGCCTCAAAAAGATCAGCACGGTCCTCGCTCAACCACTTGATCAAGTTGTTGATGCGGGTTGTCGCGGACTCGGCGGCGAGGTCTTCGAGCAGCGACTCGGAAACTTCCCACCACGGAAAAACCCTGGAGGTTTTCAAGGCACTGCCGCCGATATCGAGCGGCTGCCCATTGATCAAACCGCGGTCAATCACCGGCATTAACTGCGTGGCGTTAACGTCGGCAGACTGAAGAATCGGCAGCAGATAACGCCCATCCCAGAAGCGGAAAAACACCGCATTGCCGTTGGGCAGAAGCACCTGTGTGAGGCTGCGCAGATGCTCGACCAGCGCATCTTGAGAGGCAGAAGAAACCGCCAGCCAACCCCAGTCGCGAGACTCGGTCGTGGCAACCCACTCCAGAAACTCACCCTCAGCCGCGACGATTCCGACGTAGGGCATGACCGGTTCCCACTCGGCGTAAGCGGTGTCGGCCCAGATCGGATTAGGAGCTTGAGCGGCGACTGACTGCCGCCACGCTTTGAACGGCTCAGCCGTGCTGGCATTGCTGAAGATCGCGAACAGTTGTTCCGACGGTTTCAGTGGCTGCCGTTCCAGCCATTCACGAGGCGACAAGCAATCAGGCTGCACAGACACCGTCCTTGCAGCGCTCGCATTCTTCGCAGAACGGCGCGTCGCTTTGCAGACTCATGATCTGTGCGGCGCTTAGCACGGCAGCCGGGACGGCGACGAGTTTCAACGGCGTATTCGGCGACACTGGGGCAGCGGCCATCGACGGCATCAGCGCACCGCCGACCTGAATCGGCACGCTGCTGAAAATCCCGCCCGGGCCGATGTTGATCCACTGCCCGCCCGCCTGAATCGTCGCGCTGGCGCCACCGTCGATCACCACTTGCTGACCGGCGCTGACGTGGAATTGCTGGCTGGCGTTGAGTGCCTGACTGGTGACGCGGATGTGCCGGTCGCCGACCACCAGCAAGTGATCGTCGAGCTTCACTTCCGCTTGGCGCTGGCCGTGGGTGATGCGTTGTTCGTCCGCCTTCAGCTCATGGCGAGCGGTCCCCGTGACGACGATGCTGCGCTGGTTATCGACCTGCACCTGTTGATCGTTCAACACGTGCTGGGTCCAGTTTCGCTGGGCGCGCAGGTAGATTTCCTCGGCACCTTTGCGATCCTCAATGCGCAATTCGTTGTAGCCACCGCCTCCGGGACTGCTCTGGCTGCGGAAAATGCTGCGGGTCTTGTCGGCGGGCAGATCCAGCGGCACCGGTGTTGTGGCGTTGGGCAGGCAACCCATCACCAGCGGCTTATCGGCATCGGCGTCGATAAAACCCACCAGCACTTCCATGCCGACTCGCGGGATCAGTACGCTGCCGTAATGGTCGTGGGCCCAGCCGGTGGCGACCCGCAACCAGCAACTGGAATGTTCGTTGAGCTGACCGTCGCGGTCCCAGGCGAGCTGGACCTTGACCCGACCGAACTCATCGCAATGGATTTCGCTGTCGACCGGACCGGTGACCACGGCCGGTTGGTAGCCGAGCATGCGTGGCTTTTCCGGCCCCAGCGGCGGGCGAAACGAAACCTCCCACGGTGTCGCCAGAAAAGTATTGCGGTAGCCCTGGAAATCATCCGGGTCGTCGCTGGTGGCGGACTCTTCCAGCACTTGCGGTTGTCGGCCACGGTGTTCAATGCCAGTGATCAGCCACAGATCGTTCCACGTCTGACGCGGGTGCTCGGCGAGGTGGAGGAAATGTCCGCTGACCAACGCAGAATCGTCGCCACGCCCTTCCGCCTGGCGGAAGTCTGCGTTGCGCCGTTCCAACGCTCGTTGCGTCAGCTGTTTGCCATGCTCGCGGTCGGTGAATTGGCCGGGGAAGTGGTAATCCTCCAGCACCGGGCGCTGTTCGCTGTCGACCCGGCTTTCAAGGGAAAGACGCGGTTTCTGGAAGTCGTAATCGCGACGGGTGACCGCCGTGGTACGAGTCTCCAGGCGCACGTTGAAACGCTTGATGGCCGGCGCATCCGCCGCCATGCCGCTGCCCGGCAAGTACAGCGTCGGCTCGGGCAGACGCGGGAACACCGTTTGGTCATCGCCAAACACCAGCAGGTGGCCGTCGGGGGAGTGCTGGAAGTGGTAATGAATGCCGATCTCGGTACACAGGCGCTGGATAAACGCGAGGTCGCTTTCGGCGTATTGCACGCAGTACTCGCGCGGTGAGTAATCGCTGCCGAGTTGAAATTCGAACGCATCGCGCTGGATGCCATGGTCCTTGAGGACCTGCGCGATGATCGCCGGCACGCTTTTGTGCTGGAAGATTCGCTGGTTGATGCGCTGACCGAGATAAGCCAGTCGCGGTACGAGACTGATTTGATAGCCCGTCAGACGTTTCCCGGAATCGCTTTGACCTACGCGAAAGATCTGACCGTGTATGCCGGAACCTTGTGCATCGAAACTCAGAAAGGCCTGACGATGCAGCAGGCTTTCGAGCTCGATGTCCGGCCGTTCGCTGACCAGTTCCAGGTCAAAGCGGTAGGGTTGGCTGATGGCTTCCGTGCCCGTGAACTCAAGCACCTTGAGCTCAATCTGGACGCCGTCGATCGTCAACGTGAAACGCGGTTGATTGGCAGGAGCGAACATCCGATGTGTCTCTGCAGAATGAGGGCGGGCGATTCTGCATGAGCGACAAGGGGTGTTGAGGGAGGGACAGGAAAATCAGATTTGCCCTACTTTTTTAGAGATTTTTCCTTCGAAAGTTGGGATGGTTGGCTACAGACATTCCCTGCAAAAGTAGTGTGTTGCTGCTGATGGCCTCTTCGCGGGCAAGCCTCGCTCCTACAGAACACACAAATCCGTAGGAGCGAGGCTTGCCCGCGAAGAGGCCATCAAAAACACCAAACCTTTCCCCGCAAACAAAAAAACGGCCCGCCTCCAAATGGAAGCGGGCCGTTTTCATGTTCGGCGAAAGGTCAGAGCATCAGCTCTTCCCGATCACTTGTTCAGGCGGAAATCAGCCTCGGCAGCGGCGAAGCGCTGAAGCATGCCCTGAGTCGGCGCGCCCAGTTTGCTGACGATGTAGATCGCCAGGCTGGCGAAGATGAAGCCTGGGATGATTTCGTACAGGCCCAGCAGCTCGAAGTGTTTCCACACGATCACGGTGATCGCGCCGACCAGGATGCCGGCCAGTGCGCCGTTGCGGGTCATGTCTTTCCAGATCACGGAGATCAGGACAACCGGACCGAACGCAGCACCGAAACCAGCCCAGGCGTAGCTGACCAGACCCAGTACGCGGTTTTCCGGGTTAGCGGCCAACGCGATGGCGATCAGGGCAACCAGCAGCACCATGGCGCGGCCGACCCAGACCAGTTCAACCTGGGAAGCGGTTTTACGCAGGAAGGTTTTGTAGAAGTCTTCGGTCAGGGCGCTCGAGCACACCAGCAACTGGCAGCTCAGGGTGCTCATGACGGCAGCCAGAATGGCCGACAGCAGGACACCGGCAACCCAAGGGTTGAAGAGGATTTTGGCCAGTTCGATGAACACGCGCTCTGGGTTTTCGGTCACAGGACCAGCCAGTTCAGGGTGCGCCGAGAAGTACGCGATACCAAAGAAACCTACAGCGACGGTGCCGCCCAGGCACAGGATCATCCAGGCCATGGAGATGCGACGTGCTTTAGCAATCGACTTGACCGAATCCGCCGCCATGAAGCGCGCCAGGATGTGCGGCTGGCCAAAGTAGCCCAGGCCCCAGCCCATCAGCGAGATGATGCCAATGAAGGTAGTGTTTTTCAGCATGTCGAAGTTGCTTGGATCTTGCGCTTCGATGGCCAGGAACGTGGTGTCGACGCCGCCGGTGGCCAGCAGCACGATGATCGGCGTCAGCAACAGGGCGAAGATCATCAGCGTGGCTTGTACGGTGTCAGTCCAGCTCACTGCCAGGAAACCGCCGACGAAGGTGTAGGCAATCGTCGCCGCAGCACCGGCCCACAGCGCTGTCTCGTAGGACATGCCGAAGGTGCTTTCGAACAGACGGGCGCCGGCCACGATGCCGGAAGCGCAGTAAATGGTGAAGAACACCAGGATCACGACGGCAGAGATGATCCGCAGCAGACCGCTTTTGTCTTCAAAACGGCTGGAGAAGTAATCCGGCAGGGTCAATGCATCGCCGTTGTGCTCGGTCTGCACACGCAGACGGCCGGCGACGAACAGCCAGTTCAGGTAAGCACCGATGATCAGGCCGATGGCGATCCAGCTTTCGGACAGACCGGACATGTAGATGGCGCCCGGCAGGCCCATCAACAACCAGCCGCTCATGTCGGAGGCGCCGGCGGACAATGCAGTCACGACGCTGCCCAGGCTGCGACCGCCCAGAATGTAGTCAGAAAGGTTGTTGGTGGAACGATAGGCCATGAAGCCGATCAGCACCATTGCTGCGATGTAGATCACGAACGTGATCAGAGTTGGATTGCTAACGCTCATTAAGTTTCGCCCTGGCTTTGTTTTTATGTAGCGGCGGCTGGTGAACCGCGCGCAAACGACGACGTTTGACAGACGATTTCAGGTCCCACGCATTTATGACTGATGTTTCCCCAGGAAAGCCATCAGCCGGTACACCTGTCTTTTATGACCGGTTGCACCTTGGCCGCGAATGCTATTCAACAAAGCAAATAAGGTGCAACCCATTTTTCGAGAATAAGTTGCACCTAGTCGGATTTACCTGAAAAACCCCTGTTTTTGCTCCCTTTTAGGGCAGTCCTGACGGTTTACTAGAATGAAAAGCACCAAGCCGGCGCGGTACGTTCGTTCCGGAATTTATTTCCTGACGAGCTGCTTATTATTCCGACAAAAAAAGGGTTGCACCCGGTTGCACCTCAAAGGTTGCCCAGCTAATCTTGCGGCCAGCTGATGCCACGCGGTCGTGGCAAACATGAGGATAAAAATATGGCTACCACCACCCTTGGGGTCAAACTTGACGACCCGACCCGCGAGCGCCTCAAGGCGGCCGCGACCTCGATTGATCGCACGCCGCACTGGCTGATCAAGCAGGCAATTTTCAATTACCTGGAAAAACTCGAGGGTGGTGCAACCCTGACCGAGCTGAGCGGTTTGACCAAGGATTCCGACGAAGCCGTCGACGCGCCTCTGGATCACGCCCACCAGTGTTTCCTCGAGTTCGCCGAAAGCATCCTGCCGCAATCGGTGCTGCGCGCCTCGATCACCGCCGCCTACCGTCGCCCGGAACCCGAAGTGGTGCCGATGCTGATCGAACAGGCGCGTCTGCCGGCGGCGATGGCCGAAGCGACCAACAAGCTCGCCTCCTCGATTGCCGAAAAACTGCGCAATCAGAAGAGCGCCGGCGGCCGTGCCGGAATTGTCCAGGGCCTGCTGCAGGAATTTTCCCTGTCGTCCCAGGAAGGCGTAGCGCTGATGTGCCTGGCCGAAGCGCTGCTGCGCATCCCGGACAAAGGCACTCGTGACGCACTGATCCGCGACAAGATCAGCACCGGCAACTGGCACCCGCACTTGGGCAACAGCCCGTCGCTGTTCGTCAACGCCGCGACCTGGGGCTTGTTGCTGACCGGCAAACTGGTCGCCACCCATAACGAAGCGGGCCTGACTTCCTCCTTGAGCCGCATCATCGGCAAGAGCGGCGAGCCGATGATCCGCAAGGGCGTCGACATGGCCATGCGCCTGATGGGCGAGCAGTTCGTGACTGGCGAAACCATCGCCGAAGCCTTGGCCAACGCCAGCAAGTTCGAAGCCAAAGGTTTCCGCTATTCCTACGACATGCTGGGTGAAGCCGCACTCACCGAGCACGATGCCCAGAAATACCTGGCCTCGTACGAACAAGCCATCCACTCGATCGGCAAAGCGTCCCACGGTCGTGGGATTTATGAAGGCCCGGGCATTTCCATCAAGCTGTCAGCCCTGCACCCGCGTTACAGCCGCGCCCAGTACGAGCGCGTGATGGACGAGCTGTACCCGCGCCTGCTGTCGCTGACCCTGTTGGCCAAGCAATACGACATCGGCCTGAACATCGACGCCGAAGAAGCCGACCGCCTCGAGTTGTCGCTGGATCTGCTGGAGCGCCTGTGCTTCGAGCCGCAATTGACCGGCTGGAACGGCATCGGTTTCGTGATCCAGGCTTATCAAAAGCGTTGCCCGTATGTGATCGACTACGTGATCGACCTGGCTCGTCGCAGCCGTCATCGTCTGATGATCCGCCTGGTAAAAGGCGCCTACTGGGACAGCGAAATCAAGCGCGCCCAGGTCGAAGGCCTGGAAGGCTATCCGGTCTACACCCGCAAGGTGTACACCGACGTTTCCTACATCGCCTGCGCCCGCAAACTGCTCTCGGTGCCGGAAGTCATCTACCCGCAGTTCGCCACACACAACGCCCACACTCTGTCGGCCATTTACCACATCGCCGGTCAGAACTATTACCCCGGCCAGTACGAGTTCCAGTGCCTGCACGGCATGGGTGAACCGCTGTACGAACAGGTTGTAGGCAAAGTTTCCGAAGGCAAGTTGAACCGTCCGTGCCGCGTGTACGCACCGGTCGGCACTCACGAAACATTGTTGGCGTACCTGGTCCGTCGTCTGCTGGAAAACGGCGCGAACACTTCGTTCGTCAACCGTATCGCCGACCAATCCATTTCGATTCAGGAGCTGGTGGCCGATCCAGTGGCCAGCATCGAGCAGATGGCGACGCTGGAAGGCGGCTTCGGCCTGCCGCACCCGCGTATCCCGCTGCCGCGAGATCTTTATGGTGCCGAGCGCGCCAACTCCAGCGGCATCGACATGGCCAACGAACATCGTCTGGCTTCGCTGTCCTGCGCTTTGCTGGCCACCGCTCACAACCACTGGAAAGCCGCGCCGATGCTCGGTTGCGCGTCCAGCTCCGAAACGCCTGCGCCAGTACTCAACCCGTCCGATCTGCGTGACGTGGTCGGCCATGTGCAGGAAGCGACCGTCGAGGACGTCGACAACGCGATCCAGTGCGCCCTGAACGCTGCACCGATCTGGCAGGCCACCCCGCCGGCCGAACGCGCTGCGATTCTGGAACGTGCCGCTGATTTGATGGAAGGCGAGATCCAACCACTGATGGGCCTGTTGGCTCGCGAAGCCGGCAAGACCTTCGCCAACGCCATCGCCGAAGTGCGCGAAGCCGTGGACTTCCTGCGTTATTACGCAGTGCAGGCGCGCAACGATTTCACCAACGACGCCCACCGCCCATTGGGTCCGGTGGTGTGCATCAGCCCGTGGAACTTCCCCCTGGCCATCTTCAGTGGTCAAGTCGCTGCAGCATTGGCTGCCGGTAACCCGGTACTGGCCAAGCCTGCGGAACAAACCCCGCTGATCGCTGCTCAAGCCGTACGCTTGATGATCGAAGCCGGGATTCCGGAAGGCGTGCTGCAATTGCTGCCTGGCCGTGGCGAAACCGTTGGCGCCCGTCTGGTCGGTGACGATCGGGTCAAAGGCGTGATGTTCACCGGCTCCACCGAAGTCGCTCGCTTGCTGCAACGCAACGTCGCCGGTCGCCTGGATGCACAGGGTCGTCCGATCCCGCTGATCGCCGAAACCGGTGGCCAGAACGCGATGATCGTCGACTCCTCGGCACTGACCGAACAGGTTGTGATCGATGTGGTGTCGTCGGCCTTCGACAGCGCCGGTCAACGTTGCTCGGCACTGCGAGTGCTGTGCTTGCAGGAAGATTCCGCTGACCGTGTCATCGAAATGCTCAAGGGCGCCATGGCTGAATGCCGTCTCGGTAACCCGGAGCGCCTGTGCGTAGACATCGGCCCGGTGATCGACGCCGAAGCCAAGGCAAGCATCGAGAAACACATCCAGGCCATGCGCGACAAAGGTCGCAACGTGTACCAGGTCGCCATCGCCAACAGCGAAGAAGTCAAACGCGGCACCTTCGTGATGCCGACGCTGATCGAACTGGAAAGCTTCGACGAGCTGCAACGTGAGATCTTTGGTCCGGTGCTGCACGTGGTTCGCTACAAGCGCAAAGACATCGACCTGCTGATCGGTCAGATCAACGCTTCAGGTTACGGCCTGACGCTGGGTGTTCACACCCGGATCGACGAGACCATCGCCAAGGTGATCGACAACGTCAACGCCGGTAACGTCTATGTGAACCGCAACATAGTGGGTGCCGTGGTTGGCGTGCAGCCGTTCGGCGGCGAAGGCCTGTCGGGTACTGGTCCGAAGGCCGGTGGTCCGCTGTACCTGTACCGTCTGCTGTCGACGCGTCCTACCGATGCAATCGAACAATCCTTCGCTCGCGGTGACGCGGTCGTTGCACCGGACGTTCGTCTGCGTGATGCCATGAGCAAACCGCTGAACGCCCTGAAAGCCTGGGCCGACAGCAATAAGTTCAGCGACTTGAGCGCCCTGTGTGGGCAGTTCGCGGAGCAATCGCAAAGCGGCATCACCCGCGTTCTCGCAGGCCCGACCGGCGAGCGCAACAGCTACGCCATCCTGCCGCGTGAACACGTGCTGTGCCTGGCGGAAGTCGAAGGCGACCTGCTGGCTCAACTGGCGGCGGTATTGGCTGTCGGCGGTTCGGCGGTGTGGCCGGAAGCTGAATTGACCAAGGCACTGTTCGCACGTCTGCCGAAGGAGATTCAGGCGAAGATCAAACTGGTTGCCGACTGGGGCAAGGACGAAGTGGTGTTTGATGCGGTTCTGCATCATGGCCATTCCGACCAGCTGCGTGCGGTGTGCCAGCAAGTGGCCAAGCGAGCGGGTGCGATTGTCGGGGTTCATGGATTGTCGCGAGGCGAGACCAGCATTGCGCTGGAGCGTCTGGTGATTGAGCGGGCGTTGAGCGTCAACACCGCTGCGGCGGGTGGTAATGCCAGCTTGATGACGATCGGCTAACACGCTGTAAGCCAGGCAACCGCAATGGTTGCCTGGCAATCAAATCCCTTGTAGGAGTGAGCCTGCTCGCGATAACGGCCTTTCAGTCACATCCATTTTGACTGTGCCACCGCCATCGCGAGCAGGCTCACTCCTACATTTGATTAGTGTTGCCCCCACCCCTCCATCACTCCCATCAATCATCGTATCCAGCTTCTATTCCTCCGTCTTAAACTCGGTCCAACCCCAATTTCAGGTAGGCCGCCATGTCCGAGACGTTGCTCAGTTCCCGCAATCTGGCTTTCGAGCTGTACGAAGTCCTCGATGCCGAAGGTCTGACCCAGCGTGAGCGTTTCGCCGAGCACAATCGCGAGACCTTCGATGCCGCCATCGGCACCGCCCGCAGCATCGCCGAGAAATTCTTCGCCCCGCACAACCGCAAGGGCGACGAGAACGAGCCGCGCTATGAGGACGGTCAGGCGATTCTGATTCCGGAAGTGAAACCAGCGGTTGACGCCTTCCTCGAAGCCGGTTTCCTCAACGCCGCGCGCAGTTTCGACGCCGGCGGCATGCAACTTCCTACACTGTTGTCCCAGGCCTGTTTCGCGCACTTCCAGTCGGCCAACGCGGCATCGACCTCGTACCCGTTCCTGACCATGGGCGCGGCTAACCTGATTGAAAGTTTCGGCACCGATGAGCAGAAGCAACGCTTCCTGCAACCGATGATCGACGGCCGCTTCTTCGGCACCATGGCCCTGACCGAACCGCATGCCGGCTCGTCACTGTCGGATATTCGTACCCGCGCAGAGCCTGCGTCTGACGGCACGTATCGACTCAAGGGCAACAAGATTTTCATCTCCGGTGGCGATCACCCGCTGTCGGAAAACATCGTGCACATGGTGCTGGCCAAGTTGCCGGATGCACCGGCCGGGGTGAAGGGCATTTCGCTGTTTATCGTGCCCAAATTCCTGGTCAACGATGACGGTAGCCTCGGCAAGCGCAACGACGTGCTGCTGGCCGGGCTGTTCCACAAGATGGGCTGGCGCGGCACTACGTCCACCGCGCTGAACTTCGGCGATAACGGTGAGTGTGTCGGCTACCTGGTGGGCAAGCCGCACCACGGTTTGAGCTACATGTTCCAGATGATGAACGAGGCACGGATCGGTGTCGGCATGGGCGCGGTGATGCTCGGTTACGCCGGGTATCTGTATTCCCTGGAGTACGCCCGCGAGCGCCCACAAGGCCGGGTGCCAGACAGCAAAGACCCAAACACCGCACCGGTGGCGATCATTCAGCACGCCGACGTCAAGCGCATGCTGCTGACGCAGAAAGCCTACGTCGAAGGCTCGTTCGACCTTGGGTTGTACGCGGCGCGTCTGTTCGATGACACCACCACGCTGGAGACTGAAGATCAACGCAAGCAGGCTCATGAGCTGTTGGATTTGCTGACGCCGATCGTCAAATCCTGGCCGTCGGAGTTCTGCCTGAAGGCCAATGAACTGGCGATCCAGATTCTCGGCGGCCATGGCTACACCCGCGAATACCCGGTGGAGCAGTATTACCGCGACAACCGTTTGAACCCGATCCACGAAGGCACCCACGGCATTCAGTCGCTGGATTTGCTGGGCCGCAAACTGGCACAGAACGGTGGTGCGGGGCTCAAGCAGTTGATCCGCTTGATTGCCAACACCGCCGAACGGGCGCAAGCGTATGAGTCGTTGACCGCGTTGCGTGAGCCTTTGGAAAAACTGGTTTCACGTCTGCAAACGGTCACCATCGGTTTGCTGACAGATCTGGGCCAAGGCAAGGTCAATAGCAGCCTGGCGAACTCGGCGCTGTACCTGAAGGTGTTCGGGCACACGGTGATCGGCTGGCGCTGGCTGGAACAGGCGATTCGCGCAGAGGAAGGCTTGGCCAAAGGGGATGCGGCGGATGTGAGCTTCTATAAGGGCAAGCTGCAGGCGGCGCGGTATTTCCTGACATGGGAAGTGCCGGGTTGCCACCATGAGCTGGCGATTCTTGAGGCTCGGGATGATGTGTGTTTGACGATGCAGGATGAATGGTTTTGATCCCCTCACACTGATCGTTCCCACGCTCTGCGTGGGAATGCCTCCTGTGACGCTCTGCGTCACGATTGTGAAGGGACGCGAAGCGTCCCGGGCTGCATTCCCACGCGGAGCGTGGGAACGATCATTTCAACCGAAAGCTACCCATCTGCCGCGCCAAATCATCCGCCAACCGCTGCAACGTCTGACAATCCTCACGACAAGCCCTGACTTCTCCGGCGGTGGCGCGGGCCAGATCTGAAATCCCCTGCACGTTCCGATTGATCTCTTCCGTCACCGCCGACTGCTCTTCCGTCGCCGTGGCCACCTGATGGTTCATGTCGCTGATGCGCTCGACCTGTCCGGTAATCGCCGTCAACGATGCGCCGGTGCGCTGGCTCGACTCGACGCCGGTGCCCGTCGCTGCCTGCCCGGAATGCATGGATGAAACGGCATTCTCCGCGCCCTGTTTGAGGCTGCCGATCATCTGCTGGATCTCGTCAGTCGACGTCTGGGTGCGCCGCGCCAACGTGCGCACTTCATCCGCCACCACCGCAAACCCACGCCCCATGTCTCCGGCCCGTGCGGCTTCGATGGCTGCGTTCAGTGCCAGTAAATTGGTCTGCTCGGAGATCCCGCGAATCACTGCCAGCACCTGATCGATGGACGCGACTTGGTTGGCCAATTCACCCACTGCACCGGCGGCGATGCCGATTTCATCGGACATGCTTTCTATATGCCGAATCGAACCACCCACAACCTCACGCGCCTGCATCGCTTCATCGCGGGCGTTCTGCGAAGCGACGGCGGCATTACCCGCGTTCTGGGCGATTTCCTGCACGGTCAGGCCCATTTCGTGGACGGCGGTGGCGACCATGTCGGTCATTTCCTGCTGACGACCGGAGCGCTCGGCGGTGTTGTCGACCACCTTCGCCACTTGGCTGACCGCCGTGCGCAAACGCTCGCTGGTGGTCAGCACTTCGCCAATCATTTCGCGCTGACTGTCGAGGAATCGATTGAAGCCGCGCGCCAGGTCACCCAGCTCATCGGCGCGACTGGAATCTAACCGGTGGGTCAAATCTCCCCCACCGCTACCGATGTCTACCAGCGCGGCTGTTACCTGTCGGATCGGCCGCACCAACCCACGGGCCAGCAAAACCACCAGCAACAGACACACCAGCGCCACCGCCAGACCAATTCCGCTGCTCATCCACATGGCGCGACGGGCTTCGGCGTAGATCTGCGACTGTGGCACTTCGGCCACCAGGGTCCAGCCCAAATCGCGCAGGGGCAGGCTCAATGCCAGAAAATCTTCGCCATCACGAGCGAAACTGCTGCTAGCGGCGGCTTTTTGGCCCATCACAGCTTGCGCGGCCGAAGCACCGATCTGCTCAGACAATGTGCGTTTACCGCTGAACTGCGCCTCGGGGTGAACCTGGATCAAACCGTCGGAACGCACGAGATAGACCTTGCCGCGCTCACCGAAGTTGAAGTTGTGGATCAGCTCCGACAGCTCTTTCATGCTCAACCCAAGCCCGGCAACGCCCACGACTTTACCGGCCTGCTCGACCTTGAGGTCGATGAACAGCGCCAATTCTCCGGTCGCGGTGTCATTGTCGATATTGAGGGTGCGCGGCTGGTTGCTGTCGAGGAATGCGTAGAACCAGGCGTCCTTGGGATTGGAACGGCTGAGGGTCCGGTCCAGGCCTTTTTCAGTGAAGTAATGGTTTGAAGCCGTGCCGACAATCAGCGCGGTAAAGGCTTTGTGTTCGGCGCGGATGCCTTCCAGGTACTGGACGAACGCGTCTGTCTGGGCACTGTTTTCACCCCCGGCCAGCCAGTCGCGCACCATGCTGTTGCTGGCGATGTCTTTGGCGGCGGTGAGGGGTTGGACGAGGATGCGTTCGATGTCGTTGCGCATCGCTTCGATGCTCGACGGCAGTGCCTGCTCGACCAGATAGCTCTGGGCGAGACGGTTGACCACGAGGGTATAAATGCCAACCACGATCAGGATGCTGACCAGCAGGGCGGTGCCCATACTGAGGATCAACTGCCATTGAATACTGCGTCGCCAGAACTGCATGGAGCACCCCCAAAGAATAAGAGGCTGAAACACTGCAACAGCCGTGCCGATTGTATACAACACAATCGACAATCTATTCTTTGGTTGTGCGCAAAGCCGATCAGGCCTGATTGATCGTCTTGGAGATCACTTCAACCGTGGCGCTGACTTGCTCTTGGTAACGGTCGAGTTCCTGCTTGTGCTGCTTTTGCATTTCTATCTGCTGGGAGCACAGATTCATCGCAGCCAGCACCAGGAGTCGGTCACCGATCAGCGTCGGGTACTTCCTCTTGGTGTCGGCCAAGGCAGCTTTCAACATCATCGCGGCGTCCAGCAGGGTTTGCTCTTCCCCGGCCGGCGCCTTGATCGAATAGTCCTCCCCCAGGATCGAGACGACTTTTACCCCTGCGGCGCCGTGATTCATGCGCTGACCGGGCCGGCGCTGACGCGCTCAACCAGAGCCTGGATGCGGGCCGCGGTGGCGCCTTGTTTCTCTTCCTGTTCCATCAGGTTCAGCTGCAGGCTTTCGTTTTCATCCTTGGCCTGGGCCAGTTCTGCGCTCAGGGTCTGGTTGGTGGCGAGCAGGGTCTGGTTCTGTTGCACCAGGTCGCTGACCAGCTGTTCCAATTGGCTAAGGGATGCTTCCAACATTTTGATTTTCCAAGCTTTTTCAAAGGGCGCGTACGATAAAGAAAAGTCATCATGGATGCCAGGGTTATTCAGGCGCAAGGCCTTGATTTTCCTGGCGGACGACCTTCCTCGCGAGCTTTAAAGACTGTGATTGGCGGATCTGGTTCCTGCACTTCGTCGCCGGAACCCGTCTGCGACAAAAACGCGCAGGCACTCAAGACTTTAGTCGTATGACCGATAAGTCACTCATACGTCAGCTTCAGCGCCGCACGGGTGCGCTCACTTTGGTAAACAGCATGTCCCTTCGTAATATGAATATCGCACCGCGGGCGTTCCTCGGTTTCGCCCTGATTGGCGGTTTGATGCTGGTTCTGGGTGTGTTTGCCTTGAACCAGATGAGCAAGATTCGCGGCGCCGGCGAAGACATCGCGTCCATGAGCGTGCCGAGCATCAAGAGCCTGGACGAATTTACTCAACTGACCCTGCGCCTGCGAGTGCTGTCCTACCGTTTGCTGGTCAATCGGGAACCGGACGTGCAGCAGAAAACCTTTGAGCTGTTCGAACTGCGCAATCAGCAGATCCGCGACGCTCAGAAGGTCTACGAACCGTTGATCGACGGCCCGCAAGAGCGCGCCGCGTACGATCAATACGTGCAGTTACTGGGGCAATACCGCCAACTCGAAGACCGGATGAAGACGCTGTCGCGCAACAATCAGGTCGACGAACTGCGCACGATGCTCAACAGCGAACTGCTTTCCAATTCAGAGGCAGTCAACTCGGCACTCGGCAAGCTGCTTGAGATCAACACGCAACAGATTGAAGCCACCGACACCCGTGCCGGTGAGCAGTATTCGACTTCGCTCAATCTGGTGATCACCTTACTGGTCATTGCCAGCGGCCTGACCCTGCTGTTCGCCTGGCTCCTGACCAACAGCATCACCAAGCCGATCGCCAACGCCCTGAGCGCTGCCGAAGAAATCGCCGAAGGCAACCTGACTCGCCCGATCCATGTCGATGGTGAAGACGAAGCCGGCCGCTTGCTGCTGGCCATGTCGAAGATGCAGGACAAGTTGCGTGACACCCTGCAACGGATTTCGGGCTCGGCCACGCAACTGGCGTCCGCCGCTGAAGAGCTGAACAGCGTCACCGACGAAAGCGCCCGTGGCCTGACCCAGCAGAACAACGAAATCGAACAGGCCGCCACCGCCGTCAATGAAATGACCAGCGCCGTGGAAGAAGTCGCGCGCAACGCCGTGAGCACGTCCGAAGCCTCGAAAAACGCCACCACCTCGGCCGGCGACGGTCGTGACCTGGTGCAGGAAACCGTCAGCGCCATCGAACGCATGAGCGCCGATGTGCAGAGCACTGCCACCTTGATTGGCGATCTGGCCAATGAGTCCCGTGACATCGGCAAGGTGCTGGACGTGATTCGCGGCCTGGCTGACCAGACCAACCTGCTGGCGTTGAACGCCGCGATCGAAGCGGCGCGTGCCGGTGAAGCCGGGCGTGGTTTCGCGGTGGTGGCGGATGAGGTTCGTGCACTGGCACACCGCACTCAGCAGTCGACCAGCGAGATCGAACGCATGATCGGCAGCATCCAGAGCGGCACCGAACACGCGGTGGACTCGATGCGTAACAGCACCGAACGCGCTGAATCGACCTTGAACATTGCCCGCGGTGCAGGCCTTTCCCTGGACACCATCAACAGCGCCATTGTCGAGATCAACGAACGCAACCTGGTGATCGCCAGCGCGGCTGAAGAACAGGCGCAGGTCGCCCGTGAAGTGGATCGCAATCTGGTGAACATTCGTGATTTGTCGGTGCAATCGGCGACCGGGGCGAATCAGACGAGCGCGGCGAGCAATGAATTGTCGCGATTGGCGCTGGACCTGAACAATATGGTTGGGCGGTTCAGCCTTTAACCCGTACAGGATCGTTCCCACGCTCCGCGTGGGAACGCCTCAATGGACGCTCTGCGTCCGCTTTGGGACGCGGAGCGTCCCGGGCTGCATTCCCACGCGAAGCGTGGGAACGATCCCCCCCATGCTGCAAAAGCTTTTTGACAGCATCACATTTCAACAGGTTAGAATCGCTGGCACGCAGACTGCATGGTCAGTTTGTGCCCGCCTTTCAGCTTTCTGGAGTACTGCCTTTGAATGCGACGACCATCAACAGCCTGTTCTTGATCGGCGCGTTGCTGGTAGGTGCGAGCATTCTGGTGAGTTCACTTTCCTCCCGCCTCGGCATCCCGATTCTGGTGATCATCCTGGCGGTGGGCATGGCCGCCGGCGTCGACGGCGGCGGCATTATCTTTGATAACTACCCAACGGCTTATCTGGTCGGCAACCTTGCATTGGCGGTGATCCTGCTCGATGGCGGCTTGCGCACCCGGGTCTCGAGTTTCCGCGTGGCGCTTTGGCCCGCGTTGTCACTGGCCACGGTCGGAGTACTGATTACGACCGCACTGACCGGCATGGTCGCCGCCTGGCTGTTCAATCTGAACATGATTCAGGGCTTGCTGATCGGCGCCATCGTTGGCTCAACGGATGCCGCGGCGGTGTTCTCGCTGCTCGGCGGCAAAGGCCTGAACGAACGGGTCACCGCCAGCCTCGAAATCGAATCCGGCAGCAACGACCCGATGGCGGTGTTTCTCACTGTCACGCTGATCGACATGCTTGCCAGCGGCCAGACCGGCCTGCACTGGAGCCTGCTCGGGCACTTCGTGCGTGAGTTCGGCATCGGTGCCGTGATCGGCCTCGGCGGTGGCTGGGTCATGCTGCAACTGGTCAACCGGATCAACCTCGCCAACGGCCTCTACCCGATTCTGGTGATTGCCGGCGGCCTGGCCGTGTTCGCCCTGACTAACGCCCTGCACGGCAGCGGCTTCCTGGCGGTTTATCTCTGCGGCCTGGTGATCGGCAATCGTCCGGTGCGCAGCCGCCACGGCATTCTGCACATGCTCGACGGCATGGCCTGGCTGGCGCAGATCGGCATGTTCCTGGTGCTGGGGCTGCTGGTGACGCCGCATGACCTGCTGCCGATCGCCCTGCCCGCTCTGGGTCTGGCGCTGTGGATGATTCTGTTTGCACGGCCCCTGTCGGTGCTGGTCGGCCTGCTGCCGTTCAAGGCGTTCCATGGCCGCGAAAAGGCGTTTATTTCCTGGGTTGGCTTACGCGGCGCGGTCCCGATCATTCTGGCGGTGTTCCCGCTGATGGCCGGCCTGCCGAATGCCCAGCTTTACTTCAACCTCGCCTTCTTTATCGTGCTGGTGTCGCTGCTGGTGCAGGGCACAAGCCTGCCGTGGGTGGCGAAGCTTTTGAAAGTGACCGTTCCGCCGGAGCCGGCGCCGATCTCGCGCGCAGCACTCGAGGTGCATGTCACCAGCGAGTGGGAGCTGTTCGTTTATCGCCTCGGCGCCGAGAAATGGTGCATCGGTTCGCCCCTTCGCGAGCTGAAAATGCCCGAAGGCACGCGTATCGCGGCACTGTTTCGTGGCCAGCAACTGCTCCATCCGTCGGGTAGTACGGTGCTCGAAGTCGATGATTTACTGTGTGTTATCGGCCATGAACACAACCTTCCGGCCCTCGGAAAACTCTTCAGCCAGGCACCGCAACGCGGCCTCGATTTGCGCTTCTTCGGCGACTTCGTACTCGAAGGAGACGCCCAGCTGGCCGCGGTTGCGGCGCTGTACGGGTTGAAAGTCGAAGGCATCGATCCGGACATGTCCCTGGGCCATTTCATTGCCCAGAAAGTCGGCGGTGCTCCCGTCGTCGGTGACCAGGTGGAGTGGAACAACACCATCTGGACCGTTGCGGTCATGGAGGGGAACAAGATCGGCAAAGTGGGCGTCAGATTCCCCGAAGGAAGTCGCCCCGGCCCGGGCTTGTTCCTCTAAACTCCATTCTTCGTCTCGTTTTCGATCGGTCTCTATGTCAACCCTGCGCACTTTTTTCATCATGGCCCTACTGGGCTTGAGTCTTTCTGTCGGTACCTTGCAAGCGGCCGAACCGCCGACCAGCGAAGCCGTGCAGGCGAGTCTGAACAAGATCGCCGATCGCAAACTGCCGGAAGCGGATCAGAAAGCCCTGCAATCCGTCCTGCAAAGCACGCTGACCCAGCTCGGCAACCAGCGTGACTACGAACAAAAGCTGGTCGCACTCAAGCAGCAGTTGGCCACCGCGCCCAAGCAGAACATCGAGAACCAGCGTGAGCTGACCAAGCTCAAAGCCACCAGAATGCCGCCGGTGCCGCAACGCTACGCCAACCAGTCGATCCAGCAGCTCGAGCAAATGCTCACCGAGCGCTCGACCCAGCAAAGCGACTTGCAGAAGGCGCTGGCCGATGCCAACAGCCTGGTGATCACCGCACAGACTCGCCCCGAGCGCGCACAGGCCGAAATTTCCGCCAGCCAGACACGCATTCAACAGATCAACAACATCCTCAAGGCCGGCAAAGACGCCGGCAAGACCTTGAGCGGTGAACAGCGTGACCTGCTGAATGCCGAGCTCGCGGCATTGAATGCGCTGATTCCGTTGCGTCGCCAGGAACTGGCCGGTAACAACCAATTGCAGGATCTGGGTAACAGCCAGCACGACTTGCTGAGCGAAAAATCCGATCGCCTGGATCAGGAAATCCAGGAGCTGCAAACCCTGATCAACCAGAAGCGTCTGGCCCAGTCCCAGGAGACGGTGACGCAACAGTCCATCGAAGCGCAGAAGTCCGGCGGCAGCGCGCTGCTGGCCACCGAAAGTTCGGCCAACCTGAAGCTCTCGGACTACCTGCTCAAAAGCACTGACCGCCTCAATGAGGTCACTCAGCAGAACCTGCAGACCAAGCAGCAGCTGGACAACGTGACCCAAAGCGATTCGGCGCTGGACGAACAAATCAACGTACTCAAGGGCAGCCTGCTGCTGTCGAAGATTCTCTACAAGCAGAAACAGTCCCTGCCACGTCTCAAGCTCGACCGCGACCTGGCTGACCAGATCGCCGATATTCGCCTCTACCAGTTTGAAGTGAGCCAGCAGCGGGAATTGCTCAGCAACCCCGCGACCTATGTCGACAACCTGTTGTCCACCCAGCCACCGGAGCAAGTCACCCCACAGCTGCGAAAAAGTCTGCTGGAACTGGCCACCACCCGCGCAGACCTGCTGGAACGCCTGAACCGCGAACTGAGTGCGGTGCTCAACGAATCCATCACCTTGCAACTCAATCAGAAACAGCTGCTCAGCACCGCGCAAAGCCTGCGGGCGACCCTCGATGAGCAGATGTTCTGGATTCCCAGCAACAAGCCGCTGGACCTGGAATGGATGCGCGCCGTGCCGGAACGCCTGCAACGTCAGGTCACCACGCTGCCGTGGGCTTCCAGCCTGAGCGAATTGAGTGATGGCCTGATCCAGCGGCCGTTGCTGTTCCTGCCCCTGGTGTTGCTGATCGGCGCCCTGTTGTGGCGGCGTAAAAGTCTGTATGCCCGACTGAGCAAAGTTCACCAGGACATCGGCCACTTCAAGCGTGACAGCCAGTGGCACACGCCGCAGGCCATCCTGATCAATATCCTGCTGGCAATGCCGGTCTCGCTGGGCCTGGCCTTGTGCGGCCTGGCCTTGCAGATCGACGCCCGCGGGCAGAACGCCAACATGGGCGCGGCGTTGCTGCAAATGGCCCAGGCCTGGCTGGTGTTCTACACCGCTTACCGGATCCTCGCCCCCGGCGGCGTGGCTGAACTGCATTTCCGTTGGGAAAAGCCCCAGGTCGAATTCCTTCAGGGCTGGGTCCGCCGACTCGGGTTGGTGGTGATGGCATTGGTTGCCGTGGTGGCGGTGGCCGAACTGCAACCCTCGACGCTGGCTGATGACGTACTGGGCATGCCCGTGGTGCTGATCTGCTACGCCTTGATGGCCTGGCTGCTCAGCCGCCTGCTGATCAGCAGCCCGACGCACCAGAACGCTTCGCTGTTCCGCAAAGCGGTCGGGGTCATGTTCACCGTCCTGCCCGTCGCGTTATTTGTGGCGGTGTGCTTCGGCTACTACTACACCGCGCTGAAGCTCAGTGACCGGTTGATCAACACCCTTTACCTGCTGATGTTCTGGCTGGTGATCGAGGCCACTTTCGTTCGTGGTCTCAGCGTTGCGGCACGGCGCCTGGCCTACCAGCGCGCCCTGGCCAAACGCCAGGCTGCGAAAGAGGCTGGCGACGGCGAAGCAGTGATCGAAGAGCCGACGCTGGACATCGAGAAGGTCAACGAACAGTCCCTGCGCCTGATCCGTCTGGCACTGCTGGGCGGTTTCATCGCGGCGCTGTACTGGGTCTGGTCCGATTTGATCTCGGTGTTCTCGTACCTCGACAACATCACCCTTTACGAATACACCAGCGGGACCGGCGCCAACATGAGCATGGTGCCGATCAGCATCGGCGACATGCTCGGCGCGCTGATCATCATCGGTATCACCTTTGCCCTCGCGCGCAACTTGCCAGGTTTGCTGGAAGTGTTGGTGCTGTCCAAGTTGAACCTGGCGCAGGGCAGTGCTTATGCCACGACCACATTGCTGTCCTACGTGATCGCCGGCATCGGCTTCGTCTCGACCCTGTCGACCCTCGGCGTGAGCTGGGACAAGTTGCAATGGCTGGTGGCGGCGCTGTCGGTGGGCCTCGGTTTCGGGATGCAGGAGATTTTCGCCAACTTCATTTCCGGCATCATGATTCTGTTCGAGCGTCCGGTGCGGATCGGCGATACCATCACCATCGGCAACCTGTCAGGTACGGTCAGCAAGATCCGTATCCGCGCCACGACCATCACCGACTTCGACCGCAAGGACATCATTGTCCCGAACAAGACGTTCATCACTGGGCAACTGATCAACTGGTCCCTGACCGACACCATCACCCGGGTGACCCTCAAACTCGGCGTCGACTACGGTTCGGACCTGGATCTGGTGAAAGAGCTGCTGCTCAAAGCCGCGCGCGATAACCCGCGCGTCCTGAAAGACCCGGAACCCCACGTGTACTTCCTGAACTTCGGCGAAAGCACCCTCGACCACGAGTTGCGCATGCACGTGCGCGACCTCGGTGACCGTAACCCGGTACTCGACGAGGTCAACCGCTTCATCAATCGCGAGTTCAAGAAGCAGCACATCAACATCTCGTTCCGGCAGATGGAGGTTTATCTCAAGAACATCCAGGGCCAGGAATACAGAATGGTGCCCGTCGATCCGGAAGCCAAAACCATTGTGGCCAAACCCGATGGCAAACCGCTGCAAGAGCCGCCAGCCGCCACGCTCGACTAAGCGGCTTATCCCTAGCAGAATGCTCGGACATTCTGCTGGAGATGGCCCTTGAAAGCCCTCGACGAACTGACCTTCGATAATCGTTTCGCCCGCCTGGGCGATACGTTTTCCGTCCACGTGCTGCCCGAGCCGATCGAAAACCCGCGCCTGGTGGTGGCCAGCCCTGCCGCCATGGCGCTGCTCGATCTCGACCCTGCCGAGGCCGAAACCCCTGAGTTCGCCGAACTGTTCAGCGGCCATAAGCTCTGGGCCGACGCGATCCCGAGGGCGATGGTCTATTCAGGTCATCAGTTCGGTTCCTACAACCCACAGCTGGGCGATGGTCGCGGTCTGTTGTTGGGCGAGGTCTACAACGAGGCTGGCGAACACTGGGACCTGCACCTCAAAGGTGCCGGCCAGACACCCTTTTCGCGCATGGGCGATGGACGCGCAGTACTGCGCTCGTCGATCCGCGAGTTTCTCGCCTCCGAAGCGCTGAATGCCCTGAACATCCCGACCACCCGCGCCCTGTGCGTGATCGGCTCCGACACCCCGGTGTGGCGCGAGAAGCAGGAACGCGCGGCCATGGTCCTGCGCATGGCGCCAAGCCATGTGCGCTTCGGGCATTTCGAATATTTCTACTACACCAAACGCCCCGAGAAGCAGAAAGAACTCGGCGAGCACGTGCTGGCCATGCATTTCCCCGAGTACCTGGAACAACCGGAACCGTATCTGGCGATGTTCCGCGAAATCGTCGAGCGCAATGCCGAGCTGATCGCCAAATGGCAGGCCTACGGCTTCTGCCACGGCGTGATGAACACCGACAACATGTCGATCCTGGGCATCACCTTCGACTTCGGCCCGTTCGCCTTTCTTGACGACTTCGACGCCCATTTCATCTGCAATCACTCGGATGATCAGGGCCGGTATTCCTTCAGCAACCAGGTGCCGATCGGCCAGTGGAACCTCAGCGCCCTCGCTCAGGCACTGACGCCGTTCATCAGCGTCGACGCCCTGCGCGAAACCCTTGGCCTGTACTTGCCGCTGTACCAGGCCCACTACCTGGACCTGATGCGCCGCCGCCTCGGTCTCACCACGGCTGAAGACGATGACCAGAAACTGCTGGAGCACCTGCTGCAACTGATGCAGAACAGCGGCGTCGATTACACGCTGTTCTTCCGCCACCTGGGGGATGAATCACCGGAACTGGCCCTCGCCCGCTTGCGTGATGACTTCGTCGACATCAAAGGCTTCGATGCCTGGGCCGAGCTGTATGTCGCTCGGGTTGCCCTTGAAGGCGAGGTTGATCAGGAGCAGCGGCGCAAACGGATGCATGCAGTCAATCCGCTCTACATCCTGCGTAACTATCTGGCGCAAAAAGCCATCGATGCGGCAGAAAGCGGCGATTATTCAGAGGTTCGGCGACTGCATGCGGTGCTGAGTAATCCGTTTGACGAGCAAGCGGGGATGGAAAGCTACGCCGAGCGGCCGCCGGAATGGGGGAAGCATTTGGAGATCAGTTGTTCGTCGTGATGGCTATCAGATAAAAGTCTCCACCGACACATCGAAGCGCTCAGCCAGCCAGCGGATCTGCCGCAGGTTGAGCTGACGCTTGCCGCTCAGGATCTCGGACACCACCGATTGGGTGCCGACGCCGGGCAGATCGCCCTGGTTCAGACCGTGTTCGCGCATCATGTAGCCGAGCACGTCGACGCCGGCGGGCTTGGGCATTGGGTGATGCTTGTGATCCCATTCCTCAATCCAGTCACCGATGATATCCACCAGGCTCATCAGTGGATGGTACTCATCATCGCCAGTCATCGCGAGCAACTCGTCCAGCGCCTGTGCTAACAGATCATAGTCGTCTTCATTTTTTGGCTTACGCAGCACCGGCGAGACGAACTCCCAATGCTCGGCGGCCCTTTCGATAAGAATACTCATGCTCTTTCCTCCTTCCATTTTCCGCGGTCATATTCGCGGTGATCCAGCACATGCTTGATGTATAGCTTCTGAGATCGATACCTGATGTAGGCAATCAGTCGTAACTTGTTGCCACCAATATCGAAAACATGAAATTCACCCACCTTGTCGATCGCAGGAAAAAGAGCCTTCATCGCCGCAAAATCCGGCGGCTTACTTCCTTTGGCCAGTTGATACCAATGATCCAGTGCAGTAGCTGCCATTGGCCATTTGATCTTGGCTTCACGTATTAGTTTTTCGGTGATGACATGCATGCAACATCCTTATCGCATTCTGCTATGGGAAGTTAATCACAGACCAAAAATATCGCAAGTTGCGATAGCGCTGCGCAGACCAACGGTCTTGCTCAGTACGATTCAGCCTAGTTTCACCGCCAGACGCCGCACGATTGAAAATGTGAGCAGACGTCTCCACATAGAGATGATCGGCTTCTTTACAGGACCACCCTCATGACCGACCCACTCCACATCCCCTGCCCCCACTGCAACGGCCTCAACCGCATCCCCGCCGAACGCCTCAACGATCACCCAAAATGCGGCCGCTGCAAAGCCGAGGTCTTGCTGAACAAGCCGTTTGAGTTGAAGCAAGGCGATTACGCCAGTCAGATCAAGGGTGATCTGCCGTTGCTGGTGGACGTGTGGGCGGACTGGTGCGGGCCGTGCAAGTCGTTTGCGCCGGTATTCGAGCAGGCGGCGGGGCAATTGGCGGGTAAATGTCGACTGGCGAAACTGGACAGTGAGGCGAACCAGCCATTGTCGGCGCAGTTGGGGATTCGCTCGATTCCCAGTTTGATTCTGTTCAAGAACGGCCGGGAAGTAGCCCGCCAGAGCGGCGCCTTCCCCTTACCGCAGTTGATGAGCTGGTTGCGTAGCCAGGGTATCTGAACGAGATCTCGTAATCACCACGGAACTGTAGGAGCGAGGCTTGCCCGCGAAGAGGGCATAACATTCAACACTATCGTTGACTGTCAGACCGTCTTCGCGGGCAAGCCTCGCTCCTACAGAGGACTGTCAGGCGTTTTCGAGCAGGTTGTGCAGCTCGACGAATTGCTGCGTCAACTTGTGCCGTGGGTCGAGGTGGATCAGCGGGGTATTGGCCTGGTGGGATTCGCGCATGCGCACCGAGCTGGTCAAGTACACCGGCAGCACCGGCAATCCTTCGGCGATCAGCTCATCTAGAATTTGCTGCGGCAGGCTGGCACGGGCCTGGAACTGATTGACCACGATGCCCTCAACTTCCAGACCTTCGTTATGGTCGTCCTTCAATTCTTCGATTTCCGCCAAAAGGCCGTACAGCGCCTGGCGCGAGAAGCTGTCGCAGTCGAAGGGGATCAGCACCCGATCAGCGGCGATCAACGCCGATACCGCGTAGAAGTTCAACGCTGGCGGGGTATCCAGGTAGATGCGGTCGTAATCTTCCCCCAGTTCCTCGAGCAATTTGCGCAGCTTGTTGATCTTGTGTTTGGCCTCAAGCTTGGGCTGCAAGTCGGCCAACTCGGCGGTTGCGGTGATGACGTGGAGGTTTTCGAACGGCGTTTCGTAGATATCGACCTGGTTCTTCTTCGAGAACGGTCCAGAGGACAGGGTTTGCTTGAAGAAGTCGGCGATGCCCATCGGGATGTCATCCCCGGTGAGGCCCGTCAGGTACTGAGTGGAGTTGGCCTGGGCATCGAGATCCACCAACAGGGTGCGATAACCCTCGCTGGCGCTGACCGCCGCCAGATTGCAGGCAATGCTGGATTTGCCCACGCCACCTTTCTGATTGAACACCACGCGCCGCATGTGAAAAACCTCCGTGTATCAAAGAATGACCGAGTGTAGTAGGCCACGGCGCTGCTTAGCTACCTCGCCAGCATGGGGACTACACAGTCAGCGGCATTCTCTTAATAAAAAAGCCGCTAAACCCGCCATTGATCAGCGACAGAGCCGACAGACATGCTCCCCCCGATGTGGATAATGGCCAAACGACAGCTTTTCACGGACCAACCAGTACGTTTCATCGAGCAAAACGTAACCACCATTTGCTACACACCCGTCGCAACGGGATAATGCGCGCCACTCGGCGCCCAGCGCCACCTAAGGCAGTTCGCTTTTTTTTTGCGATTGGCCGCGTCAAGGAAGCCCGCAGGGGCGGGATGAATGCCTGTGATCAATTTCAACATCGCCCAATGGCGCGCGTGGGCCCCTGGGCTCGAAAGCGTGGACGATTGGCAGGCCTGGAGCCGACAACCGGTCGTGCTTCAGAGCAGCGATGCCGCCCCCGACGTGTCTTTTCTGCCAGCCATGCAGCGCCGGCGACTCAGCCGACTGGCGCGGATGGCGTTCAGCGTCGGCTGGCCCCTGGCCGACGGTCGCCAGGACCTACCGTTGGTCTTTATTTCCCGTCATGGCGAAACACCCCGCACTTTCGAAATCCTCAGCGATCTGGCCGCCGAACAACCGTTGTCGCCGACTCAATTCAGCCTGTCGGTGCACAACGCGGTCATAGGTCTGTGGTCGATCATGCGCGGTGAAACCAGCGAGATGACCGCCCTGGCCGCCGCCGGTGACGGCCTTGAACACGGCATGCTAGAGGCCGCGGCGCTACTTTCCGAAGGCGCGCCTGCCGTGCTGCTGATCGTCACAGAAGAAAAACCGCCCGAAGCCTACTCGGCCTGGATCGACGACGTGCCGTTCCCCTATGCAGTCGGTCTGTTACTGACACCAGGTACCGACTGGCAGCTGTCCCTGAACAGCACTTCGGATGCGTTGTCCAACGCCCACTGGCCCCATGCCCTGAATCTCTTGCGTACCCTGCTCGGCCAGCAGACCACCTGCCAACATGCCTGGAAAAATCGTGTATGGACCTGGCAACGCAACCTGTAACCGAAAAAAACCGCGACGCCTATTACTGGCGTCTGCTGGCCACCGCCGCAAGCTTCACCCTGTTCGGGTTGGGCGGGCTGTGCCTGCGGCTTGTGGTTTTCCCGTTGCTGAGTTGCCTGCCCGGCGATGCCCAGACCCATCGATTACGGGCACGACAAACCGTCAGTCGCTGCTTTTGGTATTTTGTCCGCTTCATGGCCCGTACCGGCGTACTGACCTACGACATCCAGGGCGCGGAAAAGCTCGGTCGCCCGGGGCAGATGATCATGGCCAATCACCCGTCGCTGATCGACGTGGTGTTCCTGATCGGTCTGGTGCGTCACGCCAACTGCGTGGTCAAGAACAGCCTTTGGGAGAATCCGTTCACCCGAGGCCCGCTACGCTGCACCGAATACATCAGCAACGACGGCAGCATGGACATGCTCGACGCCGCGGCTGACGCACTGAAAAGCGGCCAGACCCTGATCATCTTTCCCGAAGGCACCCGCACCCAGCCGGGCGAACCGCCGGCCTTTCATCGGGGGGGCGCGGCAATCGCCCTGCGTGGTGCGAAAATCCTCACCCCGGTGATCATCAAGGTCAACCCGACCACATTGACCAAGGCCGAACCCTGGTATCGCATCCCGAAACGCCGCGTGCACTTCAGTTTTCGCGTCGGGGCCGATATAGACCCACAAGCCTTTGCCGCGTGTGGCCCTGCGCCTCAGGCTTCGCGCAAGCTCAACGATTATTTGCATTCCTACTTTATTAAGGAGCTCGCCGAAGATGAGCGATCTGCACCGTGAAATCAAAACCCTGATCATCGACGCCCTGGGCCTCGAAGACATCAGCGCCGACGACATCGGCGACGACCAGACGCTGTTCGGCGAAGGCCTGGGCCTGGACTCGGTAGACGCCCTGGAACTCGGACTGGCCATCCAGAAAAAGTACGGCATCAAAATCGACGCCGATGCCAAGGACACCCGTAATCACTTCAGTAACGTGGCGAGCCTTGCGGCCTTCGTCACCGCAAAACAGGCAGCTTGAGACCGGACCATGCAAACTCGTGACGACATTTTCAACACCCTGCGCGATGCCTTGGTCGAACTCTTCGAGCTGGCCCCTGAGCGCGTGAGCCTCGAATCCAACCTGTATCAGGACCTGGAAATCGACAGCATCGACGCCGTCGACCTGATCGATCACATCAAGCGTCAGACCGGCAAGAAAATCGCCGCCGAAGAATTCAAATCGGTGCGTACCGTCAGCGACGTGGTCGAGGCGGTCTACCGTCTGGTTCAACCGGCCGCATGAGTCGACTGATCGGCCTTGGCCTGTTGCTGGCGGGCTTGTTGTACCCCTTTGCGGTGTATTTCGGCATGGAACACTTTGCTCCGTGGCAGTTCGGTCTGCTGCTGGGCAGCCTGTGGCTGGCGCGGGCGCTGCTGGGTGCGCGTCGCCCCGGCAGCCTGTGGATGGCGCTCACCGCGATTGGCTTCTGCCTGTTGCTGGCGTTATTCGACAGCCCGTTGTTGCTGCGTTGGTACCCGGTGCTGATCAGCGCCTTCATGCTGGGGCTGTTCGGCCTGAGCCTGAAAGTCGGGCCGCCGATGGTTGAACGCCTGGCGCGCCTGCGTGAGCCGCACTTGCCGGCCAAGGCGATTGTTTACACCCGCCAGGTGACCGTCGTCTGGTGTGTGTTTTTCCTCTGTAACGGTTTGCTCGCCGCCGCCCTGACCCTGTGGGCGCCTCTGAGTTGGTGGATGTTGTACACCGGCCTGATTTCCTATGGATTGATGGGCCTGCTGTTTGCCATTGAATGGCTCATACGACAACGGGTACGAGGCCACCCATGAATTGGATATCACTTGAGCAGCTGTTGCTCAAGGCACAGCCGCAGCGTGCCATTGCGGCCGAACCGGCGTTGAATCACGCACAGCTGTGCGAACAGGCGTTGAGCCTCGCGGCCGGCCTGCAATCCCAGGGCGTGCAGCGCATCGCCGTGCACCTTGAAGACGCCGCTGACCTGGCGATTGCCCTGCTCGGCGCCTGGCGTGCCGGGGTCAGCGTGCTGCTGCCTGCCGACCTGCAACCGCAGACTCGCCAACGCTGGTCGAGCGAAGTCGATCTGTGGCTGACCGACCTGGCCGATGACGCGCATCTCACCGACTATCGGCAGGCGCCCCTGTCCCCCGCCGCACTGGATCTGGACACCTGCCAGCTGAGCCTGTGTACTTCCGGTTCCAGCGGCGAACCCAAGCGCATCGACAAGACTCTGCGCCAGCTCGCCAATGAAGTTCAGGCGCTGGAGCAGCTCTGGGGTGCCGACCTGGGCCAGGCGTGCATCATCGGCAGTGTCGCCACCCAGCACATCTACGGTTTGCTGTTTCGGGTGCTGTGGCCGCTGTGCGCCGGGCGCCCGTTCGTGCGCAAGCAACTGGCCTTCCCGGAAGACTTGCAGCGCGCCAGCCGCGAACACCCGGTGTTCGCCTGGGTCGCCAGCCCGGCGCTGCTCAAGCGCATGGGCGACAACCTCGACTGGCCGGCATTGAGTGCGGTTCGCCGGGTATTTTCTTCCGGCGGAGCCTTACCGGCCGAGGCTGCGCAAAGTCTTTACGAACGCCTGCAACAATGGCCGACGGAAATCCTCGGCAGCTCGGAAACCGGCGGCATCGCCTGGCGTCAGGGCCATGATCTCTGGCAACCGTTTGCTGACGTCGTGCTGAGCCAAGACAACGAGGGTGCGCTGCTGATCGCCTCGCCCTACTTGCCCGCCGGCCATATCGAACACACTGCCGATGCCGCCAGGATCGCTGCCAACGGCCGATTCGAACTGCTCGGACGGCTGGACCGGATCGTCAAACTGGAAGAAAAACGTATCTCGTTGCCGATGCTGGAAAAGGCGCTGATGGAGCATGACTGGGTCGCAGATGCGCGCCTCGGTGTAGTCCAGGAAAACCGCGCCTCGCTGGGCGCGCTGCTGGTGCTGACGGACGCAGGCCTGCATGCCTTGCGCAATCAGGGCCGCCGCACTTTGACGCAAGAACTGCGTCAGCACCTGGGCCAGCACTGCGAAGCCCTGGCCCTGCCACGACGCTGGCGGTTGCTGCGGCAATTGCCCCTGAACGCTCAAGGCAAACTGCCTCAGGCCGAGGTCGAAGCCTTGCTGCTGGCCCCCCGCCCGAAAGCGCCGGAAGTGTTGGAACAGGTCGAAGTCGATGGCGAATGGAGCCTGCAACTGGCCGTTCCGCCGGACCTCGCCTACTTCAGCGGACACTTCCCGCAAACGCCGGTATTGCCCGGTGTGGTGCAGGTGGATTGGGCGCTGAGCCTCGGCCAGCAATTGATGGATCTGCCCGCTAAATTCGCCGGTATGGAAGTGCTGAAATTCCAGCAACTGGTGCGCCCGGGTGATGAAGTCCAACTGCACCTGCGCTTTGACCCGGAACGCAGCAAATTGTACTTCGCCTATCGCAATGAAACCGCGACCTGCTCCAGTGGGCGGATTTTGCTGGAGGCTACCAGTGGATAAGTTGAGATCCCCTGTAGCAACTGCCGAAGGCTGCGTCCGAGTGCTAAGCGCTCGCATGGCAACCACCACCATTTTTCCGAAATACCGCACATGCCGGTTTACGCCCGCTTCGCGGCCGAACGCAGGCTTCGCCAGCGGCTACAAGGGTGAGGTGTGACCCGGAATGCATAACCCCTGCGCAATCATCCCGGTCTACAACCACGAAACCGCGATCACCACGGTGGTCGACGCGCTGATCGCCAGTGGCCTGCCGTGCATTCTGGTGGACGATGCCAGCGATCAACCCTGTGCCAAAGTACTCGACCAACTGGCCCGGCGCGAAATGGTTTACCTGATCCGCCTCACCGCCAACCAAGGCAAGGGCGGTGCGGTCATGACCGGCCTGCGCGAAGCCTCGCGCCTGGGATTCAGCCACGCTTTGCAGGTGGACGCCGACGGCCAGCACGACCTGCAAGATGTCGCGACCTTCATCGCACAATCACGCGCTCATCCCAAAGCGGTGATCTGCGGTTATCCACAATACGACGCCAGCGTGCCGAAAGGCCGGTTGTACGCCCGCTACCTGACGCACGTCATGGTCTGGATCAACACGCTTTCCTTGCAGATCCGCGATTCCATGTGCGGTTTCCGCGTCTACCCATTGCCACCGACCCTGGCGCTGATCGACTCGGCGAAGATCGGCAAACGCATGGACTTCGACTCGGACATTCTCGTGCGTCTGGCCTGGCGCAATCAGCCGATGCAGTGGTTGCCGACCAAGGTCCATTACCCGCTGGACGGTGTCTCGCATTTCCGTATGTTCCACGACAATGTGCTGATTTCGAGCATGCACACCCGGCTGTTCTTCGGCATGTTGCTGCGGGCACCGGTGATCCTCTGGCGACGGTGGCGAGCATGAGCATCAACGCAGACAAAGAGCACTGGGCCGACCGTCAGGAACGCGGCAGTTTCTGGCTGATGAAACTCACCGCGTTCGGCGCCAAAGTGCTGGGCCGGCGGCTGCTGAGTCCGCTGCTGTACGGCATCGTTTTGTACTTTTTCCTGTTCGGTCGCAGCGCCCGCCGCAGCGCCTGGCAATACCAGCAGCGCCTCGCGGACTGGAGCGCACGCCCGCAATTGCGTCCGACCCACTGGCGAGTGTTCAGCCAGTTCATGGCCTTCGCCGATTCGATGCTCGACAAGCTCGATGTGTGGAACGGCAAGCTGAGCATCGAGCACATCGAAATCGTCGACCCGGCTCTGCTGCGCACTCAGCTGCGCGGCACTCGCGGGCAGATGCTGGTGGGCGCGCACCTGGGCAATCTCGAAGTCTGCCGCGCGCTGGCGGAGATCGGCGAGAAAGTCACGATGAACGTGCTGGTGCACACCAAGCATGCCGAGCAGTTCAACCGTTTGCTGGGCGAAGCCGGCGCGACCAATCTGAGGCTGATTCAGGTCAGTGAGCTGGACCCGGTGATCATGCTGCAACTGCATGAACGCCTGGAGCGCGGCGAGTGGCTGGCGATTGCCGGCGACCGTGTGCCCCTGCATGGCGGACGTAGCGTGACCGTTGACTTCCTCGGTCATCAGGCCGCGTTTCCGCAAGGGCCGTGGCTGCTGGCCGGCTTGCTGAAATGCCCGATCAATCTGCTGATGTGCCTGAAGAAACCGTCGGGCCAATATCGAGTCACCCTCGAGCCGTTTGCCGAGGCCGTGGTGTGGAAACGCAGCGACCGCGAACAGGTCATTCATCAGTGGGCCTCCCGCTACGCCGAACGCCTGGGTCACTATTGCCTTGAAGCGCCCCAACAATGGTTCAACTTTTACCCTTTCTGGAAGACCGATGACGACGCCAACGCTTGAGCCGGTAACCTTCGGCGAACTCCCTTTGCGCATCGAAGACGTGCTGGCCGCGGCCAACCGTCAGGTGCCGACGCAGTTGCAAAGCGACCCTGCGTACCGCGAACGCATTGCCAAGGGCGCGCGATTCCTCGATTCCCTGCTGGACAAGGAAGGCGTGATTTATGGCGTGACCACCGGTTACGGCGACTCCTGCGTGGTCGCGGTGCCGCTGCATCACGTCGAGGCGTTGCCCCGTCATCTGTACACGTTCCACGGCTGCGGCCTGGGCAAATTGCTCGACGCCCAGGCCACTCGCGCCGTCCTGGCGGCGCGTTTGCAGTCGCTGTGCCACGGCGTGTCCGGGGTGCGCGTGGAACTGCTGGAGCGCCTTCAGGCGTTCCTCGAACACGACATCCTGCCGCTGATCCCGGAAGAAGGGTCGGTGGGCGCCAGCGGTGATCTGACGCCGCTCTCTTACGTCGCCGCAACCTTGTCCGGCGAGCGCGAAGTGATGTTCCGTGGCGAACGTCGCCAAGCCGCCGATGTTCACCACGAACTCGGCTGGACACCGCTGGTGCTGCGCCCGAAAGAAGCCCTGGCGCTGATGAACGGCACCGCCGTGATGACCGGCCTCGCGTGTCTGGCCTACGCCCGCGCCGATTATCTGCTGCAACTGGCCACCCGCATCACCGCGTTGAACGTGGTCGCCCTGCAAGGCAACCCCGAGCACTTCGACGAGCGCCTGTTCGCCACCAAACCGCATCCGGGGCAGATGCAAGTCGCCGCGTGGCTGCGCAAGGATCTGGCGATCGACGCGCCGACGGCACCGCTGCATCGCCTGCAAGACCGTTATTCCCTGCGTTGTGCGCCGCACGTGCTCGGCGTTCTGGCCGACAGCCTGAACTGGCTGCGTTCGTTCATCGAGATCGAGCTCAACAGCGCCAACGACAACCCGATCATCGACGCCGAGGCCGAACGCGTGCTGCACGGCGGGCACTTCTACGGCGGCCACATTGCGTTCGCCATGGATAGCCTGAAAAACCTGGTGGCCAACGTAGCCGATCTGCTGGACCGGCAACTCGCGCTGCTGGTGGACGAGCGTTACAACCATGGTTTGCCGAGCAACCTGTCCGGCGCCACGGCGGACCGCGCGATGCTCAATCACGGCTTCAAGGCCGTACAGATCGGCACCAGTGCCTGGACCGCCGAAGCGCTGAAAAACACCATGCCGGCCAGCGTCTTCTCGCGCTCCACCGAGTGCCACAACCAGGACAAGGTGAGCATGGGCACCATCGCCGCCCGCGATGCGATCCGTGTGCTGGAGCTGACCGAACAGGTCGCCGCCGCTACTTTGCTCGCCGCCAACCAAGGCGTGTGGCTGCGCAGCAAGGCCGAGGACGCGCGACCGTTGCCACCCGCCCTCGCCGCGATGCACGAAGAATTGGCCAAAGAGTTCCCGCCGGTCATCGAAGACCGCGCGCTGGAAGGCGAATTGCGCCTGTGCCTGCAACGCATCGCCGAGCAACACTGGAGGCTGCATGCGTAGCAAGGGAGTGCTTCACACCGATACGGAAATCCTCGTGCCGTTCTTTGACGTCGACACCATGAACGTCGTCTGGCACGGCCATTACGTCAAATACCTGGAAGTCGCCCGTTGTGCGCTGCTGGACAAGATCGGCCACAACTACACCGCCATGGTCGAGTCGGGGTACGCCTGGCCGGTGATTGACCTGCAATTGCGCTATGTGCGCGGCGCCGTGTTCGGCCAGAAGCTGAACGTGCGGGCCAATCTGGTGGAGTGGGAGAACCGTCTGAAGATCAATTACCTGATCAGCGACCTGCAAACCGGTGAGCGATTGACCCGCGCCAGTTCCGTACAGGTGGCCGTCGACATGAGCAGCCGCGAGATGCAGCTGGCCTCGCCGAAGATCTTTACCGATGCCGTTGAAAGGATGCTGGCATGAACCCGTTTTTCAAATACCTCGGCGCATTGGCGCTGCTCGGACTGTCTTCGATTGCTCACGCCTTCGATTTGCAACAACTCAGCGATCAACTGGCCAAACCCGATGTGATCCACGGCAATTTCATCCAGGAAAAACACCTGCGCGCGTTACCCAAGCCGCTGACCAGCAAGGGCACCTTCGTCCTCGCGAAAAACCACGGCTTGCTCTGGTTGCTGAAGACCCCGCTGCAACAGGATTACCGCATCACCGGCAAAGGCATTGCCCGCCGTGACGCCAGCGGTTGGCAAATGCTCCCGAGCAAAAGCGCCGGCGCCGAACAGAACCGTTTGTTCCTCGCTGTACTGCAAGGCGACAGCAGCGGATTGCAAAGAGACTTCGAACTGTCCCTGAGCGGCGACGCGCAGAACTGGAAACTGACGCTGATCCCGCGCTCATTGCTGCTCAAGCAGGTGTTCAACCAGATCAACATCACCGGCAGCCAATTGGTGCACAGCATCGAACTGCTGGAAACCCAGGGCGACAGCACGCTGTTGCGCATGCAGGACAGCACCAGCACCCAACCGTTGAGCGACGCGGAGCAACATGACTTTGCCGAGTGAACGCAGACTTCCATGGCTGTTCCTGATCCTCCTGCTGGCGGTGCTCGCGCTCGCCGGCTGGCAATGGCGCGACGGCGCACCGCTGTCGGCCAACCTGATGGAGCTGGTGCCGGGCACAACGCCGGACGCGCTGGAACTGCGCGCCGAACAACGCATGCAAGAACCGCTGAACCGGGAAATGCTGGTGTTGGTGGGCCATAAAGATCGCCCGCAAGCCATCGCCATGGCGCAGAGACTGGGCGAGCAGTGGCAGGCCAGCGGTTTGTTCGAGAAGGTTCAGTGGAACCTGCAAGCCGACTTGCCGGCGCTGCGCACGCAACTGCTGCAAGGCCGACTGTCGATGCTCTCGGCGATGGATCGGCAGCAGCTGATCGAACATCCCGACGCCTTTATCCAGCAGCGGGTGCAAGCCCTGTTCGACCCTTTCACCGGCTTCAGCCTGGTGCCGAGCCAGGATGACTGGCTCGGGCTGACCGGGCGCATCCAGAACAGCCAGCCGCAACATGGCGCCGTGCAACTGGACATCGGCAGCGGTGCGCTGGTGGCCGATGCCGACGGCAAGAGTTGGGTGTTGCTGCGAGCCAAAACCACGGGCAACGCCTTCGACATGAACCTGCCACTGCAAGTGGCTGACCTGCTTGAACGCAGCCGCGAAGAAGCCGCCCAGGCCGATGTGCAACTGCTCGCCGCCAGCGGTCTGCTGTACGCGGCCAGCGGTCAGCAACAAGCCACCCGCGAGATGACGTGGGTCGGTGGCGGCGCCACCGTCGGCATTCTGTTGCTGCTGTTGCTGGCCTTCCGGCGCTGGCGTGTCTTGCTGGCGTTTGTCCCGGTGTTGGTGGGGATGCTGTTCGGCGGCGTGGCGTGCGTGGCGCTGTTCGGTCACATGCATGTGATGACGTTGGTGCTGGGTTCGAGCCTGATCGGCGTGGCCGTCGATTACCCGCTGCATTACCTGTCGAAAAGCTGGAGCATGAAACCCTGGAACAGCTGGCCGGCGTTACGCCTGACCCTGCCTGGCCTGACGCTGAGCCTGATCACCAGTTGCATCGGCTACCTGGCCCTGGCCTGGACGCCGTTCCCGGCCCTGACCCAGATTGCCGTGTTCTCCGCCGCCGGCCTGCTCGGCGCCTATTTGTCCGCAGTGTGCTTGCTACCCGCGCTGCTCAAGGGCGTGAACCTGCGACCGGCGCGATGGCCGCTGCGCGTCAGCGAGTGTTTGCTGAACCTGCGCGAAGCGCTGCTCAAACACGTGAGCACGCCGGTGTTGCTGGCGCTGTTGATTGCTTTCTGCGTCGGCGGTCTGTTGCAACTCGACAGCAAAAACGATATCCGCCAGTGGATCGGCGCACCGCAGCAATTGACCGACGAAGCCCGGACCATTGCGCGCATCACCGGTTATCAGCCAACCAGCCAGTTCTTCCTGGTGCGCGCGGCTAATCAGCAGGAACTGCTCGAACGCCAGACCGCACTCAGCGAGCGGCTGGATCAGTTGGTCAACCTGGAAAAACTCCAGGGATACCTGTCGCTCAATCAACTGGTCAGCCAGCCGAGCGAGCAGCGCAAAGTGCGCGAAGCGTTGAGCAAGTTGCCACAGTTCTGGCAGCCCTTGCTCGACCTCGGCGTGCCGGCAGAAGCGCTGCAAGCCGAGCTTGCAACGTTGCAGACGCTGCCCGCCGAAGACATCGACGCCGCGCTGGTCGGTCCGCTGGCGGAACCTTATCGCACCCTGTGGCTGGGGCCGACCGATGACGGCGTGGCGGCGATGGTCAGCCTGCAAGGCCTGAACAACCCTTCGCTGCTACGCGTACAGGCGCTGGACTTGCCGGGCGTCGAATTGGTCGACCGTCTCGGTGAACTGAACAGCGTTTTCGCGGCGACACAGATCAGCGCGGCGGAGCTGAAACTCGCCTCCTGCGTGTTGATCGTGCTGGTGCTGATCCTGCCCTTTGGCTTCGGTGGGGCGCTGCGCATCGTCTCGCTGCCCTTGCTGGCCGCGCTGTGCAGCCTGGGCAGTCTCGGTTGGCTGGGTCAGCCGCTGACGCTGTTCAGCCTGTTTGGCCTGCTGCTGGTGACGGCAATCAGTGTCGATTACGCGATCCTCATGCGCGAACAGGTCGGCGGTGCTGCCGTGAGCCTGCTGGGCACCTTGCTGGCAGCGGTGACCACATGGCTTTCGTTCGGTCTGCTGGCGGTGTCCAGCACGCCGGCAGTGAGCAATTTCGGTCTGTCGGTGAGCCTCGGCCTGGCCTTCAGTTTCATCCTGGCGCCGTGGGCCGGACGCCAAGTGCATGCCGCCGCCGTCGTGGAGCCAGCAGCATGATGATCGCCTTGTTTTGGCTGATGGCCCTGACGATGTTCGCCGTGGCCACCCACGTGGGTCGTCGCTTCGGCCTGATCCCGATCGTCAGCCAGTTGCTGCTGGCGACCTTCGGTCTGCCGCTGCTGATGTACTTCTGGATCGAACCGGGCTGGCAACTCAGCGGCGCCGAACTGATCTCGCCGGTTTGGCTGAAAAACCTCTACAGCCTCGGTTTTGCCTTGTTGCTGGGAAACATCCTCAGCGATGTGATCGATCTGCGGCTGGATCGCCAAAGCCTGAAAATCGCCCTGCCGAGTTTTTGCATTCCGTTCGCCTGTGGGCTGGCGACAGCGGTGTGGCTGTTGCCGCCGCAACCATGGATCAGCTCGCTGGCGGTCGGCCTGGTGTTCGCCATCACCGCCATTCCGGTGTTGTTTTTGTACCTGAGATACATCAACTACCCACCCGCTGCGACCCGTCGGCTGGTGCAAACCGCGATCCTCATCGACCTCACGTGCTGGACGCTGTTCGGCTTTGCCCAAGGCAGCCTGCACCTGAGCAGTCTGCTGCTGCCGCTGGCCGGCGCCTGCCTGCCGTTGCTCCTGCGTTTGCTGGGTTTGCGCCAACCGTTGCTGCACAGCGGCTGCTTCTTTGCGCTGCTGGTGGTCGCCGAACACTTCAAGCTCAATGCACTGATTTTCGGCATCGGTTATCTGCTGTGCATGGCCGCGCTGAAAGTGCCGCTGGTGTTGCCGTTGCCGGCGATCTGGATGAACCGTTTGCAAACCTGGATCGCCATCCCGCTGATCCTCACCTTCGGCATCGTGCAGATCAATGTCCACGCGGCCATGGCCAGTCTCGGCTGGGTGCAGTTGGCGGCGCTGCTGCTGTTGCCGATTGCCAGCAAACTGCTGGGCAACTGGCTCGGCCTCGGCTGGGCCGGCGCTTCATTTGAAGGCGCCAGTCGCTGGCGCGAAAGCCTGCTGCTCAATATTCGCGGTTTGAGTGAGATCGTCTTTCTCAACCTGCTGCTGCAACAACAGCTGATCAGCCCGGCGCTGTACTTCGCGCTGATGGTGATGGGCCTGATCGCCACACTGCTGCCGGCACTCGCCGGCATGCACCAAACCCCTTTGAATATCGCCGCCCCGGCAAGGAGCCCCCGTGCCAACAGTTGAAATGGAACGTCGCCAGGTTGTTGTCATTGGCGCAGGTCCTTCGGGCGCCATTGCCGCCGCGCTGCTCAAGCGCAAAGGCCACGATGTGCTGATGATCGAACGCCAGCACTTCCCACGGTTTTCCATCGGTGAAAGCCTGTTGTCGCACTGCCTGGATTTCGTCGAAGAAGCCGGCATGCTCGAGGCCGTGAACGCCGCCGGGTTCCAGATGAAAAACGGTGCCGCGTTCGCCTGGGGCGAGCACTACAGCGCCTTTGATTTTGGCGATACCTTCAGCAACGGCAAGCCGACCACTTTCCAGGTCCAGCGTGCCGATTTCGACAAACTGCTGGCCGATCAGGCCGCGCTGCAAGGCGTGGAAGTGCGCTACGGCGAAGCCATCGTCAGCGCCGATTTCGACCTGCCGAAGCCGCAGCTCGATGTGCTTCGCGAGGATGGCAGCCAGTACCGTGTCGAAGCTGATTTTGTGCTCGATGCCAGCGGCTACGGTCGCGTGTTGCCACGCCTGCTGGACCTTGAAGCTCCGTCGAATTTCCCGGTGCGTCAGGCGGTGTTCACCCACATCGAAGACCACATCGACAGCCCGACCTTTGAGCGCGAAAAGATCCTTATCACCACCCATCCGACCCATCGCGACATCTGGTTCTGGACCATTCCGTTCAGCAACGGCCGGTGCTCGGTGGGCGTGGTCGCGGCCGCCGAACACTTCGAAGGCCGCATGGAGAATCTGGACGATTGCCTGCGCGGCTTCATCGCTGAAACCTCGAGCCTGGCCGGCGTCCTGGAAAACGCCGTGTGGGACACGCCGGCCCGCACCATCGGCGGTTACTCGGCCAACGTCAAAACCTTGCACGGCCCGGGCTTTGCGTTGCTCGGCAACGCCGCAGAATTCCTCGACCCGGTATTTTCCTCCGGCGTGACCATCGCCATGCGCTCGGCCAGCATGGCTGCCGGCGTTTTGCATCGGCAACTGCAAGGTGAAAGCGTCGACTGGCAGACCGAGTTCGCCGCACCGCTCAAGCGTGGCGTCGACACGTTCCGTTGCTACGTCGAAGGCTGGTACGCGGGGACTTTCCAGGATGTGATTTACCATCCAGGCAGCTCAGCGGATATCCGCCGTATGATCAGTGCGATCCTCGCCGGTTATGCCTGGGACGAGCGCAATCCGTTCGTCAGCGAACCCAAGCGGCGGCTGCGCGTGTTGTCCGAACTTTGCGCAAGAGATGTCACATGATCCGTTACCTGCTTTTGGGTTGCCTTCTGCTACTGAGCGCTTGCGCCAGCCAGGCGCCGCTGCCCGGGCAAACCGAAAACCTGCCGTTGCCGCAACAACTGCACATTCAGCGCCTGCTGGCTGATCAGCGTCAGGACTGGGTGCTGGTGATCGCGCGTGAAGGCCCGGGCATTCGCTGGTCCATGATGGACTTGCTGGGTATTCCGCAGGCACGCCAGAAACTGATCGATGGCCAGTGGCAAGCCGACGGCCTGCTGCCACCGAATCCGGAAGCAAGGGAATTGTTCGCCGCGTTACTGTTCGCGCTGACCCCGCAAGGCGAATTGCAGAGCAACTACCCCGACGCCTGGCAACATGGCTCGCAACGCTCCCTGCCCGCTCGCTGGGACGTGCATTACTCGCAACACCTGAGATTTGAGTTGAACCTGCCTAAAGGTCCGAAGTACCTGGTGACGCCCCTGAGCGGGGAAACGCCATGACCGCCTATCTGAACGCCCTCGGGGTGATCTGCGCCCTGGGTCGCGACAAACAGGAAGTCGCCCGCAACCTGTTTGCCGGCGATTGCTCCGGCATGCGCAGCGAATCCGGCTGGGTGCCGGAGCGATCTTTACCGGTGGCGTCGGTGCGTGGCGAACTGGCCCCGATCCCGCCGGAACTGGCCGAGCAAAGCAGCCGCAACAACCAACTGCTGCTGGAAGCCGCGCTGCAAATTCGCGATGACATTGATCAAGCGATCCAGACTTACGGCCGTGATCGAATCGGTGTGATCCTGGGCACCAGCACCTCCGGCATCGATGAGGCCAGCCGTGGCCTGGCCCATTACATTCGCGAACATGAATTCCCCGCCGATTACGACTATCAGCAGCAGGAACTCGGCGCGCCGGCAAATTTCCTCGCCGACTGGCTGCAATTGAGCGGCCCGGCGTATGTGATCTCGACTGCTTGCACTTCCAGCGCCCGGGCGTTGATGAGTGCCCAGCGGCTGCTGGATCTGGGTATGTGCGATGCCGTGCTGTGCGGCGGCGTCGACAGTTTGTGCAAACTGACCCTCAACGGCTTTTCGGCCCTGGAAGCGGTGTCCGAGCAGCGCTGCAACCCGTTTTCGGTCAACCGCAACGGCATCAATATCGGCGAAGCCGCCGTGCTGTTTCTGATGAGCAAAAAGGCCGGTGACAGGCAACCGATTGCCCTGCTCGGCAGCGGCGCCAGTTCCGATGCGCACCACATCTCGGCGCCGGAACCGACCGGCCGGGGCGCCCTGCAAGCGATGAGCAAAGCCCTGAACCGCGCGAATTTGCAACCCGATCAAATCGGCTATCTGAACCTGCACGGCACCGCGACCCAACACAACGACGCGATGGAAAGCCTGGCGGTCTCGGCCCTGTTCCCGCATGGCGTGCCCTGCTCTTCCACCAAGCCGATGACCGGACATACGCTCGGCGCTGCCGGCGCCCTGGAAGCGGCGTTCTGCTGGTTGAGCCTGAGCGCGGACAACCTGGAAAACCTTTTGCCGCCGCATGTCTGGGACGGTCAGCCCGACCCCGACTTGCCGGCCTTGCAGTGGGTGACCCCGCCCCATCGCCTGACGTCCATTGCACCTCGCTACCTGATGAGCAATTCCTTTGCCTTCGGTGGCAACAACGTCAGCCTGATTATCGGAGACGCCCCATGATTGACTGGCCGCTCGCCGAGCTGCTGCCGCACGCTGGCGACATGATCCTCATCGATCAGATCCTGGCGTTCGATGACGAGCAGATTCACACCCGTCTCACCGTCAAGCCCGGTGGCCTGTTCAACCGTCCCGACGGCAGCCTGCCGGCGTGGGTCGGCATCGAACTGATGGCCCAGAGCGTCGCGGCCTACGCCGGTTGCCATGCGCGCCAGCGCGGTGATGCGGTGGCGCTGGGCTTCTTGCTTGGCACCCGAAAATTCGAATGCAACGTGGAGCACTTCCCGGCGGGCACCGAGCTGATCATCCACGGGTTGCGCTCGCTGGAAGACGACAACGGCATGGGCGTGTTCGAATGCCACATCAACGCCCCCGGCATTCACGCCACCGCCCGCCTGAACGTGTTCCGCCCGCCTCAGGCCGCTCAATACCTTCATGAATCCCAAGGAGCCAGCCATGACTGAATCCGTACTGGTCACCGGTTCCAGCCGCGGCATCGGCCGCGCCATCGCATTGCGTCTGGCCCAGGCCGGGCACGACATCGTGCTGCATTGCCGCAGCGGCCTGGCCGACGCCATCACCGTTCAGGGCGAAATACAGGCGCTGGGGCGCAATGCTCGAATTTTGCAATTCGACGTCTCCGACCGTGCCAGCTGCAAAGCCATTCTCGAAGCCGACGTGGAAGCTCATGGCGCCTATTACGGCGTGGTGCTGAACGCCGGCCTGACGCGCGACGGTGCTTTTCCGGCGCTGAGCGAGGATGATTGGGATGTGGTGATGCGCACCAACCTCGACGGTTTCTACAACGTGCTGCACCCGGTGATGATGCCGATGATCCGGCGTCGCGCGGCCGGGCGGATTGTCTGCATCACCTCGGTTTCCGGGTTGATCGGCAATCGTGGCCAAGTCAACTACAGCGCCTCCAAGGCCGGTTTGATCGGCGCAGCGAAAGCGTTGGCGATCGAACTGGGCAAGCGCAAAATCACCGTCAACTGTGTCGCACCCGGCCTGATCGACACAGCCATGCTGGACGAAAACGTGCCGGTGGAAGAACTGATGAAAATGATTCCCGCACAGCGCATGGGCACCCCGGAAGAGGTGGCCGGCGCGGTGAATTTCCTGATGTCGGCGGAAGCCTCGTACATCACCCGGCAGGTTCTGGCCGTCAACGGAGGCCTTTGCTGATGAAGCGCGTCGTCGTCACCGGCATGGCCGGCATCACCTCACTGGGCAGCGACTGGAACACCATCGCCGGCCACTTCGCGGCCAACCGCAGCGGTATTCGGCGGATGGACGAGTGGGATCGGTTCACCGAACTCAACACGCGTCTGGCCGGGCCCATCGACGACTTTAAAGTCCCGAGTCACTGGACCCGCAAGCAACTGCGCAGCATGGGCCGGGTCTCGCGTCTGGCGGTCGGCGCATCTGAGCAGGCGCTGGCCGACGCCGGACTGTTGGGTAACCCGATCATCAAGGATGGGCGCATGGGCGTCGCCTGCGGCTCCTCTACCGGCAGCACCGACGAGATCAAGGCGTTCGGCAACATGCTGCTCAACTCGGTGGCCGAAGGCCTGAACGCCAACTCCTACGTGCGGATGATGCCGCACACCACCGCCGCGAATATCAGCATCTTCTTCGGCCTCACCGGCCGGCTGATCCCGACGTCCAGCGCCTGCACCAGCGGCAGCCAGGGCATCGGTTATGCCTACGAGTCGATCAAGTTTGGTCGCTTGCCATTGATGCTCGCCGGCGGCGCCGAAGAGCTGTGCCCGACCGAAGCCATGGTCTTCGACGCGCTCTACGCCACCAGCCTGAAAAACGATGCGCCGCAGACTTCCCCACGCCCATACGACAGCGGCCGCGATGGGCTGGTGATCGGTGAAGGCGGCGGCATGCTGGTGCTCGAAGAGCTTGAACATGCGTTGGCACGCGGTGCGCACATCCATGCCGAACTCGTCGGCTTCGGCAGCAACGCCGACGGCCAGCACACCACCCGTCCAGAACAGGTCACCATGCGCCGGGCCATGGAACTGGCGCTGGAAGACGCCGGGCTGCAGCCTTCAGACATCGGCTACGTCAATGGTCACGGCACGGCGACAGAACAGGGCGACATTGCCGAAACACTAGCCACCAGCGCGTTGTTCGGCGAGCACATGCCGATCAGTTCGCAGAAGAGCTTCCTCGGTCACACCCTGGGCGCCTGCGGTGCGCTGGAGTCCTGGTTCAGCATCGAAATGATGAACCGCGACCTGTACGTGCACACGTTCAACCTCGACGAGGTCGATCCGCACTGCGGCAAGCTCGACTACCTGCGTGGCGAGTTCCGCCAGATGAGTAATGAGTACGTGATGAACAACAATTTCGCTTTCGGTGGCGTCAACACCTCGTTGATTTTCCGTCGCTGGCACTGATCTGAAAAAACGTCTGGAGTGAAGGGAATGACTCGGTTTCAGCGCATCGGCGCAGTATTCACCCTGGCCGTTACGCTGAGTGGCTGCACCAGCCCGGTGTACACCGCCAAGGAAAACTTCCCCGGCGACAAGGGCATGAGCGATGACCGAATGAGTCGCGCCATCGTCACCGCTCTGATCGAGCGCCGATGGACCGTGCAGTCGGCGCGCCCTGGCATGATCAAAGCGGCCATCACCGTGCGCGACCGGCACCACGCCGAAATCGACATCCCCTACACCTCCACCTCGTTCGAAATGGACTACCGCGACAGCCGCGGCCTGGACTACAAGGACGGCAGGATCCACGGCACCTACAACCGCTGGATCAACTACCTGCGCGACGACGTGGTCAAGCAACTGGCCTCCGACCCGGACGCTGATCAAGTCTTCGCGTCGCAAGGCGCCTATGAACCCACCTACCAGGACTTCCAGGAAGGCGTGAAACGCGCCACCGAAGTCGGCCTGCTGGACGGCAGCGTCAAGTTCTACCTGGCGGGAGAAGCGCTGCCGACGCAGGTGCGCAAGCTGAATGCGGTGAGCAGCAGCCGAAGAGCCGACGACAACGAAGACAAATCCGCTGAGGATTCCTGCTACTGGGCGTTGCAATCGACCTTGGCGACCTTGCAGAGCAAAGCCAAAAAGGCCGGTGCCAATGCCGTGATCAATATTGCGGGTATCAACAAGCGCGACCTGAGTAAAGACACCGGGAAATACCAGTGCAGTGACGACGGGGAGAGACCCGGGCTGGAGGCACTTAAGGCGGTGGTGTCCGGGGTGGCATTGCGTGGGGATCTGGTGCAGGTTGACTGAGGCGGCCACTTCAGAACGACAAAGGGCGCCTTTCGGCGCCCCTTCACAAACAGGTTGGCTTGTCATCGCCCTGTACCTGTCCGGCTCTGCGATGGCTGGTTACCCAGGATCCTCAGAGTCTCACAAGCCCCATTCGGGAACGGGGGGAGTATTGCTCAAGACACCACTAGTCGTCTTTTTTTGTTTTGACTCATGTACTTGCGTGTAACTTCAGTCCTAAAGCCTTCATAACTTTAAGAATGGTACCGAACTCCGGATTGCCTTCACCCGAAAGTGCACGGTAAAGGCTTTCCCGAGAGAGCCCCGCATCCCGTGCGACCTGGGTCATGCCCCGAGCACGCGCGATAGTCCCGAGTGCTCTGGCGATAAATGCTGGATCATCTCCCGCCTCTTCCATGCTAGCGTCAAGATAATTGGCCATGTCCTCTTCGGTCTTGAGGTACTCGGCAGAGTCCCAGCGAGTGAATTGTTCGGTCATGGGTTTTGCTCCTGCCAGGATTTTGCAATGAGCCTGGCTTTGTTTGATGTCACGTGTTTGGCTGCTTTTGTCACCTCCGCAAAGGAGGATGACTAACTGACGACCTTGCTGCATGAAGTAGACCCGATAACCGGGGCCGTAATCTATGCGGATTTCACTCAACCCTTCCCCGATGCCTTTCACATCACCGAATTGCCCATCGGCCATACGATCGATTCGCACCTGAATACGCATCCTGGCGCGGCTGTCGGCCAGCTTCAATAGCCAGCCGGAAAATGTTGAGCTTCGAAGGATTTCGGTCATGCAGCGAGTGTAGCTCTTGAGCCACACCTGCTCAACCAGGAATTTCAATCAGCCGTAATTCTATGATCGCAAAACAGTCACGACTTCAACGGCTCAACCTTCCTCGTCAACAACTCCACAAACGCCTTGGCCATCGGTGATTTCTGATCCTTGCGCTGCACCAGCCACACCGCCGACACCGCTTCCGGATCGAGCAATGGCCGATACACTACCCCGTCGATACGCATCCGCTGATAAGACGCCGGCAACACCGACACGCCCAAGCCCGCCGCCACCAACCCGATAATGGTCATCGCCTCGCCCGCCTCTTGTGCGAAGTGCGGGCTAAAACCGGCATCGCGGGCCAGGCTGAGCAACTGTGCGTACAGACCACTGCCATAACTGCGTGGGAAAAATACGAACGGTTCGAGGGCCAATGCCGACAGGAACAAGCCTTCTTCACTGCCGTTGACCAGCGGATGCTTGGAGCTGAGCACTGCCACCAGCGGCTCACGCATCAGTTCTACGACGCTGAGGGAATCCGGCAACCCCAGCGGTCGCATGATGCCGACTTCAATCGACTCATCGACCAGCGCGTCGGCCACTTGGGTGCTGCTCATCTCCCGCAGGTTCAAATGCACGGCCGGGAAGCGCTGGCGAAACGAGAAAATTGCCTGGGGGATGGTCGAGTTAAAGGGCGCCGACGAGGTGAAGCCAATTTTCAGTTCGCCCAACTCACCCAGCTGCGCACGCCGTGCCACATCAGCCGCTTTATCGACCTGCGCCAGCACCAGCCGCGCTTCTTCCAGAAACAAGCGACCGGCTTCGCTGAGTTCGACCCGACGATTGGTTCGCTCGAACAGCCGCGCCCCCACCTCTTGTTCCAGCGCCTGAATCTGCTGGCTCAGGGGTGGTTGCGAGATGCCCAGCACTTGGGCGGCGCGGCCGAAGTGCAGCTCCTCGGCGACAGCGATGAAGTAGCGCAGGTGACGCAATTCCATGAAAACTCCATTAGGTCGTAAAACCTATCAAACAGGTCGAACAATATATTGGATTGAATCATTAGGCAGCTATATGCTTTTTTCATTGCCTGACCGGCTGCGCCCTCCGAGGTCCGAAGTGAAAACTGCTGTCGCCCCCCTTGCCCATGAAGTTCCGCCCGCCGCGGTGGACGATGTTGTCGCCGAATTGAAAGAGATCTACATCGAGAAAGGCACGCCGATGTTCATGCGCACGGTGCTGGCGCTGTTCTCCGGCGGCTTTGCGACTTTCGCTTTGCTCTACTGCGTGCAGCCGATGATGCCGCTGCTGTCCCACGAGTACTCGATCAATGCGGCGCAGAGCAGCCTGATCCTGTCAGTGGCCACCGGCATGCTCGCCATCGGGTTGCTGATCACCGGCCCGATTTCCGACCGGGTCGGACGCAAACCGGTGATGGTGGCGGCCTTGTTCGCCGCCGCGCTGTGCACCATGGCCAGCGCGATGATGCCGAGCTGGCAAGGCGTGCTGGTGATGCGTGCGTTGATCGGGTTGTCGTTGAGCGGCCTGGCGGCGGTCGCCATGACGTACCTGAGCGAAGAGATTCACCCGCAGCACATCGGCTTGGCGATGGGCTTGTACATCGGCGGCAACGCGATTGGCGGGATGAGCGGCCGCTTGATCACCGGCGTGCTGATCGACTTCGTCAGCTGGCACACGGCAATGCTGGTGATCGGCGGTCTGGCGCTGATCGCGGCGACGGTGTTCTGGAAAATCCTCCCCGAATCACGCAACTTCCGCGCCCGCTCGCTGCACCCGCGCAGTCTGGTTGATGGCTTCACCATGCACTTTCGCGACGCCGGTTTGCCGCTGCTGTTCCTTGAAGCGTTTGTGCTGATGGGCGCGTTTGTCACCCTGTTCAACTACATCGGCTATCGCTTGCTGGCCGAGCCGTACCACATGGACCAGGTCTTTGTCGGTCTGCTGTCGGTGGTGTACCTGTCGGGTATCTACAGCTCGGCGAAAATCGGCGCCTTGGCCGACCAACTCGGCCGTCGCAAAGTGCTATGGGCGACGATCGCGCTGATGCTCGCAGGCCTTGCACTGACCATGTTGACGCCGCTGCCGGTGGTGATCATCGGGATGCTGATCTTCACCTTCGGCTTCTTCGGCGCTCATTCTGTGGCGAGTAGCTGGATTGGGCGTCGTGCGATCAAGGCGAAGGGGCAGGCTTCGTCGCTGTACCTGTTCAGCTATTACGCCGGGTCGAGTATTGCGGGAACGGCGGGCGGGGTGTTCTGGCACTTGGGCGGGTGGAACGGGATCGGGTTGTTCATTGGCGGGTTGCTGGTGATTGCGCTGTTGGTGGCGTTGAAGCTGGCGAAGTTGCCGCCATTAGGCGATGTAAGGGCCTGATGCAAAAACCTGTGGGAGCGGGCTTGCCCGCGATAGCAACAGTTGATCCAGCACAGGTGTTGTATGTGATGACGCCATCGCGGGCAAGCCCGCTCCCACAGTGATCAAGTACAACCTGATACCTCACACAAAAACGCCCGGCATAAGCCGGGCGTTTTTTATTGGGCGACGATCACTCGTGATACTGCGCCGACAGCTCATGCACCGCACGCAGGAAGGCGCCAGCATGTTCCGGGTCGACTTCCGGCGTGATGCCATGGCCGAGGTTGAACACGTGGCCGCTGCCCTTGCCGTAGCTGGCGAGGATGCGGCCGACTTCAGTGCGGATGGCTTCTGGCTTGGCGTAGAGCACGGTTGGGTCCATGTTGCCTTGCAGCGCGACTTTGCTGCCGACGCGATCACGGGCATTGCCGATGTCGCAGGTCCAGTCCAGGCCCAAAGCATCAGCGCCAGCGTCGGCGATGCTTTCCAGCCACAGGCCGCCGTTCTTGGTGAACAGGATGACCGGCACTTTTCGGCCTTCGTGTTCGCGGATCAGGCCGCTGACGATTTTGCGCATGTAGGCCAGGGAGAATTCCTGATACGCCGCCGCCGAGAGGTTGCCGCCCCAGGTGTCGAAGATCTGCACCGCTTGCGCACCGGCCATGATCTGGCCGTTGAGGTAGCTGGTGACCGACTGCGCGAGCTTGTCCAGCAGCAGGTGCATGGCTTGCGGGTTGTCGTAGAGCATCGCCTTGGTCTTGCGGAAGTCTTTCGAAGAACCGCCTTCGACCATGTAGGTGGCCAGGGTCCATGGGCTGCCGGAGAAGCCGATCAGCGGCACGCGACCGTTCAGTTCGCGGCGAATGGTGCTGACCGCGTCCATGACGTAGCCGAGGTCTTTGTGCGGATCAGGAATCGGCAGGGCTTCGATGTCAGCCAGGGTGCTGACGACTTTCTTGAAGCGCGGGCCTTCACCGGTTTCGAAGTACAGGCCCTGGCCCATGGCGTCCGGGATGGTGAGGATGTCGGAGAACAGGATCGCCGCGTCCAGTTGTGGATAGCGGTCGAGCGGTTGCATCGTGACTTCGCAAGCGAACTCCGGGTTCATGCACAGGCTCATGAAGTCACCGGCCTTGGCACGGCTGGCGCGGTATTCCGGCAGGTAGCGACCGGCCTGACGCATCATCCATACCGGCGTGACGTCTACGGGTTGCTTGAGCAGGGCGCGAAGGAAACGGTCGTTCTTCAGGGCAGTCATGTCGGCATCCGGAAAAAAAGTGCGGGCATTTTCTCAGAGCGCGACGCAAAAGGCACGGCAAGAGCCGTGCCTTTTGTCTATCGGGTCAATTTGTCGCGGTTTGCACATGCTCGATCTACGTTGATGCGACCGGCCCTTTCGCGGGCAAGCCTCGCTCCTACAGGGTTTACGCGATCCCTGTAGGAGCGAGGCTTGCCCGCGAATGGAGCGACGTCGATCAAGCAGATTTACACGCCCAGGTAATCCAGGATCCCTTCAGCGGCATTACGCCCTTCGAAGATCGCCGTCACCACCAGGTCAGAACCGCGAACCATGTCGCCACCGGCGAAGATTTTCGGGTTGCTGGTCTGGTGTTTGTACTGACCTTGTTCCGGCGCCACAACGCGGCCCTGGCTGTCGGTCTGGATGCTGAACTGCTCGAACCACGGCGCCGGGCTTGGACGGAAACCGAAGGCGATGACCACGGCGTCGGCCGGGATGATCTCTTCGGAGCCCGGGATCGGCTCGGGGCTGCGACGGCCACGGGCGTCCGGTTCGCCGAGACGGGTCTCGACCACCTTCACGCCTTCGACCTTGTCTTCACCGACAATGGCAATCGGCTGGCGGTTGTAGAGGAATTTCACGCCTTCTTCCTTGGCGTTCTTCACCTCTTTGCGCGAGCCCGGCATGTTCGCTTCGTCTCGACGATAAGCGCAGGTCACCGACTTGGCGCCCTGGCGGATCGAAGTCCGGTTGCAGTCCATCGCCGTGTCGCCGCCGCCCAGCACCACGACCTTCTTGCCTTTCATGTCGACGAAATCTTCCGGCGACTTTTCAAAGCCCAGGTTGCGGTTGACGTTGGCAATCAGGAAGTCGAGCGCGTCATGCACGCCCGGCAGATCTTCACCGGCAAAGCCGCCCTTCATGTAGGTGTAGGTGCCCATGCCCATGAACACGGCATCGTATTCTTCGAGCAGTTGCTCGACGGTCACGTCCTTGCCCACTTCGGTGTTCAGACGAAACTCGATGCCCATGCCGGTGAAGACTTCGCGACGATTGCTCAGCACGGTCTTTTCCAGCTTGAACTCCGGGATGCCGAAGGTCAGCAGACCGCCGATTTCCGGGTTCTTGTCGAACACCACCGGGGTCACGCCGCCGCGTACCAGCACGTCGGCACATCCCAAGCCTGCCGGGCCTGCGCCGATCACCGCAACACGTTTACCGGTCGGTATGACCTTGGACATGTCCGGGCGCCAGCCCATGGCGAACGCCGTGTCGGTGATGTACTTCTCGACTGAACCGATGGTCACCGCGCCGAAGCCGTCGTTGAGGGTGCAGGCACCCTCGCACAGACGATCCTGAGGACAAACCCGGCCGCACACTTCCGGCAGGGTGTTGGTCTGGTGCGACAGCTCGGCGGCCTGAAGAATGTTGCCCTCGGCCACCAGCTTCAGCCAGTTCGGAATGAAGTTGTGCACCGGGCACTTCCATTCGCAATACGGGTTACCGCAACCCAGGCAGCGGTGGGCCTGATCGGCCGAATGCTGGGGTTTGAAGGGTTCGTAGATCTCCACGAACTCTTTCTTGCGTTGACGCAACAGTTTCTTCTTCGGATCTTTGCGCCCGACGTCGATGAACTGGAAGTCGTTATTCAGACGTTCAGCCATTGTTAAAACCTCATCAAACTCTTCAGGCGCATATCACTGCGGGTTGGCACGGGTGCTGGAAAGCAACGATTTCAAGTTGGCAGCCTTGGGCTTGACCAGCCAGAAACGACGCAGATAGTCATCGAGGTTTTCAGCGAGGTTACGACCCCACTCGCTGTCGGTTTCCTCGACGTATTCGTTCAGCACGCGTTGCAGGTGGCTGCGATAGGCTTCCATCGCCTCACCGCTGATCCGCTGGATTTCCACCAGTTCGTGGTTGACCCGGTCAACGAAGCTGTTGTCCTGGTCGAGCACGTAGGCGAAACCGCCGGTCATGCCTGAGCCGAAGTTGTAACCGGTCTTGCCCAGGACGCAGACGAAACCACCGGTCATGTATTCGCAGCAGTGATCGCCCGTGCCTTCCACCACGGTGTGAGCACCGGAGTTACGCACCGCGAAACGCTCGCCCGCGGTACCGGCGGCGAACAACTTGCCGCCGGTGGCGCCGTACAGGCAGGTGTTGCCGATGATGGCACTGTCCTGCGTCTTGTAGACGCTGCCCTTCGGCGGAACGATGACCAGTTTCCCACCGGTCATGCCTTTGCCGACGTAGTCGTTGGCGTCGCCTTCCAGGTACATGTTCAGGCCGCCAGCGTTCCACACACCGAAGCTCTGACCGGCCGTCCCTTTGAAGCGGAAGGTGATCGGTGCATTCGCCATGCCTTGGTTGCCGTGTTTACGAGCGATTTCACCGGAGACCCGCGCGCCGATCGAACGGTCGCAGTTGCAGATGTCCAGGGCGAAATCGGCGCCGCTCATGTCGTTGATGGCAGAGGTGGCCATGTCGACCATTTTCTCGGCCAGCAGGCCCTTGTCGAATGGCGGGTTGCGGTCGACCTGGCAGAACTGAGGCTTGTCTGCCGGAATGTGATCGCTGCCGAGCAACGGGGTCAGGTCCAGGTGATTCTGCTTGGCGGTCTGGCCTTCGAGGATTTCCAGCAGATCGGTACGACCGATCAGCTCTTCGAGGGAGCGCACGCCCAGCTTGGCCAGCCACTCACGGGTTTCTTCGGCGACGTAGGTGAAGAAATTCACCACCATGTCGACGGTACCGATGTAGTGATCCTTGCGCAGCTTCTCGTTCTGAGTTGCGACGCCGGTGGCGCAGTTGTTCAGGTGGCAGATACGCAAGTATTTGCAGCCCAGGGCGATCATTGGCGCGGTGCCGAAACCGAAGCTTTCGGCGCCGAGGATCGCGGCCTTGATCACGTCGAGGCCGGTTTTCAGGCCGCCGTCGGTCTGCACCCGGACTTTGCCGCGCAGGTCGTTGCCACGCAGGGTCTGGTGGGTTTCGGCCAGGCCGAGTTCCCAAGGCGCGCCCGCGTATTTGATCGAGGTCAGCGGCGATGCACCGGTACCGCCGTCGTAGCCCGAAATGGTGATCAAGTCCGCATAGGCCTTGGCCACACCGGCGGCGATGGTGCCGACGCCTGCTTCAGCAACCAGCTTCACCGAGACCAAAGCCTTCGGGTTGACTTGTTTCAGGTCGAAAATCAGCTGCGACAAGTCTTCGATCGAATAGATGTCGTGGTGCGGCGGCGGCGAAATCAGGGTCACGCCCGGTACTGCGTAACGCAGCTTGGCGATCAGACCGTTGACCTTGCCGCCTGGCAGCTGACCACCTTCGCCGGGCTTCGCGCCCTGAGCGACCTTGATCTGCAGCACTTCAGCGTTGACCAGGTATTCCGGGGTCACACCGAAACGGCCCGTCGCGACTTGCTTGATTTTCGAGCTCTTGATGGTGCCGTAGCGCGCCGGGTCTTCACCGCCTTCGCCGGAGTTGGAACGCGCACCGAGGCGGTTCATGGCTTCGGCCAGGGCTTCGTGAGCTTCCGGCGACAACGCACCAAGGGAGATGCCCGCGGAGTCGAAGCGCTTGAGCACCGATTCCAGCGGTTCGATCTCGCTGAGGTCCAGCGGCGTGTCCAGGGTTTTGACCTTGAACAGATCGCGGATCATCGACACCGGGCGGTTGTCCACCAGCGCCGTGTACTCCTTGAACTTGCTGTAGTCGCCCTGCTGCACAGCGGCTTGCAGGGTGTTGACCACGTCCGGGTTGTACGCGTGATATTCGCCACCGTGGACGAACTTCAGCAGACCGCCCTGCTGGATCGGCTTGCGCGGGCTCCAGGCTTCGGCGGCCAGGGCTTTCTGTTCGGCTTCGATGTCGACGAAACGCGCACCTTTGATGCGGCTCGGCACGCCACGGAAGCTCAGCTCGCAGACTTCTTCAGACAGGCCGATGGCTTCGAACAGCTGCGCACCGCGATACGACGTGATGGTCGAGATGCCCATCTTCGACAGGATCTTCAACAGGCCTTTGGTGATGCCTTTGCGGTAGTTCTTGAACACCTCATAGAGGTCGCCCAGGACTTCACCGGTACGGATCAGGTCGCCCAGCACTTCGTACGCCAGGAACGGATAGACCGCCGAGGCGCCGAAACCGATCAACACCGCGAAGTGGTGCGGGTCGCGAGCGGTGGCGGTTTCCACGAGGATGTTGGAGTCGCAACGCAGGCCTTTTTCGGTCAAGCGGTGGTGCACCGCGCCGGTGGCCAGGGAAGCGTGGATCGGCAACTTGCCCGGGGCAATGTGACGGTCACTCAGTACGACCTGGGTGCGGCCAGAGCGCACGGCTTCTTCAGCCTGATCGGCGACGTTGCGGATGGCCGCTTCGAGGCCGACGCTTTCGTCGTAGTTGAGGTCGATGATCGCGCGCTCGAAGCCCGGACGATCGAGGTTCATCAGCGAACGCCACTTGGCCGGAGAAATGACCGGCGAGCTGAGGATCACGCGCGAGGCGTGTTCCGGCGACTCCTGGAAGATGTTGCGCTCGGCACCGAGGCAGATCTCCAGCGACATGACGATGGCTTCACGCAGCGGGTCGATCGGCGGGTTGGTGACCTGCGCGAACTGCTGGCGGAAATAGTCATACGGCGTGCGCACGCGCTGGGACAGCACGGCCATCGGCGTATCGTCGCCCATGGAGCCGACGGCTTCGTAGCCTTGCTCGCCGAGCGGACGCAGCACCTGATCACGTTCTTCGAACGTGACCTGGTACATTTTCATGTACTGCTTGAGCTGGTCTACGTCATAGAAAGCCGAACCGTGGTCGTTGTCTTCCATGGTCGCCTGGATGCGCAGGGCATTCTTGCGCAGCCATTGCTTGTACGGATGACGGGACTTCAAGCGGTTGTCGATGGCGTCGGTGTCGAGGATCTGACCGGTTTCGGTGTCCACGGCAAAGATCTGACCCGGGCCCACACGCCCCTTGGCGATCACGTCTTCAGGCTGGTAGTTCCAGACGCCGATTTCCGAGGCCAGGGTGATGAAACCGTTCGTGGTGGTGACCCAACGCGCCGGACGCAGACCGTTACGGTCGAGCAGGCACACCGCGTAACGACCATCGGTCATTACCACGCCGGCCGGGCCGTCCCACGGTTCCATGTGCATCGAGTTGTATTCGTAGAACGCCCGCAGATCCGGGTCCATGGTTTCGACGTTCTGCCACGCAGGCGGAATGATCATCCGCACGCCACGGAACAGGTCGATGCCACCGGTGACCATCAGCTCGAGCATGTTGTCCATGCTGGAGGAGTCGGAACCGACGCGGTTGACCAGCGGGCCGAGTTCTTCAAGGTCCATCAAATCGTTGGTGAACTTGGTGCGACGGGCCACGGCCCAGTTGCGGTTGCCGGTGATGGTGTTGATCTCGCCGTTGTGCGCCAGGAAGCGGAACGGTTGAGCCAGCGGCCATTTCGGCAGGGTGTTGGTGGAGAAGCGCTGGTGGAACACGCAAATCGAAGTTTGCAGGCGCTGATCGCTGAGGTCTGGATAGAAGGCGGTCAAGTCCGCCGGCATCATCAGGCCTTTATAGATGATGGTCTTGTGCGAAAAGCTGCAGATGTAGTGATCGGTGTCGGCGGCGTTGGCCACGGACGAGCGACGACGGGAGGTAAACAGCTTGATCGCCATGTCCTGATCGCTCAGGCCTTCACCGCCGATGTACACCTGTTCGATCTGCGGCAGGCGCTCCAGGGCCAGACGGCCGAGGACGCTGGTGTCGATTGGCACTTTGCGCCAGCCGACGAGTTGCAGGCCGGCAGCGAGGATCTCGCGGTTCATGTTCTCGCGAGCGGCTTCGGCTTTGACCGGGTCCTGGTTGAAGAAGACCATGCCCACGGCGTATTGCTTGGGCAGGTCGACGCCGAAGGTTTCCTGGGCGATGGCTCGCAGGTACACGTCCGGCTTTTGAATCAGCAAGCCGCAACCGTCACCGGTCTTGCCGTCGGCGTTGATCCCACCGCGGTGGGTCATGCAGGTCAGGGCCTCAATGGCCGTTTGCAAAAGGGTATGACTGGGCTCGCCCTGCATATGGGCTATCAGGCCGAAACCGCAGTTATCCTTGAATTCATCTGGTTGGTACAGACCTGCTTTCATAGACACTTTCTCACCAGGCTGCCTCTTTTCGAGGCAAATTTCTTTTCAATTCAACCACTTGCGATCCGCGCCGAACGTTCGCCGGCTTAGCGGGGGCAAAAGGGTGGTCATTGTACACAGCGACACAGAGGCTCACAAATTTGACGACGAACTGTCGCAAATCTATGTCGCATTTGTGAAAGGTTTAAAGCGATCTGCTGTGCTAGTCAAAACTTTTTTAATTTTGACCGCAACGACTCAAAGACTACTGTAACGCAGACACCACAAGGCACGCGGTCTTGAGAGACGGCATGCGCTTGCAGAAATTTTGAGGTGCTTGGAGAGGCGGCCTGGGTAAGGCCGCCGAATCTTCAGCGAGTTGTTGCCAGTTCCTGTTGGACGCTGGCGACAGTGCGAGGCCAAGGTTTACCAGCCTGAACCTTCGCTGGCAAGGCCTTGATGGCGGTCAGGGCTGCATCGCGGTTGGCGAAGTTGCCGTAGGTGATGACGTAAAGCGGCTTGCCGTTGAGCACTTTCTTGAAATAACGGTACTCGCCGCCCTGCTCTTTCACGAAGTTTTGCGCGGTCGCTTCGGAGCTGGTGCCGAGGATCTGCACCACGTAGTTGCTGGTAGGCTGCCCGGCGTACCAGGTGCCGCCGGCGCCTTTCGCAGGAGCGGCAGCTGGCTTCTCGACAGGCTTGGCGGTGGCCACGACGGCTGGCTTGGCTGGCGCTGGGGCCGGCTTCACGGCAGGCGCAGTCGGGACTGGCTTGGCGGTTGCCACCTGAGTTGGCGCTGGAGCCGGTTTGGCCGCAGGCATCGGCGCAGGCGTCGGTGCAGGACCAGGCTGGATGCCCGCCGGTGGCGCGGTGGTGGTCACAGTTGGCGGTGTAGCGCTGGAACCTTCGACCGGCACGCCGTCGTCGCCTTCGGTGATGCCACCGGCGGCTTCGGCCAGCGGTCCGCGCATGACCGGTTGCGAGTTGCCGACCAGCGGCAATGGCATCGGTTGCGAATTACCGGCGAATTCGACGGCAGGAGCACCGCCACTGTTGGGTTGTGGCGCGCCCTGGCCGAGCGGCAGTTGCGCCTGTTCGTTGGCAGGCGCGCCGGTGGTCGGTGCTTTGCTGCGACCCGGCATCAACCAGGCGGCGGCTACCGCGACCACGACGACGGCGGAAATCGCCAATACGTGTTTCTTCGGCATGTTAAACCCCATACTTGGACGCTTGACCGCTGAGCGGCTGGCAATCATGGCTTCGATCATTGCATCGCGGGCAACCTGGTTGATGGTGCCAGGCCAGCCGTCGGAGCTTTCGTGAATATCAGAGATCTGATCTGCGGTGAAAAGTTCGATACCCCGACCAGCGCCTTCGAGCCGCTGGTCCAGATATTCACGGGTTTCTTCTTCGGTGTAAGGCTGCAACTCGATGACGTGGAAGCGCTCTTCCTCGAGGCTCAGCGCATCCAGTTGCGCAATCAGCGACGACTCACCGAACAGGAACACATGCGGGCGGCCTTCCGGCGCGCCAGCGGCCAGGGCCAGCAGGGCCTCCAGCGCGGATTCATCGAGCTGCTCGGCATCATCCACCAGCAAATAGACTTCCTGCCCGGTCAGCGCAAGTTGCACGACCTGTGCCAGAATCGCGTTGACCTCTGCCTGGGCAACGTTCAGCGCCTGGGCCACCTGACGCAGCACGCCGGCCGCATCGCCAGCGCCACGGGCGGACACCACCACGCTCTGCACCGATTGCTTGTTGGTGCTGGCCACCAGGGCCTGGCGCAACAGGGTCTTGCCACTGCCTTGCGGGCCGGTGACCACCAGCAGCAACTGGCTGTAGCGGGCCAGATGATGCAGTTGCCCCAGCACCGGTTTGCGCTGGGCCGGGAAGAATTTGAAGCCAGGCACCCGTGGAGCAAAAGGGTCATGACTCAACTGGTAATGGCCGAGGAAAGCCTCGTCGGCATGCAAACTAGTCATCGGGATCTTATTAACCTTTAAGCTGAGCCAGGGCGCGGTAATCCGCTCCCAGCGTGGCCTGTAAAACTTCTTTCGGATAATCGTCGGTCACCACCGCTTCGCCCATGTGGCGCAGCAGCACCAGGCGTAAACGACCGTCGATCACTTTCTTGTCAATTGCCATGTGTTCGAGAAAATCGGCTTCGGTCATCTCTTCCGGCGGGATGACCGGCAGGCCGGCACGCTGAAACAGGCGAATGCCGCGATCGCGCTCTTGCTCGCTGATCCAGCCCAGTCGCGCGGACATTTCCAAAGCCATTACGGTGCCAGCCGCGACGGCTTCACCATGAAGCCAGACACCATAGCCCATATGGGTTTCGATAGCGTGGCCGAAGGTGTGACCCAGGTTCAACGTGGCACGAACACCGGTCTCCTTCTCGTCGGCACCGACGACCTCGGCCTTGGCTGCACAGGAACGCTCGATGGCGTAGGTCAGGGCGACCTGGTCCAGGGCGCGCAGGCGATCGACGTTTTCTTCGAGCCAGGTCAGGAACGGCTCGTCGCAGATCAGCCCGTACTTGATGACTTCCGCCAGCCCCGCAGAGAGTTCGCGGGCCGGCAAGGTATTGAGGGTCGCGGTATCGATCAGCACGACGTTCGGCTGATAGAAGGCGCCGACCATGTTCTTGCCCAGCGGATGGTTGATCCCGGTCTTGCCGCCCACCGAGGAGTCGACTTGCGACAGCAACGTGGTCGGGACCTGAATGAAATCAACACCGCGCTGATAGCAGGCAGCGGCGAAACCAGCCATGTCACCAATTACACCGCCACCGAGGGCGATCACTGTGGTGCGGCGGTCGTGGCGTGCGGTCAGCAGGCCGTCGAAAATCAGTTGCAGGGTTTCCCAGGTCTTGAAGGCTTCGCCATCGGGCAGCACCACGGAAATCACCGAGAATTGCGCGAGGCTGCGGGTCAGACGCTCGAGATAGAGCGGCGCAACGGTCTCGTTGGAGATGATCGCCACTTGCCGTCCGCGGATGTGCGGGGCCAGCAGCTCAGGCTGATCCAACAAACCTTCGCCAATGTGAATCGGGTAGCTGCGCTCGCCTAGATCGACCTTGAGTGTCTGCATGTGTCCCCACAGTGAAGATGGAATCAGGCGTCCTGCCTTGAGTTAACGAATGTCCACGGCGTCTGCTGGTGTGACGCCGTTCGGTAGCCATCCGCCACAACCTTGAGCGGTCGTGACAGGACGCCGAGGATAGCGCATTTCGCGCTACGCATTAACGGGGGGGTAGCTGCTGCAAGCGTTCGAGAATATCGAGGACGACCATTCGCGGCGGCCGCTCATCGGTTTCAACCACCAGGTCGGCGATTTCCCGATACAACGGATCGCGGATCGCCAGCAGATCCCGCAGGGTCTTGGCCGGATCGGCTGTGCGCAACAAGGGCCGATTGCGATCGCGGGAGGTGCGGCCGACCTGCTGCTCGACTGAGGCATGCAGATAGACCACCCGACCACCGGCGTGCAACGCCCGACGATTGGCTTCGCGCATCACCGCGCCGCCACCGGTCGCCAACACCACGCCATCGCAGCCGCACAGCTCGGCAATCATCGCCTGCTCGCGGTCACGAAAGCCCGGTTCGCCTTCTTTATCGAAAATCCACGGGATATTGGCGCCCGTGCGCAATTCAATTTCCTTATCGGAATCTTTGAACGGCAGGCGCAGTTCTTTGGCCAGCAACCGGCCGATGGTGCTTTTTCCAGCACCCATCGGTCCAACAAGAATCAAATTTCGCACAGAATCAATGACTCACAGCAATCGCCTGGTTATTCATGATACGCGGAGTGAGAAATACCAGCAGCTCGGATTTTTTCTCCGAAACCACGTCACGCCGGAAAAGGCGGCCAAGATACGGCACATCACCGAGAAATGGCACCTTATCTACAACCTTGCTCTGAGTATTTGAGAAAACCCCGCCAATCACGATGGTCTCGCCATCATTGACCAGGACCTTGGCATTGACCTCGTTTTTCTTGATCGGCGGCACATCCTGGACCTTGTTCAGGTAGTCCGGCTCATCCTTGGTGACCTTGACCTCCATGATGATCCGGTTGTCCGGGGTGATCTGCGGCGTGACCTCAAGGGACAGCGACGCCTCCTTGAACGACACCGACGTGGCACCGCTGGAGCTGGCCTCCTGATAGGGAATCTCGGTGCCCTTGAGGATTTTCGCGGTCTCCTTGTCGGACGTGACCACCTTCGGTTGCGAGACAATTTCGCCGTTACCGGTCTTCTCCATCGCGGTCAGCTCCAGGTCCAGCAGCACGTTATCGGTGATGAAGGCGATGCCGATCCCCGAGGTATTGCCCGCAGCGCCCAGGTCGACAAACGGCGAGTTGGTGCTGGTGCTGCCCGGCGTACCAATGGTGGTCGACGAACCATTACTGACCCCGGAGGTGTTCCAGTTGCCCTTGTTCTGCACCGAACCACCCCAGCGCACGCCGAGGCTTTTGTCGTAGTCGACGTTGGCTTCGACGATTCGTGCCTCGATCATCACCTGACGCACCGGGATATCCAGTTGCGCGACGATGCGACGAAGTTCGTCCAGCCGGTCCTGGGTCTGGTAGGCAATGATGTTGTTGGTGCGCTCATCTACCGTGATCGAACCCCGTTCGTCGATCTTCGCTTCGGCACTGGTCACCGACGTGAACAGCTTGGCGATGTCCGCAGCCTTGGCGTAGTTGACCTGCAACAACTCACGACGCAGGGGCGCGAGTTCGGAGATCTGCTTTTGCGATTCCAGTTCCTGACGTTCACGCGCAGCGATTTCATCGGCCGGCGCCACCAGCAGGACGTTGCCTATCTTGCGCTTGTCCAGGCCTTTGGTTTTCAGCACTAGGTCCAGCGCCTGGTCCCACGGCACGTTCTGCAAACGCAAGGTGATGCCGCCCTGCACCGTGTCGCTGGCCACCAGATTGAGGTTGGTGAAATCGGCGATCAGTTGCAGCACCGAGCGCACATCGATGTCCTGGAAATTCAGCGAGAGTTTTTCACCGGTATAGGCAAAGCGTTCGGCGTTGCGCTTTTGCAGGTCGTCGACGGTCATCGGCCGGATGCTGACCGTCAGCTTGTTGTCGGTCTGGTAGGTCGAATAATCGAATGCTCCGCTGGGCTCGATGCTGATCGTGGCCCGATCGCCCGTGGCGCTGGCGTTGACGAACTGCACCGGAGTAGCGAAGTCCTTGACGTCCAGACGCACGCGCAACGGCTCTGGCAATTGGGTTCTGGCGAAACCGAGGATGATCTTGCCGTCGCGCTCCTGAATGTCCGGGGCGATGGACGGATCCGACAGATCAATCACCACGTTGCCTTCACCCTGCGTACCGCGCTGGAAATCCACACCGCGGATGGCCTTGCCGACGGGCGCATAGGCTTTCGTCGGGGCGGGCGTTGCCATCGCGGCGCGGGGTGCGCTGGTAGTCGGTCGGGGCGTTTTGTTGTTGGCGCCTTGCCCGACCACCACGATCAGGTTGTTGCCCTCTACCCGTGCGCTGTATGGGGTCAACTGGGTCAGATTGATGATAAGCCGCGTACGGTCCTTGGCTTCCACCACTGTGGCGCTACGGACATTGCCGCCGCCCAGTTCACGATTTTTGCTTTTGAGCTGACTGACAACGCCGGGCAAATCCAGCGCAATGCGTGCGGGCGACTCGGTCGTGTAACCGTGGGGCTGCGGGGGCGGGCCATCGAAAGACAACTTCAACTCGACACGGTCACCCGGCAGCGCCGCAACATCCAGCGTCTTGAGGTTGGCCGCTTGTACCATCGGCGACAGCAACGCTATCCATAGCGAGATACCGAGGGTTGAGAAAATCCTGTTCATTATTCGAGTTCCACTATGAGTGCTCTTTCAAAGGGATGGTCCGGGGTCGTTCCAGCCAGGCACCTTCGCCGTCGGGAACGATTTCGACCACATCGACTTGCGAGCCGCTGATGGCGACGATCCGTCCATCGTTACGCCCCAGGTAATCGCCGACTTTCAGCCGATGCACCCCGCCTGCCCCGCGCAACAGCGCAAAGGAGCCGGAGGCATTGGAGATCGTGCCGACCATTTCAAACTGCTCGATGTTGAAACCTTCGAGGTATTGCTTGGCCCGGCCGGGGTCGGGCTTGACGTTGCGCGAGCCGCGCTGCTGCCCGGCCAGGTCGACCCTGACCTGCCGGGAAAACGGGCTGCGCAGGTTGGCAGCGTTGTAGGTGAACGTTGGGTAAGACCGGAATGTCGGCGTTGGTTCAATCTTGCCCGGCGGCCGCAGGCGCACCTCGTTCATGTAGGCGTCGAGGTCGCCGACGTCATTGCCGTTGCCGCAACCGGCCAGACCGGCGAGCAATACAACCATCAACAAGCAACGAATCGGGTTCATTTCTGCAACCCCTTGTCGTTGTAGCGATAGGTCTTGGCCAGGATGCTCATGCGCAGTTTCGGACCGCCCTCGGGGTCGGCCGGCGCAAGGTCGAAATCATGCAGCGTCACGATCCGCGGCAACCCGGCCACGCCACTGACGAACGTCGCCAGGTCGTGATAGGCACCGGTCACAGTGATCTGAATCGGTAGTTCGATGTAGAACTGCTGGGTAACCTCCGGCAACAGCTTGATCTCCTCGAACTCCAGCCCGCTACCGAGGCCGGTGCGGGTGATGTCCTCCAGCAGCCCGGGCACCTCGGTATCGCTGGGCAATTGCCGCAGCAGCACGCCGAAGGAGTTCTCCATCTCTTTCATTTGCTGGGTGTACAGCTCCAGGTTCGCCGCCATGTGCGCCTTGGTCGCAAATTGCTCCTTGAGTGTCGACTCTTCTTCACGCTTGAGTCCGAGGTGATCTTCCTGATCACTGATGTAAAAGGTGTACCCGAGGGTCAACACCAAAACCATCAGTAAGACACCCGCCAAGGCCTTGATCGCCGGCGGCCAGGAACCCATGTTGTTGGTGTCGAGATCGTTGATGTCGATCTTGCGCAGGCCTTCGAACCATTCCGAGGGGCTCATTTGCCAGCCTCCACAACAGCGGGCTGAGTCTGACGGACGGTCAACTGAAAGACATTGGCCTGATCCAGTTGCCCGGCGGTGGTGGCTTTGACTTCCGTGAGACTCGGTGCATCGAACCAGTCGGACGCATCCAGGTTACGCATCAAGTCCGAAACACGATTGTTCGATTCCGCCGCGCCGGTAATGGACAGGGTTTTGCCAGCCATTTTTACTTCGGTGAAATACACCCCGTCCGGCAGGGTACGCGCCAACTGGTCGAAAATCCGCCCACTGATCGGACGGTTGCCTTGCAGGTCCTGGATGATGCGCATGCGCTCGACGAGCTGCTGGCGACGGGACTTCAGGTCGCTGATCTGCTTGATGCGCTCGTCGACCACGACAATCTGTTTGCCGATGTAATCGTTACGGGCCACTTGTCGGTCAATGGCGCCACTGATGACCTGGTCCGCGATAAAAATCGCGCCCACCGAGCACACCAGCACGCCGACCAGCGCCAGCAAAAAGCGTTTGCGGCGCTCTTCACGCAGCTCTTCGCGCCAGGGTAAAAGATTGATCCGCGCCATCAGTCGAAACTCCTGAGGGCGAGCCCGCAAGCGATCATCAGCGCTGGCGCATCGCTTGCCAGGGCCCCGGCATTGACCTTGCTGCTCAACGCCATGTCGGAGAACGGGTTGGCCACCTGGGTCGGCGTACCCAGCCGCTGTTCGATCAGGCGATCAAGCCCCGGAACCGACGCGGTACCGCCAGCCAGCAGAATGTGATCGACCGCGTTGTACTGACCGGATGCGAAGAAGAACTGCAACGAGCGGGAAACCTGCTGCACCAGCGCATCGCGAAACGGCTGCAAGACTTCGCTGACGTAATCGTCCGGCAAGCCGCCCTGCTTCTTCGCCAGCCCCGCCTGCTCGATGGTCAGGCCATAACGACGCTGGATTTCCTCCGTGAGCTGACGACCGCCGAACAATTGTTCTCGGGTGTAGATGATCCGCCCGTTGAACAGCACGCTAAGGGTGGTCATGGTCGCGCCGATGTCGACCACCGCCACGGTCAGCCCCTCCTGAGAGACCGCCAGTTGCCGCGCCAGCAAGGAGAAGGATCGTTCCAGCGCATAGGCCTCGACATCCACCACTCGCGCCGTCAGGCCGGCCAGCGCCAGGGCAGCTTCACGCACCTCGACGTTTTCCTTGCGACAGGCCGCCAGCAGCACGTTGACCCGCTCGGGGTTACGCGCCGACACGCCCTGGACTTCGAAGTCGATGGCGACTTCATCCAATGGATAGGGAATGTACTGATCGGCCTCGATCTTCAGCTGGTTTTCCATCTCGTCGTCGGAAAGACCTGCGTCCATCTCGATGGTTTTGGTGATGACTGCCGAACCGGCGACGGCCACGGCGACATTCCTGAGGTTGGTTTTGGCCTTGAGCAGCACGCGCGCGAGTGCCTGGCCCACACCTTCGAGCTCGGCGATATTTTTTTCGACCACTGCATTGGCGGGCAAGGGCTCGACCGCATAGGCCTCGACCCGATAACGCTCGCCCTGACGACTTAGCTCAAGCAGCTTCACCGACGTGGAGCTGATGTCGATCCCCAGAAGCGTGTTGGCTTTTTTATTGAAGAGTCCTAGCACTACCAATTCCCTATGACTATCCGTGTCTTACGGACTCTGTAATACCCATTGCGTTCAAACCACCCGTCTTGACAGCAGCGCAAATGACGCCCTCGACGGAAAAATGCTTATAATGCCCAGCGTTTTTTTCCGGTTTTTACTGCAAGCGCGGGTTGTTCCCTGTTATCTGAACCCTGTTGCCCAATTCATTCTTTGCCCTGGATATCCCAAAGCCTTGATTCGTCTGCTGAAATTTTTCGGTTGGTCCATCGTCGCCGTTTTCTGCGGACTGCTCCTTGGTCTGAGCGGCGCGTTTCTTTACCTTAGTCCGGGATTGCCATCTGTGGAGGCTCTGCGAAGCATCCAGTTGCAGATTCCATTGCGGGTGTACAGCAGCGACAACAAGTTGATCGCAGAATTTGGCGAAATGCGCCGCACACCGATCCGTTTCGCCGACATTCCCCCCAACTTCATCAATGCGTTACTAAGTGCTGAAGACGACAATTTCGCCAACCACTACGGTGTCGATCCCAGCAGCCTGATGCGTGCGGCGACCCAGCTGGTAAAAAGCGGACACATCCAGTCCGGCGGCAGCACCATCACCATGCAGGTGGCGAAGAACTTCTTCCTGACCAGCGAACGCAGTTTCTCGCGCAAAACCACAGAAATCCTCCTGGCCCTGCAGATCGAACGGCAGTTGACCAAGGACGAGATCCTCGAGCTCTACGTCAACAAGATCTATCTGGGTAACCGCGCCTACGGCATCGAAGCCGCCGCGCAGGTTTACTACGGCAAATCGATTCGCGACGTCAGCCTGGCGCAGATGGCGATGATCGCCGGTCTGCCAAAAGCCCCTTCGCGCTTCAACCCACTGGCCAACCCGGCCCGCAGCAAGGAACGTCGCGACTGGATCCTGGGGCGCATGTACAAACTCGGCAAGATCACCGAAGCCGACTACACCACCGCAATCAACGAACCGCTGAACGCCAGCTATCACGTACCGACGCCGGAAGTGAACGCGCCGTACATCGCTGAAATGGCCCGTGCCGAAATGGTCGGCCGCTATGGCAGCGATGCGTACACCGAAGGTTTCCGCGTCACGACGACGGTGCCTAGCAACTTGCAGGAAATGGCCAACACTGCGGTCCACGAAGGCTTGATGACCTACGATCAGCGTCACGGCTATCGCGGCCCTGAATCGCGTCTGCCGGGCAAGACTCGCGAGGCCTGGGCCACCGAACTGACCAAACAGCGGACCATCAGCGGTCTTGAGCCCGCCATCGTCACGCAGGTCGACAAGAACGGTCTGCAAGTGATCACCCGCACCGGCGAAGAACACATCGGTTGGGACAGCATGAAATGGGCGCGTCCGTTCCTGAACACCAACAGCATGGGCGCCAATCCGAAGCAGCCGTCGGATGTGGCTCAGGTCGGCGACCTGATTCGCGTGCAGCGCCAACCGGACAATTCGCTGAAATTCAGCCAGATTCCGCAAGCGCAGGGCGCGCTGGTGTCCCTTGACCCACAGAACGGCGCCATCCGCTCGCTGGTCGGTGGTTTTGCCTTCGAGCAGAGCAACTACAACCGCGCCATGCAGGCCAAGCGTCAGCCGGGTTCGAGCTTTAAGCCCTTCGTGTACAGCGCCGCGCTGGATAACGGCTACACCGCCGCCAGCCTGGTGAACGATGCACCGATCGTGTTCGTCGATGAATACCTGGACAAGGTCTGGCGTCCGAAGAACGACACCAACACCTTCCTCGGCCCGATCCGCCTGCGTGAGGGGCTTTACAAGTCGCGCAACCTGGTATCGATCCGTCTGGTGCAGGCGCTGGGCGTCGATCGCACCATCGACTACATCAGCAAGTTCGGCTTCAACAAGCAGGACCTGCCGCGCAACCTGTCCCTGGCTTTGGGCACCGCGACCCTGACGCCAATGGAAATCGCCACCGGCTGGAGCACCTTCGCCAACGGCGGCTATAAAGTCACTCCGTACATCATCGACAAGATCGAAAGCCGCAATGGCGACACGCTGTTCGTCGCCAACCCGCCGAGCGTTCCTCAGGGCGACACAGCGACCAACGGCATCGCCGCACCGACCGACGCCCAGGCGTTCACAGTCAATGCGACGCCGGGGGAAGCTCCGGCCGCACCCGGCACCGCGCCGCAAACGCCGGCCGTGGCCGAACGCATCGTTGACGGTCGCACCACCTACATCCTCAACAGCATGCTTGAGGACGTGATCAAACTCGGCACCGGCCGCCGCGCACTGGCCTTGGGCCGCAGTGACATTGCGGGCAAGACCGGCACCACCAACGAATCCAAGGACGCCTGGTTCTCCGGCTACAACGCCGATTACGTGACCACGGTCTGGACCGGGTTCGACCAGCCTGAAAGCCTGGGCAAGCGCGAGTTCGGTGGCACCGTTGCGCTGCCGATCTGGATGAACTACATGGCTGCGGCGCTTAAGGACAAGCCGCCTCACACTCAGACTGAGCCGGAAGGCATCCTCAGCTTGCGGGTTGACCCGGTCAGCGGTCGTGCGGCCAGCCCAGGCACGCCAGGCGCGTACTTCGAGCTGTTCAAGGCCGAAGATACGCCACCGTCGGTGAATGAGCTGGGTAACGGCAATGCGCCGGGCAGCCCGCTGCCGGCGGATGAAGCGGCGCCGATCGATCTGTTCTGATCGCGTAGCGCAACGCAAAAGCCCCGCCTTCGAGAGAAGTGCGGGGCTTTTTACTGCCTGCCGATCGTTCCCACGCTCTGCGTGGGAATGCAGCCCGGGACGCTCCGCGTCCCTTTCCAGAGCTGGAACGCGGAGCGTCCCTTGTGGCATTCCCACGCAGAGCGTGGGAACGATCAACGTCCGGTGCAAAAGCCACAGATAAAAAAAAGCCCCGACTCATACGAATCGGGGCTTTCGGTTGAAGCGCTACAACGGCTTAGCCGTTGAACACGTCATCCACGCTTTTCAGCGGGTAGTTCTTTGGATACGGCAGGGTCGCTACGCCGGTCTCGATGGCGGCCTTGGCCACGGCATCGGAGATCACGGTGATCAGGCGGGCATCCATTGGCTTCGGAATGATGTACTCACGACCGAATTCCAGCTTGATACCGCCGTAGGCGTCGCACACTTCCTGAGGAACCGGCAGCTTGGCCAGTTCACGCAGGGCGTTAGCCGCGGCAACTTTCATTTCTTCGTTGATGCGCTTGGCGCGAACGTCCAGGGCACCGCGGAAGATGAACGGGAAGCCCAGTACGTTGTTGACCTGGTTCGGGTAGTCCGAACGGCCGGTCGCCATGATCACGTCGTCACGGGTGGCGTGCGCCAGTTCCGGGGAGATTTCCGGATCCGGGTTGGAGCACGCGAACACGATCGGGTTGGCCGCCATGGATTTCAGGCCTTCAGCGCTCAACAGGTTCGGGCCGGACAGGCCAACGAACACGTCGGCACCGGTCAGGGCGTCAGCCAGGGTGCGCTTGTCGGTCGCGTGAGCGAAGACAGCCTTGTACTGGTTCAGGTCGTCACGGCCGGAGTGGATCACACCGGTACGGTCAACCATGAAGATGTTTTCGATGTTGGCGCCCATGCTCACCAACAATTTCATGCAGGAGATGGCCGCTGCACCGGCGCCCAGGCAGACGATCTTGGCGTCAGCGAGGGTTTTGCCAGCGATTTCCAGGGCGTTGATCATGCCGGCCGCGGTAACGATTGCGGTGCCGTGCTGGTCATCGTGGAACACTGGAATGTCGCACTGTTCGATCAGAGCGCGCTCGATCTCAAAGCACTCAGGGGCCTTGATGTCTTCCAGGTTAATGCCACCGAAGGTAATGGAGATACGCTTGACGGTGTCGATGAAGGCTTGCGGGCTTTCGGAGTCGACTTCGATGTCGAAAACGTCGATGCCGGCGAAGCGCTTGAACAGCACGCCTTTACCTTCCATGACTGGCTTGGAAGCCAATGGGCCGAGGTTACCCAGGCCGAGAATCGCGGTGCCATCGGAAATGACTGCAACCAGGTTGCCTTTGCCGGTGTATTTGTAGGCCAGTTCAGGATCGCGGGCGATTTCGCGTACTGGTTCGGCTACGCCGGGGCTGTAGGCCAGCGACAGATCGCGGGCGGTAGCGGTGGCCTTGGTGAGCTCGACACTCAGCTTCCCTGGACGAGGATGGGCGTGATATTCGAGAGCGGCAGTTTTCAAATCAGACATGTGGGCATTCCGCTTTTACTGTTGGACAGACGGACCGCCGAGGATACGCGTGTCGCAAAGTCCCCACAAGACTGACCGGTCACCCCTGTCAAGCGCCCTGCCTTACGACTTTGGGCCAAGAGCCGCGGAACACAAGGGATAGACTGTTCACAATCGCCAGATAAAATGTCTACAATTTTTTATCAGGGTGCCGCTTGCAGCATCGCCGGATCGGTCAGCGGTAGAAGCCAGCGCGCCTGCCCGGATTTCAAACCGCCCCGGCGCGATCGATCCACCACCCAGCCACGCGCCTCGATCTGCTTGCCCTTCAGCCGCTCAAGCGATGCTACATCGAACTGCCCGAGCAAATTGGGTGCAACGCGCAATACAACCGCGTCCTGCAACTCAATCCAAACCCCGCCGCGATTGCGTTGAACCTTGCTCACACGACCGCTGAGCACGGCAAAACCGGAGGCGTTGATCTGCTCCGCTTTCAGTACAGGCGATTGCCGCCACAGGCCAAGTCCGGCCCGACGGGCACTGCGTTCGGCGGCTTGCTGGCAGTTGACCAAATCGACATTCGGTGCGACCGCCACTTGAAAACCGAGGCCCTCGGCGAGCATCTGCGCTTCGAGGTTGGCGCCATTGGCGCCATAGACATGGGCCAGCGTGCGACCGTAATGATCTTTGCTCTCTTTACCGGGCAGCAAACCCACGCGTCCGTCGCTGGCCGCCACCAGCGTTTCCAGGCGTTTGCGTGCGGCCACGGCGAACGGCTCGTCGGAACGACCCTGCTTGCCCAGCTCTGGCGTATTCAAGCCGATCATGCGCACACTGCGGCCATCGCTCAGGCGCAAGGTGTCGCCATCCACCACACGCTGCACCGCGATGGGTGTCAGACCGCTTGGCACCGGACAGAAGGCCTGGGCGCCAGACAGCCAAATCGCAGACACAAAAAAGGCGCCCGCGAGGGACGCCTTTTTCGTTAGCAAGGTAAAGCCCATGGGGCCTTTCAACCTTACTCTGCAGCAGCAGGAGCTTTCTTGCCGAAAGCGCCGAAACGGTCTGCGAAGCGCTGTACACGACCGCCAGTATCCAGAGTCTTCTGCTTACCGGTGTAGAACGGGTGGCACTCGTTGCATACGTCGATCGCCAGAGGCTTGGCCAGGTTCGAACGAGTTTCGAACTTGTTGCCACAGCTGCAGGTAACTGCGGTGACTTCGTATGTTGGATGGATATCGGCTTTCATGGTGTCTTCCTCGGGCTAGCGTGCCGCCACTCAACACTATTGTTGAATACCGCACGTAATTAGGCCGCGGATTCTACCAGACAATGCCAATCACGCAAGCTGTCGCTTCTACCGACCGTCTGCTAGGCTCGCGCCCCAAATGCTGATCATCTGCACGCAAACCTGTGGGAGTGACCTGTGGCGAGGGGTTTATCCCCGTTGGGTCGCGAAGCGGCCCTGAAGCTGTGAATACGGTGTTTCAGAAAAACCGTATTCACTGATTTGCGACTGCTTCGCAGCCGAACGGGGATAAATCCCCTCGCCACAGCCCGCTCCCACAGGGGTTGCGCTCAGCCTTTCTTGCTGCCCGCCCACAGAGAATCCCCCGCGTGCCCGACGCCATTTTGCGCCTCGCCCTGCCTTCGCCGCTGCGCCGCCTGTTCGATTACCGTGCCCCGGCCGGGGTCCTGCGCGCCCAGTTGCAACCGGGCATGCGCCTGCGGGTGCCGTTCGGCCGGCGGGAAATGATCGGCATTCTGGTGGAGGTCACCGACACCAGCGAAGTCCCGGTAGAAAAGCTCAAACCGGCCCTGGCCCTGCTCGATGCCACGCCGCCACTGCCGCCGGCGCTGTTCAAGCTGTGCCTGTGGACCTCGCAGTATTACCAGCACAGCCTGGGCGACACCTTGAGCTGGGCGCTGCCGGTGTTGCTGCGCCAGGGCGAACTGGCCGAAGCGCGGCAGGAACGCTTCTGGTCCGCCGCGCCCGGCGCCAGCCTGGATGACCCGCGTATCGCCCGTGCACCGCGCCAGCGCGAAGCCTTGGCCACGCTGGCCCAACACCCCCACGGCGTGGCTCATCAGTTGCTGAGCAAACTGATGCTGAGCAAGGACAGCCTGGATCTGTTGCTGGCCAAGGACCTGGTGCAGGTGGAGATCCGCAAGCACGCCCCCGGCGCCCGCCACGAACACTGGCTGGCGCAACCGGAGCTGCCGCTCAACCCTGAGCAGCGCGCCGCCTATGAAGCGATTCGCGCCGGGTTCGACAGTTATCACGCGTTCCTGCTGGCCGGCGTCACCGGCAGCGGCAAGACCGAAGTCTATTTGCAGCTGATCCGCGAAACCCTCGAAGCCGGCAAGCAGGCGCTGGTGTTAATCCCGGAGATCAACCTCGGCCCGCAAACCCTGGCGCGCTTCGAGCAGCGTTTCAATGCGCGCATCGCCCTGATTCACTCGGCAGTCAATGATCGCGAGCGCCTCGAAGCCTGGCTCGCCGCCCGGGACGGTGACGCCGACATCATTATCGGCACCCGTTCGGCGCTGTTCACGCCGATGAAAAATCCCGGCCTGATCATCATCGACGAAGAACACGACGGCTCGTATAAGCAGCAGGAAGGTCTGCGTTACCACGCCCGCGATCTGGCGTTGGTGCGCGCGCGGCAGGAAAACATCCCGATCGTGCTCGGCTCCGCCACACCTTCATTGGAAAGCCTGCACAACGCCTACACCGGTCGGTATGGGCTCCTACGCCTGAATGAGCGTGCTGGCGGCGCCAAGCAACCGCGATTCCTGCGTCTCGATGTGAAAAGTCGTCCGCTGGACAGCGGCATTTCCGGGCCGATGCAGCAAGCCATCGGCCAGACCCTGGCGGCCGGCCAGCAAGTGCTGGTGTTTCTCAATCGTCGCGGCTTTGCGCCGACGCTGCTGTGTCACGACTGCGGCTGGATGTCCGAGTGCCAGCGCTGCGATGCGCGGATGACCGTGCACCAGCGCTCCGGCGAATTGCGCTGCCACCATTGCGGCTACGTCGAACGCGTGCCTCGGCATTGCCCGAAGTGCGGCAAGGTCGATTTGCGGCCGGTGGGTGCCGGCACCGAGCGCGCAGAAGAACGCCTGGCGATTCTATTTCCGGACGTCCCGGTGCTGCGGGTCGATCGCGATAGCACGTCGCGCAAGGACGCGATGAATCAGCTGTTCGCAACCATCCAGAAAGGCCAGCCGTGCATTCTGGTCGGCACGCAAATGCTTGCCAAAGGGCACCACTTTCCACGGGTGACGCTGGTGTCGATTCTCGATGCCGATGGTGGGCTGTTCTCCGGCGACTTCCGCGCCAGCGAGCGCATGGCTCAATTGATCGTTCAGGTTGCTGGCCGCGCCGGGCGGGCCGAAGAGCCCGGCAAGGTGATTATCCAGACGCACCTGGCCGATCATCCGTTGCTGGTGCAATTGACCGAACAAGGCTATTTCGCCTTTGCCGAACAGGCCTTGAGCGAACGCCGCTCGGCAGGATTGCCGCCGTTTGCGCATTTGGCGTTGCTGCGGGCCGAAGCGCATAAACCGGGACAGGCCGAAGGGTTTCTCGATGAGGCGTGCAGCGAAGCCGAGCGCTTGCTGGCTGAGCAGAACCTGACCGGGATTGAGCTTCTCGGCCCGGTGCCGGCACCGATGGAGCGCCGCGCGGGGCGTTATCGTGCGCAGTTGTTGTTGCAGGCCACGGCCCGGGCGCCGTTGCATCGGTTGCTCGCCAATTGGTTGCTGGTGCTGGAGCAGATGCCGAGTGGGCGGGCGGTGCGCTGGTCCCTGGATGTCGACCCGGTCGATTTGTATTGATTGTTAGATCGCCTTCGCGGGCAAGCCTCGCTCCTACAGGGGTTAGTCGTTTGCCAATATTGTGAACGACACGAACCTGTAGGAGCGAGGCTTGCCCGCGAAGAGGCCCGATTTGTCACCACATATCCATAACCTGCCCGCTATAGTTGGCAAGCCCGCCTTCGCAACGGATAATGCCCAGTTTTTCCACTAGCGCATCGAAGCGCCGCCGCGCTTGCGGTCGAAAGAGAACACCATGAAAGACACCATTCGCCAGCTGATCCAACAAGCCATCACCCAACTCGTCAACGAAGGTGTGTTGCCTGAAGGCCTGTCGCCGGCGATCCAGGTGGAAAACTCCCGTGACAAGAAGAACGGCGACTTCGCCAGCAACATCGCGATGATGCTGGCCAAGCCAGCGGGCATGAAACCGCGTGATCTGGCAGAGAAAATCATCGCGGCACTGCCGGCTGACGAAAACGTCAGCAAGACCGAAATCGCCGGCCCGGGCTTCCTGAATTTCTTCCAGAACACTGATGCCCTGGCCACTCGCCTGGATGCTGCCCTCGCCGACGACCACATCGGCGTGCGCAAGGCCGGCCCGGTGCAACGCACCGTCGTCGACCTGTCGGCCCCGAACCTGGCCAAAGAGATGCACGTCGGCCACTTGCGTTCGACCATCATCGGCGACGGCGTGGCGCGCGTTCTGGAGTTCCTCGGCGACGACGTCGTCCGTCAGAACCACGTCGGCGACTGGGGCACCCAGTTCGGCATGCTGATGGCGTACCTGCAAGAAAACCCGATCACCAGCGACGAACTGTCGGATCTTGAAAACTTCTACCGCGCGGCGAAAAAACGCTTCGACGAATCCGAAGAGTTCGCCGATCGCGCCCGTGGCCTGGTGGTCAAGCTGCAAGCCGGCGACCCGGACTGCCTGGCGCTGTGGACCAAGTTCAAAGACATTTCGTTGTCGCACTGCCAGAAAATCTACGAACTGCTCAACGTCAAACTGACCATGGCCGACGTGATGGGCGAAAGCGCCTACAACGACGACCTGATCAACGTGGTCAACGACCTGAAGGCCGCTGGCCTGCTGGTCGAGAGTAATGGCGCGCAGTGCGTGTTCCTCGACGAATTCAAGAACGCCGACGGCGACCCGCTGCCGGTGATCATCGTCAAGGCCGATGGCGGCTACCTCTACGCCACCACCGACCTGGCGGCCGTGCGTTATCGCAGCGGTACGCTCAAGGCTGATCGCGCGCTGTACTTCGTCGACCAGCGTCAGGCGCTGCACTTCCAGCAAGTGTTCGCGGTCGCCCGCAAGGCCGGCTTCGTGACGCACCCGATGGAAATGGAACACATGGGCTTCGGAACCATGAACGGCGCTGATGGCCGTCCGTTCAAGACCCGTGATGGCGGCACGGTGAAGCTCATCGACCTGCTGACCGAGGCAATGGATCGTGCTTATGTTTTGGTAAAAAGCAAAAATCCGGAGTTGGCCGAAGACGAATTGCGCAACATCGCCAAGGTCGTGGGCATTGGCGCGGTGAAATACGCCGACCTGTCCAAGCACCGCACCAGCGACTACAGCTTCAACTTCGACCAGATGCTGAACTTCGAAGGCAACACCGCACCGTACCTGCTGTACGCCTACACCCGCGTGGCCGGTGTGTTCCGCAAGCTCGGCAAGGACTTCAGCGAAGTCGAAGGCCAGATCGTCCTCGAAGCCGCCCACGAACACGAATTGGCAGCCAAGCTCGCGCAATTCGGCGAAGTGCTGAACAACGTGTGCGAAAAAGGTACGCCGCACATCCTGTGCACCTACCTGTACGATGTCGCCGGCCTGTTCTCCAGTTTCTACGAGAACTGCCCGATCCTCAGCGCCGACACCCCGGCGCAAATGCAGAGCCGCCTGCGCCTCGCCGCGCTGACCGGCCGCACTCTCAAGCAAGGCCTGGAACTCTTGGGTCTGGAAACTCTGGAGCGTATGTAAGTTGGCTGCCAAGAAAAAACCTGCACCCAAGCGTGGCGCCAGCCGTTACCAAGCTCCTGCAAAACAACCGATCCCGGGGTGGCTGTGGATGGCCATCGGCCTGACGGTCGGCGCGTTCATTGTGTTCCTGATGAAACTGGAACCGGGCAAGGGCAGCGAGAGCGTCAAGCGCGAGAAGATCGAGCAACAGAAAGCCACCAAGATCGCCGAGGCCAACAAGACCCCGCCGAGCCCGACGCAACCGGTGAAGCCGAAATACGACTTCTACACCCTGCTGCCGGAATCGGAGGTCATCGTGCCGCCGGATGCCGTGCCGGAGAAAACCCTGCCGACGCCACAAGTGCCGGCCATTCCGACGACGCCGGTCACGCCGGCTGAAGCGGCGAAGATCGATACCGCGCGCGCCCAGGCCGCACTGGCCGGGATCACGCCGCCGCCAGCGCCACCGGTGTCCAAAGCGGCTCCGGTGACCAAGTTCTTCCTCCAGGCCGGTTCGTTCCGAAAGGAGGCTGATGCGGACAAGGTTCGGGCGCAGATCATCCTGTTGGGGCAGGCGGTGGCGGTTGAATCTGGCACGGTCAAGGACGAGACATGGTATCGGGTTTTGGTCGGACCGTTCAGCAACCGCGAACAGCTGACCACGGCGCAGAAACAACTGTCCGGCGCCGGCTTCAGCAACCTGTTGTTACAACAACGCCAGAACCGCTGATTGCGTCAGACATACCGCGTTATCGTTCTTCGCGGGCAAGCCTCGCTCCTACAAGGATTGCGTGATTCCCTGTAGGAGCGAGGCTTGCCCGCGAAGGCGTCAGAACAGTCAACACACCTTTCCCCGCGTAACACCGCTCGTCCCCTCTCCCGCCCCGCAGTTGAAAAACGCATCACCACCCCCATATGAGTTGGCATAAGGCATTTTCGCCCCGCTGCGTGGAGACTCTCACTTGACCACCATCGTTTCAGTTCGCCGCCACGGCAAAGTCGTCATGGGCGGCGACGGCCAGGTTTCTCTCGGTAATACCGTGATGAAAGGCAACGCGAAGAAAGTTCGTCGCCTGTACCACGGTCAGGTAATCGCCGGTTTTGCCGGGGCCACCGCTGACGCCTTCACCCTCTTCGAGCGTTTTGAAGGCCAGCTTGAGAAACATCAGGGTCACCTGGTTCGTGCCGCCGTCGAACTCGCCAAAGAATGGCGCACTGACCGCTCCCTCAGCCGCCTCGAAGCCATGCTCGCGGTCGCGAACAAAGACGCTTCCCTGATCATCACCGGCAACGGCGACGTGGTCGAACCCGAAGAAGGCCTGATCGCCATGGGTTCCGGTGGCGGTTACGCCCAGGCCGCCGCCAGCGCGCTGCTGAAGAAAACCGATCTGTCGGCCCGGGAAATCGTCGAAACCGCACTCGGCATCGCCGGCGACATCTGTGTATTCACCAACCACACCTTCACCATTGAGGAGCAGGACCTCGCCGAGTAAGCCTGTTCCGGCCTTTGCGCCACGGCTCACTTTTGCTTGAGGACCGCCAATTACTATGTCCATGACTCCCCGTGAAATCGTCCACGAACTCAATCGCCACATCATCGGCCAGGACGATGCCAAGCGCGCCGTCGCCATTGCACTGCGTAACCGCTGGCGCCGGATGCAGCTGCCCGAAGAGCTGCGCGTTGAAGTCACCCCCAAGAACATCCTGATGATCGGCCCGACCGGTGTCGGTAAAACCGAAATCGCCCGTCGCCTGGCCAAACTCGCCAACGCGCCGTTCATCAAAGTCGAAGCCACCAAGTTCACCGAAGTCGGCTACGTCGGTCGCGACGTCGAATCGATCATTCGTGATCTGGCTGACGCGGCGATCAAGCTGCTGCGCGAGCAGGAAATGACCAAGGTTCGCCACCGCGCCGAAGACGCCGCCGAAGAGCGCATCCTCGACGCCCTGTTGCCGCCGGCGCGCATGGGCTTCAACAGTGATGACGCCCCATCGGCCGACTCCAACACTCGTCAGCTGTTCCGCAAGCGCCTGCGCGAAGGTCAGCTGGATGACAAGGAGATCGAAATCGAAGTCGCCGAAATGGCCGGCGTCGACATCTCCGCGCCACCGGGCATGGAGGAAATGACCAACCAGTTGCAGAGCCTGTTTGCCAACATGGGCAAGGGCAAAAAGAAAAACCGCAAGATCAAGGTCAAGGAAGCACTGAAACTGGTGCGTGACGAAGAAGCCAGCCGCCTGGTCAACGATGAAGAGTTGAAGGCCAAAGCGCTGGAAGCGGTCGAGCAGCACGGCATCGTGTTCATCGATGAAATCGACAAGGTCGCCAAGCGCGGTAACTCCGGCGGCGTCGACGTGTCCCGTGAGGGCGTGCAGCGCGACTTGCTGCCGCTGATCGAAGGCTGCACCGTCAACACCAAGCTGGGCATGGTCAAGACCGACCACATCCTGTTCATCGCTTCCGGTGCATTCCACCTGAGCAAGCCAAGCGACCTGGTGCCGGAGCTGCAAGGTCGTCTGCCGATTCGTGTCGAGCTGAAGGCGCTGACGCCGGAAGACTTCGAGCGCATCCTCAGCGAGCCGCACGCGTCGCTCACCGAGCAATATTGCGCCCTGCTGAAAACCGAAGGCCTGGTCATCGAGTTCCAGCCGGACGGCATCAAGCGTATCGCCGAGATCGCCTGGCAGGTCAACGAGAAGACCGAGAACATCGGTGCCCGTCGCCTGCACACTTTGCTTGAGCGTCTGCTTGAAGAGGTGTCGTTCAGCGCCGGCGACCTGGCCAGCGCCCATGACGACAAGGTGATCCTGATCGACGCCGAGTACGTCAACAGCCACCTCGGCGAATTGGCGCAGAACGAAGACCTGTCCCGTTATATCCTGTAAGCCAAACTTGTAGGAGCGAAGCTCGCTCGCGAAATCGGTCATTCACTCAACATACATGTCGACTGACCTGACGCTTTCGCGAGCAAGCTTCGCTCCTACAGGGTTCCATCCATAACGGAACTCAGGTCATGACCCAACTCCCCACCGATATCAAACTGCACAAAGCCTCGAAAACCCTGTCGCTGAAATACGCGTCAGGCGAGGAATATCACCTGCCCGCCGAGTTCCTTCGCGTGCACTCTCCTTCCGCCGAGGTCCAGGGCCACGGCAAACCTATCCTGCAATTTGGCAAGATCGGCGTAGGCCTGACCAAGGTAGAACCGGCCGGTCAGTACGCACTGAAATTGACCTTCGACGACGGCCACGACAGCGGCCTGTTCACCTGGGAATATCTGTACCAGCTGGGCGTGCGTCAGGAGGACCTTTGGAACGATTATCTTGCCGAACTCAAAGCCGCCGGAAAAACCCGCGATCCGAACGAATCCATCGTCAAGCTGATGCTCTAGGTCAGCCCTCTTGCTCTTTAGAGGGCATTTTCTAATTCCATCTGTTTGAATGCTCCGCTCCTGGGTCAATGATTGGCCCGCTTGCGAAAAAAATTAAACTCGGGTAACCAATGGAACTGGCAAGTTCCCTGCAGTGCTCTCTGCCGTAAAAAGCAGTGATGCAGAATTAACGGTCACCCGAGCAGAAGTACCTGGCATTGGCTGTGTGATGACACGGCTGGACCCAGGTACTCGTCTCAGGACAATGGAGCGTCGTAGATGAGTAACAAGAATAACGATGACTTGAAGTATCAAGCCTCGGAAAACACCTTGGGGCTGAATCCTGTCGTTGGGCTGCGTGGAAAGGATCTACTGGCGTCTGCTCGAATGGTGCTCAGGCAGGCCATCAAACAACCGATTCACAGTGCCAGGCATGTCGCCCATTTCGGCCTTGAACTGAAAAACGTGCTGTTCGGCAAATCCGAGCTTCAACCGACGAGCGATGACCGTCGCTTCCACGATCCGGCCTGGAGCCAGAACCCGCTCTACAAACGTTATCTGCAAACTTACCTGGCGTGGCGCAAGGAACTCCACGACTGGATTGACGACAGCAATCTGCCACCCAAAGACGTCAGTCGCGGGCATTTCGTGATCAACCTCATGACCGAAGCCATGGCCCCGACCAACAGTGCGGCCAACCCGGCAGCGGTCAAACGCTTCTTCGAAACCGGCGGCAAAAGCCTGCTCGACGGCCTCTCGCACTTGGCCAAGGATCTGGTGCACAACGGCGGCATGCCGAGCCAGGTCAACATGGGCGCGTTCGAAGTCGGCAAGAGCCTGGGCGTGACCGAAGGCGCAGTGGTTTTCCGCAACGACGTGCTGGAGCTGATCCAGTACCGGCCGACCACCGAGCAGGTGCACGAGCGCCCATTGCTGGTGGTGCCGCCGCAGATCAACAAGTTCTATGTATTTGACCTGAGCCCGGACAAGAGTCTGGCGCGGTTCTGCCTGCGCAATCACGTACAGACGTTCATCGTCAGCTGGCGCAATCCGACCAAGGAGCAGCGCGAGTGGGGTCTGTCGACCTACATCGAGGCGCTCAAGGAAGCGGTCGACGTAGTCACCGCGATCACCGGCAGCAAAGACATCAACATGCTCGGCGCCTGCTCCGGCGGCATCACCTGCACTGCGCTGCTGGGCCACTACGCCGCGATCGGCGAGAAGAAGGTCAACGCCCTCACCCTGCTGGTCAGCGTGCTGGATACGACCCTGGACAGCGACGTGGCCCTGTTTGTCGACGAGCAGACCCTCGAAGCCGCCAAGCGCCATTCCTATCAGGCCGGCGTGCTGGAAGGCCGCGACATGGCGAAAGTCTTCGCCTGGATGCGCCCCAACGATTTGATCTGGAACTACTGGGTCAACAATTACCTGCTCGGTAACGAGCCGCCGGTGTTCGACATTCTGTTCTGGAACAACGACACCACCCGGTTGCCCGCCGCGTTCCATGGCGACCTGATCGAGATGTTCAAAAGTAACCCACTGATCCGCGCCGACGCACTGGAAGTGTGCGGCACGCCGATCGATCTGAAGCAGGTCACGGCCGACATCTTTTCCCTGGCCGGCACCAACGACCACATCACCCCGTGGAAGTCCTGTTACAAGTCGGCGCAGTTGTTTGGCGGCAAGGTTGAGTTCGTGCTGTCCAGCAGCGGGCATATCCAGAGCATCCTGAACCCGCCGGGCAACCCGAAATCACGCTACATGACCAGCGTGGAGATGCCGGTCAAAGCCGAAGACTGGCAAGAAAATTCCACCAAGCACACTGACTCCTGGTGGCTGCACTGGCAGGCCTGGCAGGCCGAGCGTTCGGGCAAGCTGAAAAAATCCCCAGCGAGCCTGGGCAACAAGGCTCACCCGGCAGGCGAGGCGGCGCCAGGCACTTACGTACACGAGCGGTAACCGACACACCCCGCGCCCTCTGTAGGAGCGAAGCTTGCTCGCGAAAGCGGTCTTTCATTCAACATGGATGTCGACTGACTAGACGCCTTCGCGAGCAAGCTTCGCTCCTACAGGGGATCGGGGATGAATTAACCCACAGGGCCTGAAGCATGCCGCAACCGTTCATATTCCGTACCGTCGACCTGGATGGCCAGACCCTCCGCACGGCGGTACGCCCCGGCAAGCCTCACTTGACGCCCTTGCTGATTTTCAACGGCATCGGCGCCAACCTGGAGCTGGTGTTTCCGTTTGTCGCGGCGCTGGACCCGGACCTGGAAGTCATCGCCTTCGACGTCCCCGGTGTCGGCGGTTCGTCGACGCCCAACCGGCCGTATCGCTTTCCGGGCCTGGCCAAACTCACGGCACGGATGCTCGACTATCTCGACTATGGGCAAGTCAACGTGATCGGCGTGTCCTGGGGTGGCGCTCTCGCCCAGCAGTTTGCGTACAGCTATCCCGAGCGCTGCAAGAAACTGGTACTCGCTGCCACGGCGGCCGGTGCGGTGATGGTGCCGGGCAAGCCGAAAGTGCTGTGGATGATGGCCAGCCCGCGGCGCTACATCCAGCCGTCTCACGTGATCCGCATTGCGCCGATGATCTACGGCGGCTCGTTCCGTCGCGATCCGACCCTGGCCGCCAGCCATGCCGCCAAGGTTCGCTCGGCGGGCAAGCTCGGTTACTACTGGCAGCTGTTCGCCGGGCTTGGCTGGACCAGCATTCACTGGCTGCACAAGATCAACCAGCCGACCCTGGTGCTGGCCGGCGACGACGATCCACTGATCCCCCTGATCAACATGCGCGTGCTGGCCTGGAGGATCCCCAATGCCCAGTTGCACATCATCGATGACGGGCACCTGTTCCTGATTACCCGCGCCGAAGCCGTGGCGCCGATCATCATGAAATTCCTCGAGGAGGAACGTCAGCGCGCCGTGATGCATCCGCATCCGGCGCCATTGGGCGGTTAACCGGCCCCGGCTTTTGTTAACGAAAAGGGGTCGGCAGGACGCCGCACCGCGCAACAACCCGTAACAGCGTCTATGGTGTTCTGGTTCGATGTGTTTGTATTTGGCCTGAAAGACGAAGGAGTGTTGACACATGCGCGACAAACCAGCGAGGGACTTTTTGCCCACTCCCGCCGCGTTCATCAACGCACAGAGTGCGATCACCGGCCTACGTGGCCGGGATCTGCTGTCGACCCTGCGCAGCGTGGCCGCCCATGGCCTGCGCAATCCGGTACACAGTGCCCGCCACGCCTTGAAACTGGGCGGCCAACTGGGTCGCGTACTGTTGGGGGAAACCCTGCACCCGACCAACCCGCAGGACAATCGCTTCGCCGACCCGGCGTGGAGCCTCAACCCGTTTTATCGCCGCAGCTTGCAGGCCTACCTGAGCTGGCAGAAACAGGTCAAAAGCTGGATTGACGAAAGCAACATGACCCCGGACGATCGCGCTCGCGCCCACTTCGCGTTCGCCTTGCTCAACGACGCCGTGGCGCCGTCCAACACCCTGCTCAATCCGCTGGCGATCAAGGAAATCTTCAATTCCGGCGGCAACAGCCTGGTGCGTGGCATCAGCCATCTGGTCGACGACTTCCTGCACAACGACGGCCTGCCCAGGCAAGTCACCAAGCAAGCGTTCGAGGTTGGTAAAACAGTCGCCACCACCACGGGCTCCGTGGTGTTTCGCAACGAGCTGCTGGAGCTGATCCAGTACAAGCCGATGAGCGAAAAGCAGTATTCCAAACCACTGCTGGTGGTGCCGCCGCAGATCAACAAGTACTACATTTTCGACCTGAGCCCACACAACAGCTTCGTCCAGTTCGCCCTGAAAAACGGCCTGCAGACCTTCATGATCAGCTGGCGCAATCCGGATGTGCGTCATCGCGAATGGGGGCTGTCGACGTATGTTGAAGCCGTGGAAGAAGCGATGAATGTCTGCCGTGCGATCACGGGCGCTCGCGAAGTGAACTTGATGGGCGCTTGCGCTGGCGGGCTGACCATCGCCGCGTTGCAAGGCCACTTGCAGGCCAAGCGACAACTGCGGCGGGTGTCCAGCGCGACGTACCTGGTGAGCCTGCTCGACAGTCAGATGGACAGCCCCGCCACCTTGTTTGCCGACGAGCAGACCCTGGAAGCGGCCAAGCGTCACTCCTATCAGAAAGGTGTACTGGACGGGCGCGACATGGCCAAGGTCTTTGCCTGGATGCGTCCCAACGATTTGATCTGGAGTTACTTCGTCAATAACTACCTGCTGGGCAAGGAGCCTCCAGCGTTCGACATCCTCTACTGGAACAACGACAACACCCGGTTGCCGGCAGCCCTCCATGGTGACCTGCTGGACTTTTTCAAACACAACCCACTGAGCCATCCGGGCGGCCTTGAAGTGTGCGGCACGCCGATCGACTTGCAGAAAGTCACCGTCGACAGCTTCAGCGTGGCCGGCATCAACGACCACATCACGCCGTGGGACGCGGTGTATCGCTCGACGCTGCTGCTGGGTGGTGAGCGACGCTTCGTGCTGTCCAACAGCGGGCATGTGCAGAGCATTCTCAACCCGCCGTCCAATCCGAAGGCCAACTTCGTCGAAAGCACGAAACTGAGCAGCGACCCACGGGCCTGGTATTACGACGCCAAGCAAGTCGATGGCAGTTGGTGGACCCAATGGCTGGGCTGGATCCAGGAACGCTCGGGGACGCAAAAAGAAACCCACATGGCCCTCGGCAACCAGAACTATCCACCGATGGAGGCGGCACCCGGTACTTACGTGCGTGTGCGCTGACTGACAACGAACCACGGCACACGCCTGCCGTGGCATGACTCGACCATTAAGAAGACTGGATGAAAACCCGCGACCGGATCCTCGAATGTGCCCTGCAATTGTTCAATCAGAAGGGTGAACCGAACGTTTCCACCATGGAAGTTGCCAACGAAATGGGCATCAGCCCGGGCAACCTCTACTACCACTTCCACGGCAAGGAACCGTTGATTCTCGGCTTGTTCGAGCGTTTCCAGGCCGAGCTTGCGCCACTGCTTGATCCTCCGGCCGATGTGGAACTGGCACCGGAGGATTACTGGCTGTTCCTGCACCTGATCGTCGAGCGACTGGCCCATTACCGGTTTCTGTTCCAGGACCTGTCGAACCTGGCCGGGCGCCTGCCGAAACTGGCCAAGGGGATACGCAACCTGCTCAATGCGTTGAAGCGCACGCTGGCTTCATTGCTGGCGCGATTGAAGGCGCAAGGGCAGTTAGTCAGTGACACTCAAGCGCTGGGCCAGTTGGTGGAGCAGATCACCATGACGCTGCTGTTCTCGCTGGACTATCAGCGGATTCTTGATCGCGAGGGTGAAGTCAGGTTGGTGGTGTATCAGATCATGATGCTGGTGGCGTCGCATTTGCTGCCGCCGATCAAGGTCGCGACTGAGCAGTTGGCACTGCAATACCTCGAAGAACACGAGTGACAGTGCGACTGGATAAACACATTTCACTGTAGGAGCGAGCCTGCTCGCGATGGCGTCGGGTCAGTCAATATCAATGTTGCATGACACACCGTAATCGTCGGAACGCCGCCCGGAGCAGGCTCACTCCTACATTGGATCTGCGGTGTTCATGGAACCGTGCACAAACAAAAACGCCCGACCTTTGCAGGCCGGGCGTTTTCTTGAGCCCTGAAAATCAGGACTGACTGGTTGGCGTCGATGGAGATGGCGCGACAGTCGGGGTTACAGCAGGGGTCGGCGCTGCAGCGGAGTTCGCTGAAGTGGCCGGGGCTGCCGGTTTGGCGGCAGCCACTGCTGGTTTTGGCGCGGCAGCTTTAGGCGCGGCCGGTTTTTTCACTGCGGGCTTCTTCGCTGCGGCAGGTTTTGCCGCTGGCTTGGCTGCCGGTTTGGCGGCGGATTTGACCGCTGCCTTGGCTGCTGCAGGTTTGGCGGCGGCAGTTTTAGCAACAGACTTGGCGGCGGACGCGACTTTCGACGCGGCTTTGGCGACCGGTTTAGCGGCGGCCTTGGCCAGTGGCTTGGCTGCGCTTTTGGTTGCTGGTTTAGCTGCCGCAGGTTTGGCCGCTGCGGTTTTCGCCGCAACAGGCGCGACCTTGGCACCGGTCAGGCGCTCGATCTGCTTAGTCAGGGTATCGACCTTGCTGTGCAGCGCTTTTACTTCATTGCGGCTCGGTACACCCAGGCGCGAAATGGCGCTGTTCAGGCGCTTGTCAAAAGCCCCTTCCAGCTCATCCCACTTGCCCAGTGCACGATCTTTCACGCCGCTGATGCGCGACTTGGCCGACGAAGCGGAATCCTTGACGTCATCGACTTTTTTGCCGACAGCGCTCTTGGTGAGCTTCTCGGCTTTCTCGCCGTCTTTGACCAATGTATCGAAGAGCTTGCTGCCGTCAGTGTCGATCTTCGAGTACACGCCTAAACCAGCCAGCCAGATTTTGCGGGAGTAGTCTTCGACTTTCCCGATCCACGAGCTGCCTTCTTTTTCGGTGTTCTTTTTACCAGCCATCCCGTTCTCCTTAAGATTTACGCGCGACGCGTTCGAGCAATGCCGTCAGCTCATCGAGCTTAGCAGAGAGTGTCTCAACGTCATGTTTAGACGGAATGCCGATACGATTCAAGGCACTTGCGACACGCGAGTCAAAAGCCTTCTCGACCTTGTCGAGTTGAAGTTCGACCTTGGCTTTGAAAGTGCTCACTTCACTCTTGGCTTCGTCGATCTCTGAGTTAGCCGCTTCAAGTTTCTCGGCAACTACTTTTTTGCCTTTGGTTTCAACAGTTTGACCAGCCTTGACCAACTCTTGAAAGTACTCGCTACCCTCTTGGCCAACCTTGGTGTAGGCCCCCAGGCCTGCCAGCCAGATCTTGCGGGCATAGGATTTGACGTCGCTCAGAGCAGTCGTCGAAGCGTCGATTTTTTTCTTCAAAATAACTTTGGCCATGGTGCACCTCACGCGCAGAAGGTTTGAGGAACTGCCCGCGAAAGTGTCGGGCTCAGGCACAAAGTAGGGAGAAAAATTAGAAACGGCACCCTAACAACTGACATAAACCTTTGGCTTCACACAAAACAAATGTAGGAGTGAGCCTGCTCGCGATAGCGGTCTATCAGTCGAAATCAATGTTGACTGACAGACCGCTATCGCGAGCAGGCTCACTCCTACAGGGGAAGGGATCTCAATCCGGAATCAGACCAACGCTTTATCGAGGGCCTTTTCTATTTCCGCTTTGATCATGCCGCTCATGGCCGACATCATCAGACCCAGTTCGACATCAACCTTGATCGAATCCTCGCTCACATGCACCACGCCTTTAACGCCTGAGCGTTTGAGGTTCAGGGTGTCGCCGGACCACTGCGGCTCCAGGCCATATTGATCGGACAGTTTCTGCGCCAACTGGTCGGCCTTCTCGCGGGCCGCTTCCTTGCCCAGGCCGTGGGCACGTTCAACACTAATACGGGCCATCAAATGACTCCTGCTTTATGAATGCTTTCCTGAAGCATCTTGACCGCTACTGCGGCAAAACGTCCCGGTGGTTGCCTATCTTACCTTCAGCCTTGCCAAGACAAAGCAGGCCACCGGGATTAGAATGTCCCGCATTCTCTTTTGGTGACAGCGATATGACTGATCAGCGCAAAGGCAGCGATGCCGAACCCACCACTCACTTCGGCTTCAAAAACGTTCCGGAAAGCCAGAAAGCGGAAAAAGTCGCTGAGGTTTTTCACTCGGTGGCCGCCAAGTACGACTTGATGAACGACCTCCTGTCGGGCGGCATGCACCGTCTGTGGAAGCGTTTTGCGATCGAGCTATCGGGTGTTCGCACCGGTAACCGCGTGCTGGACATCGCCGGCGGCACAGGCGACCTGACCAAAAAATTCTCGCACCTCGTTGGCCCGACCGGCCAGGTGGTGCTGGCCGACATCAACGAATCCATGCTCAAGGTCGGTCGTGACCGCCTGCTGGATCTGGGTGTAGCCGGCAATGTCGAGTTCGTTCAGGCCGACGCTGAAAAGCTGCCGTTCCCGGACAACCATTTCGACTGCGTGACCATCGCTTTCGGCCTGCGCAATGTCACGCACAAAGAAGACGCCCTGCGCTCGATGCTGCGCGTGCTGAAGCCAGGCGGCCGTTTGTTGGTGCTGGAGTTCTCCAAGCCGACCAATGCGCTGATGTCCAAAGCCTACGACGCCTACTCGTTCGCCTTCATGCCGCTGATGGGCAAGCTGATCACCAACGACTCGGAAAGCTATCGCTACCTGGCCGAATCGATCCGCATGCACCCGAATCAGGAAACCCTGAAGTCGATGATGGTCGAGGCCGGTTTCGACCGCGTGACCTACCACAACATGACCGCAGGCATCGTCGCCCTGCACCGCGGCATCAAACCCTGATGTTGCTGGCCGGCCTGCTCGCCAGCGTTGAACTCGGTCTGAACCGGGTGCTGCGTCTCGACAGCACGGCGCTGCCGCGGCTGGCGCATTTGAGCGGCAGGGTGATTGCCGTCGACTGCCGCAGCCCGGCGCTGCAACTGTTCATCCTGCCCAGTGACGAAGGCTTGATGCTCGCCTCCCACTGGGAAACCGGTGCTGACTGCACGTTGCGTGCACCGGCTTCAAGCCTGTTGAAACTGGCGATGAGCAAGGACAAGACCTCGGTCCTGCATGGCCCTGAAGTCGAGCTCGATGGTGACAGCGGCGTGCTGCTGGAACTGGCGGCGATCCTTCAGGACCTTGAGCTGGACTGGGAGTACGAACTCTCGCGCTGGCTGGGACCTGTCGCCACGCAACTGCTCGGCGGCCACCTACGCAGCCGCGCACGCTTTTATCAGCAAGGGTTCGCCAGCCTGAATCAGAATCTGGGCGAATACCTGGCCGAAGAATCGCGCACCCTCGTCGGTCAGCGCGAAGCCGAAGCCCGTTTCAGTGAACTGGACCAGATCAAACTCGATCTGGAACGTCTCGAGGCGCGTTTCGAGCGCCTTTCCCGATCCCTCGACCCAAGCGATAACGCATGAAGCTGCTTGCCGTCCGCCGTCTGTTGCGCATCCAGCGCGTTGTGATTCGCTACCGCCTCGATGACCTGCTGTTCGCCCTCCCATTGCCCTGGTTCCTCCTGGCGCTGCGCTATGCGTTGCCGTGGCGCTGGTTCCCGCGCAAGACGCTGGACCTCAGCCGTGGTGCACGATTGCGCCTGGCGTTGCAGGACCTTGGGCCGATTTTCATCAAGTTCGGGCAGATCCTTTCAACACGCCGCGACCTGCTGCCCGAAGACATTGCCGATGAGCTGATGAAGCTGCAGGACCGCGTGCCGCCGTTCGACTCGCAAGTGTCGGTCAATCTGATCGAAGAGCAGCTCGGCAAGAAAATCAGTGAAGTGTTCAGCCGTTTCGACGTCGAACCGCTGGCCTCGGCCTCGGTGGCGCAGGTGCATGCCGCGCAACTGAAGACCGGCGAAGAAGTGGTGGTCAAGGTGATCCGCCCGGGCCTGAAACCGATCATCGCCCAGGACCTGGCATGGCTGTTCATCCTCGCCCGCGCCGCCGAAAAGCTCTCGGCCGACGCACGCCTGCTGCACCCGGTGGATGTGGTTCTGGACTACGAAAAAACCATCTACGACGAACTCGACCTGCTGCGCGAGGCGGCCAATGCCAGCCAGTTGAAGCGCAACTTTGACGGCTCGCCGCTGCTGTATGTGCCGCAAGTCTATTGGGACTGGTGCCGACCAAAAGTGCTGGTGATGGAGCGCATCTACGGGATTCAGGTGACCGATCTGGCGACCCTGGCCGACCAGCGCACCGACATGAAAATGCTCGCCGAACGCGGTGTGGAAATCTTCTTCACCCAGGTGTTCCGCGACAGCTTTTTTCACGCCGACATGCACCCCGGCAACATCTTCGTCAGCACCGTGAACCCGTGGAGTCCGCAGTATATTGCGATCGACTGCGGCATCGTCGGCAGCCTGACCCCGGAAGACCAGGATTACCTGGCGCGTAACCTGTTCGCGTTCTTCAAGCGCGATTACCGGCGGGTGGCGCAATTGCACATCGATTCGGGCTGGGTACCGGCGGAAACCAAACTCAACGAATTCGAGGCGGCGATCCGCACCGTGTGCGAGCCGATTTTCGAAAAACCGTTAAAGGATATTTCCTTCGGTCAGGTGCTGATGCGCCTGTTCCAGACCGCTCGACGCTTCAACATGGAAGTGCAGCCGCAACTCGTGTTGCTGCAAAAAACCTTGCTGAACATCGAAGGCCTCGGCCGTCAGTTGTACCCGGACCTCGATTTGTGGAACACCGCGCAGCCGTTCCTCGAACGCTGGATGCGTGAGCGCGTCAGCCCCAAAGCCTTGATCGGCAACGTGCAGAGCCAGTTCGAACAGCTCCCGCATTTGGCCAACATGGCCCGCGACCTGCTCGAACGCATGTCCCAGCCCCACGCCTATGACCCGCCACCACCGTGGCACCGGCGCCGGGACGACTGGCTCCTGCGACTGCTCGGCACTGCGCACCTGGCTGGCGGTGCCGTACTCGCGGCGGGTGGGCCGTTGAACGAACTGGGTCACTGGCCGGCTGGAATCATGATGGCGGTCGGTTTGTATCTGGTCGTTCGCCGATAGCCAGCGCCTTCGCACGCTGGCACACTGTTTGAACGCTTGGGTTCTGCTCATGAAGTGTGGAACCCGCTGTCGGAGTCGAAGATGAAAAACTGGCTGGACGAGATCAAGTGGGACGCAGACGGCCTGGTGCCGGCGATTGCCCAGGATCACAAGACCGGGCGCGTCCTGATGATGGCCTGGATGAACCGCGAATCACTGGAACTGAGCGCTGCCGAAAACCGTGCCATTTACTGGTCACGTTCCCGTGGCAAGCTGTGGCGCAAGGGCGAAGAGTCCGGCCACGTGCAAACCCTGCATGAGATGCGCCTGGACTGTGACGCCGACGTGATCATCCTGATGGTCGAGCAGATCGGCGACATCGCCTGCCATACCGGCCGCCAGAGCTGCTTCTACCGCGTCTTCGAGAACGGCGACTGGAAAACCGTCGACCCGATCCTGAAAGACCCGCACGCCATCTATTCCGCAGGACACACCCATGAGTGACACTCTGACCCGTCTGGCCGAGGTACTGGAAGAGCGCAAAGGCGCCGCCGCCGATAGCTCGTATGTCGCCAGCCTGTATCACAAGGGCCTGAACAAGATTCTGGAAAAAGTCGGCGAAGAGTCGGTCGAAACCATCATTGCCGCCAAGGATGCCGCCATCAGCGGTGACTGCAGCGATGTGATCTACGAGACCGCCGATTTGTGGTTCCACAGCATGGTCATGCTCGCCCAACTGGGGCAGCATCCACAGGCTGTACTCGATGAACTGGACCGTCGTTTCGGTCTGTCCGGACACGCCGAGAAAGCCTCGCGCCCGTCCGCCTGAACAACTATTAGAGAGGAGCAGCAACATGGGCATTTTTGACTGGAAACACTGGATCGTCATCCTGGTTGTTGTCGTGCTGGTGTTCGGCACCAAGAAACTGAAAAACCTCGGCACTGACGTGGGCGAGTCGATCAAGGGCTTCAAAAAAGCCATGAACGATGAAGACAAGCCGGTTGACCCGACGGCGACCCCGGCCCAACCGGTTCCACCGGTTCAGCCACAGACCACTCAGTCCGTGAACCAGCCGCACACCATCGACGTGCAGGCGCAAAAAGTCGAAGAGCCGATCCGCAAAGACGTGTGAGCACTGACTAATGTTTGGTATCAGCTTCTCTGAACTGCTGCTCGTCGGCCTCGTCGCCCTGCTGGTGCTGGGTCCCGAGCGTCTGCCGGGCGCTGCGCGCACCGCCGGCCTGTGGGTCGGCCGTCTGAAGCGCAGCTTCAACGCGATCAAACAGGAAGTTGAACGTGAAATCGGTGCCGACGAGATTCGTCGGCAACTGCACAACGAGCACATTCTGTCGCTGGAGCAGGAGGCGCGGAAGATTTTCACGCCGACTCAGCAAGAAGCCACACCGGTTCAGCCGGTTGCACCGGTGGCGGAGCAGACGATTCATGCGCCCGCCGCCGAGCCAGCAACTGTTGTCGCGGCTGTAGAACCTGCGCCCGTTGTTGCAACGCCATCGGTTGAACCTGCCACGCCTGCGGCTGCGCCTGTTGCGCCGGCCCCTCATGACCCAACACTGCCGCCGCGAGCCCCATGAGCGATCTTCCTGAAAACGACCAGCACATGCCGCTGGTTTCGCACCTCACCGAGTTGCGTACCCGCCTGCTGCGTTGCGTAGCGGCGACCTTCATCATCTTCGCCGGGCTGTTCGCCTTCACCCAGCAGATCTACACCTTCGTCTCCACGCCGTTGCGCCAGTACCTGCCGGTGGGCGCGACGATGATTGCCACCGATGTGTCATCGCCATTCCTGACGCCGCTGAAGCTGACCATGATGGTTTCGCTGTTCCTGGCGATCCCGGTGATCCTGCATCAGATCTGGGGCTTCATCGCGCCGGGCCTGTACAAGCATGAGAAGCGCATCGCCGTGCCGTTGCTGGTGTCCAGCATCATGCTGTTCTACGCCGGCATGGCGTTCGCCTATTACCTGGTGTTCCCGCTGATCTTCAAATTCTTCGCCGCCGCCACCCCGGCCGGTGTGGAAATGATGACCGACATCAGCAGCTACCTCGACTTCGTCATGACCCTGTTCTTTGCCTTCGGCGTGGCGTTCGAGATCCCCGTGGCCGTGGTGCTGCTGGTGTGGATCGGCGTGGTCGATGTCAAATACCTGAAGAAAATCCGCCCCTACGTGATCATCGGCTGCTTCGTGGTCGGCATGATCCTGACACCACCGGACATCTTCTCGCAGACGCTGTTGGCTATACCGATGTGGCTGCTGTTCGAGATCGGCATCCTGTTCGGCGGCCTGATCAGCAAGCGCGGCGAGCATCCGGACGACCAGCCGGCCGACGATCACAACGACCAGCCGCCAGCGACCCAGCCGTGAACCTGCTGCTCCTCGAAGAGGCCGATTTCATTGCGGCCGACCGGGTGATCCTGCGTGATCGCCGGTTGACGCACATGCAGGAAGTTCATCGTTGCGAAGTCGGTGACAGCATGCGCGTCGGGCGTATCGGCGGCCTGATGGGTGCGGCCGAAGTGCTGCGCCTGGACACCGATGAAGCCGAACTGCGCGTCACCCTTGACCAGCCGCCACCGGCCAAGCTGCCACTGACACTGGTGCTGGCCCTGCCACGGCCGAAAATGCTGCGCAGGGTGTTTCAGACCGTGGCCGCCATGGGTGTGCCACGAATCATCCTGGTGAACAGCTATCGCGTCGAGAAGAGCTTCTGGCAAACGCCGTTTCTGGAGCCAGAGGCGATTCGTGAGCAACTGATCCTTGGCCTGGAACAGGCGCGAGACAGCGTGTTGCCGGAAATCGTCATCGAGAAACGCTTCAAGCCGTTTGTCGAAGATCGGCTGCCGGCCATTTCCCAAGGCACCCTCGGCCTGGTGGGTCACCCGGGCAATTACCCGCCCTGCCCCCGTGGCCTGGACGAACCGGTGACCCTGGCCATCGGCCCCGAAGGCGGCTGGATTCCTTACGAAATCGACCTGCTGGCCAAGTCCGGCCTGCAACCGGTACAACTCGGCGAGCGCATCCTGCGCGTCGAAACCGCCGTCACCGCCCTGCTCGCCCGGCTCTTCTAAGGTCATTCACGGTCCCCTGTGGCGAGGGGGCTTGCCCCCGTTTGGGCGCGCAGCGGCCACCGCTTTTTTCCTGCAAAACCGTATCTGCCTGATTTGCGACTGCTTCGCAGCCGAACGGGGGCAAGCCCCCTCGCCACAGGATTTACTCGACCCGAATACCGCGCTGCGCCTTCAGATTCCCGGCTACCTGCCGATATAGCCCCCATAAAACCAATGAGTGGTCCGAGGGAGTAGCAGCATGTACCGTTGGCTAGCCGAGAATCTGGGAAATGTAAGCGTCAATCGCAAACTGGGGATCGGCTTCGGCTTGGTGCTGCTGCTCACGTTGCTGATCACCTTCACCGGCTGGACCGGCCTGACGGGCGTGATGAGCCGAGGTGACAAGCTCGGCTTCATCGCCAGCCTCAATGACTTGACCAAAGACCTGCGCCTGGCCCGCATGGATTACGACATGCGCCGCGGCGAACAAGGTCCGGCCGCCGTCAACGACCTGCTGAGCAAACTCGACGCCGGTTTGCAAACCGCCCGTAAATTGATCGAACAACCGACCGACGTGGCCATGATCGACCAGCAACTGGCCGCCGCCAGTGAGTACAAGCAAGCCTTCACCGCCATGACTCAGGCCGGTGCCAACCGCGAAGACGCCCGCAGCAAACTGGGCGCGACTGCTGACAACGCAGTGGCCCGTGTCGCCGAAGTCGAAAAATCCATGCTGCAAGGCGACAGCGTCGCCGACTTCAACAGCGTGATCGACTTGAGCAAGCTGATTCAGCAGGCCCGCTTCCAGGTTCGCGGCTACACCTACAGCGGCAAGACCGAGGCCGAGCAGCCTGCGCTGGACGCCATCGACAACGCCCTGAAGAACCTCGAAAGCCTGCCATCGAAACTGCCGGAACAGCACATCGCCAACCTGCAACAGGCCACCGATTCGCTCAAGGCCTATCGCGCCGCCGTCAGCCAGTTCCGCGACTCTCAGGTTGCCAGCGCTGCCGCGCTCAAACGCATGGCCGTGCAAGGCGACATCCTGCTCGACGTCAGCAAAAAACTCACCGTGTCGCAAACCATCGTCCGAGACACTGACGCCGCGCATGCCAAAAACCTGTTGCTGATGGCCACTGTTCTGGCCCTGGCGTTTGGCTTGCTGGCGGCATGGGCGATCACTCGCCAGATCGTGATTCCGCTGAACCAGACCCTCAAAGTCGCCGAGCGCGTGGCGGCCGGCGACCTGACGCAAAACCTCGTTTCCGAGCGTCGCGACGAATTGGGCCAGCTCCAGCGCGCCATGCAGAGCATGACTCTGGGCTTGCGCGAACTGATCGGCGGCATTAGCGATGGCGTTACGCAAATCGCCAGCGCCGCCGAAGAGTTGTCGGCGGTGACCGAGCAGACCAGCGCCGGGGTCAACAGCCAGAAGGTCGAGACCGATCAGGTGGCCACGGCAATGAACGAGATGACCGCCACCGTGCAGGAAGTCGCGCGCAACGCCGAAGAAGCCTCCGAAGCCGCCGTCGCCGCCGATCAGCAGGCCCGCGAAGGCGACAAAGTGGTTGGCGAAGCCATCGCCCAGATTGAGCGCCTGGCCCTCGAAGTCGGCAATTCCACAGCGGCCATGGGTGATCTGAAACGCGAGAGCGACAAGATCGGCAGCGTACTCGATGTGATCAAATCCGTGGCCCAGCAAACGAACCTGCTGGCGCTCAACGCCGCCATCGAGGCCGCACGTGCCGGTGAAGCCGGACGCGGTTTTGCGGTGGTCGCCGATGAAGTCCGCAGCCTGGCCCAGCGCACCCAGAAGTCCACCGAGGAAATCGAAGAGCTGATCGTCGGCCTGCAAACCGGCACCCAGCAAGTGGCAACCATCATGGACAACAGCCGCAGCCTGACCGACAGCAGCGTCGAACTGACCCGCCGCGCCGGTAGCTCACTGGAAAGCATCACCCGCACCGTGTCGGCGATTCAGTCGATGAACCAGCAGATCGCTGCGGCGGCCGAGCAGCAAACCGCAGTGGCCGAGGAGATCAACCGGAGCGTGCTGAACGTGCGCGACGTGTCCGAGCAGACCTCGGCAGCCAGTGAAGAGACCGCGGCCTCCAGCGTTGAGCTGGCGCGGTTGGGGACGCATCTGCAGATGCTGGTGGGGCGGTTCAAGGTTTGAGGTGATTTGCATGCCTCGGTCCGCTTGGGACCGAGGTGATGCCATCGCGGGCAAGCCCGCTCCCACAGGGATCAGCGGTGTAACGCAAATAGCATGTACACCGAAAAACACTGTGGGAGCGGGCTTGCCCGCGATGGCGGTTCGTCAGGCGCTGAAGTCAGAGAACCTGCCGCAAGAACGCCTGAGCCCGCGGATCCTTCGGCGCATCGAAGAATTCCGCCGGCGAGGCATCTTCCAGCAATTTGCCGTGATCGAAGAACAGCACCCGATCCGCCACTTCCCTGGCAAAGCCCATTTCGTGGGTGACGCAGACCATGGTCATGCCTTCCACGGCCAGGGTTTTCATCACGTCCAGCACTTCGCCGACCATTTCCGGATCAAGTGCCGACGTCGGCTCATCGAACAGCATGACCTTGGGTTCCATGGCCAATGCCCGGGCAATCGCCACGCGCTGTTGCTGACCGCCGGACAGGCGCGATGGAAACTCGTTGGCCTTCTGCGCAATGCCGACCTTCTCCAACAACGCCAGGGCCTTGGCCTCGCGCTCCTTCTTGCCACGCTTGCGCACGACTTTCTGCGCCAGGCAGAGGTTTTCCAGCACGGTCATGTGCGGGAACAGGTTGAAATGCTGGAACACCATGCCAACTTCGCGACGGTAGGCATTCACGTCGGTTTTCGGGTCGGCCAGTTGCAGGCCGTCGATGCTCACCGAGCCCGAATCGAACTCTTCCAGGCCGTTGAGGCAACGCAGGAAAGTGGACTTGCCGGAACCGGACGGGCCGATCACTACCAGCACTTCGCCCTTGGACACGTGCGTCGTGACGTTATCCACCGCGCGAACCACCTGGCCACGGGTGTCGAAGACTTTTACCAGATCGCGGACTTCAATCACTTTGCGCGAGCCTCCGCTCAAGCCGGCTGGCGATTTTCGACAGCGGCAGGTTGATCAACAGGTACAACCCGGCCACGCAGAACAGGATTTCGAACGGCGAAAACGAGGTGGTGATGACTTCGCGGCCGCTTTTCAGCAGCTCGGTAATCGCGATCACCGACACCAGCGAAGTGTCCTTGACCAGACTGATGAACTGCCCGGCCAGCGGCGGTAGCACCCGCTTCAAGGCTTGCGGCAGCACCACATGGCGCATCGACTGGCCCGCGCTCAAGCCCAGCGAGCGCGCGGCTTCGTTCTGGCCACGGGCGATCGACTGCACGCCGGAGCGGATGATCTCAGCCACATAGGCGCCGGTGAACAGCGACAGCGCAGCGATCCCGGCGAACTCCCGGGACAGGTTCATCACCGTTCCGATGAAGAAGTAGAAAATGAAAATCTGCACCAGCAGCGGCGTACCGCGCACCAGTTCGACATAGATGGTCGAGAGATCGCGCAAAGTCGGGTTGTTCGAGAGGCGACACAAGCCCGTGGCGAGGCCGATCAGCAGCCCGAGCACCCCAGACACCACGGACAACCACAAGGTGGTCCAAAGACCCCACATCAGCGGTCCGGCAGCCCAATGGCGAGTCACGCCGATCACGTCGCCTTCCGCCACGTCATCGCCTTGGGCGACTTGCAGGCTGTTGTCGTCGACGGTAACACGTTGCTCGTCGCCTGCGTCATTGCGCAGGGTGACCTCGGCTTTATCGCCCTTGCGCACCAGTTCACTGACGGTGGAGGTGTCGGCGGCGCGCTGGGATTCTTCGGCGTGGTAGGCGAAGTATTGCGGTACGCGGTTCCAGCGCCATTCGTAGGACATCAGCGAGGTGGCGTAATACAACGCGCCGGCCAGGCCGATCAGCAGCAGCACGGTTAATACGTGCCACGGCCATTGGGCTTTTTTCTGTTTCATTTGCTCTGAACATTCCGAATTCTGTGTCGCCAGGGAGGCCGCCTTCGCGGGCTTGCCCGCGAATGGAGCGACTCGGTTTATCTGACCGAGTTACTCCATGTCCTTCTGCCAGGCAGTGTCCTTGAACCACTTGTCATGGATGCGATCGTAGGTGCCGTCTTCGTGGATCTGGTGCAGGAAGTTGTTGATGAAGTTGATGCTGTCGTAATCACCCTTCTTCAGGCCGAAGGCCAGCGGCTCGTAGGTGAATGGCTTGTCGAGGAACACCAGTTTGCCGGCGCCGACCTTGTTCACGGCCACGACGTTATACGGCGCGTCGTAGATGAAGGCGTCGGCCTTGCCGTTGACCACGTCGAGCACGGCTTCCTGTTCGTTGTCGTAGCCGTGGTACTTGGCCTTGGAGATCAGCTTCTTGGCGACCATCTCACCGGTAGTGCCGAGCTTGGACGTGATGCGGTAGTCGGCGGTGTTCAGGTCTTTGTAGGACTTGATGGTGCCTTCCAGCTCTTTGCGGATCAGCAGGGTCTGGCCGACCACGATGAACGGTTCGCTGAAGTTCAGGCGCAGGTTGCGCTCCTGGGTCAGGGTCATGCCGCTGCCGATCATGTCGAACTTGTCGGTGAGCAGGGCCGGAATGATCCCGTCGTAGCCGGTGGACACCAGCTCCAGTTTGACGCCCATCGCCTTGGTCATGGCTTTGAGGATGTCGACTTCGAAACCGATGATCTCGCCGCGCTTGTTAGTCATTTCGAACGGCATGTACGTCGGGTCCATGCCGACTTTCAGCGTGCCGCGCTTGACCGCGTCGTCGATGGCACCGGCCTGCGCCGCGCTGACTGCAACCCATGCCGTGACGCCGACCAGCAGCATCGACAGATACTTCTTCATCATCAAGTCCCCAAAACCATTGCGTTGTGAGACGCGCAAACGGCGGATTCCCGTCAGGAAACCGGCCGATACGAACAGAAAATTGTCCGGGCGCACCAATTCGGGGACGGATGCTAACGCACTCGTTTGTTTGCACAAGGGTTTAAGCAGGAATTGTTGCTCTAACGCTGATCGCTCCCACGCTCTGCGTGGGAATGCATCCTGTGACGCTCTGCGTCACGCTTGAAAAGGGACGCAGAGCGTCCCGGGCGGCGTTCCCACGCAGAGCGTGGGAACGATCATCAGCGCAAAAAAAAGCCCCGCTGGTTAGCGGGGCTGTTTGTTACGCCAACTGAGGCTGCGCACTCAGCGGTTTAAGCGGTAGCAGCGGTGCATGCGGATCGGCTTTCACCGATTTGCGCCAGGCCGCCAGCCACTCGGGGTGGCTTTCATTCCAGATCTGCTCGTGTAAGCGAGCCAATGCCACCGGATCGCTCAGCAGTTGCACACGTTCATTGTTGTTCAGGCCTTCAGGCCCGACTTTCAATGCATGACGCACCCGCTCGATCCGCAACCATTCGACCGGCTCGGCCTGACCGTGACGCGAGGTCGCCAGCGAGCACGCCAAGGCGTTCTGCTGTGGATCGACCACCGCGCGGGTGAAGCCGTCGTTCAGTGCATGCCAACGGTTTTCGTGGGTGTACTGATCGGTTGCCAGCAACGCCTGTGGCGGATTGTATTCCTCAGGGATCAGGAACAGGCTCTCGTCACGAGACTTGAGGCCCAGTCCGACGCGGCTGGAAATCACCGACACCGGAATCGACAGCATCAACGAACCGACGATCGGCACCAGCCACCACAGGAAGCTCGGGTTCAACCAGACCACCAGCAGGGCCCAGAAGAAGCCCAGCAAGGTTTGCGGACCGTGGCGCTTGACCGCTTCGCTCCATGGCGTGGAGTCGTCGTCACGTTGTGGCGAGTTCCAGGTCGCGGCCCAGCCGAGGAACGCGGCGAGTACGAAACGGGTGTGGAAAATCATCCGTACCGGCGCCAGCAGCATGGAGAACAGTACCTCCAGCAGCATCGACATCGTTACCTTGAACTTGCCACCGAACTCTTTCGCACCTTTGGCCCAGATCAGGAGGATGCTCAACAGCTTCGGCAGAAACAGCAGCACAATCGTCGTCGAGAACAGCGCAATCGCCTTGTCCGGGTGCCATTGCGGCCACAGCGGATAGAGTTGGCGCGGCTCAAGGAAGTACTGCGGTTCCATCAGGGTGTTGACCGCCAGCAGCGCCGTCGACAACACGAGGAAGAAGAACCACAACGGCGCCGACAGGTAAGACATCACGCCGGTCAGGAACACCGCGCGGTGCACAGGGTGCATGCCCTTGACCAGGAACAGACGGAAGTTCATCAGGTTGCCGTGGCACCAGCGACGGTCACGCTTGAGTTCGTCCAGCAGGTTCGGCGGCAATTCTTCATAGCTGCCCGGCAAGTCATAGGCAATCCACACGCCCCAGCCGGCGCGGCGCATCAGCGCCGCTTCAACGAAGTCGTGGGACAGAATTGCACCGGCAAACGCGCCTTTACCGGGCAACGGCGCCAGGGCGCAGTGCTCGATGAACGGCTTCATGCGGATGATCGCGTTGTGGCCCCAGTAGTGGGATTCGCCCAACTGCCAGAAGTGCAGGCCGGCGGTGAACAGCGGACCGTACACGCGGGTCGCAAACTGCTGCATACGCGCATAAAGGGTGTCCATGCCCGACGCACGCGGCGCGGTCTGGATGATCCCGGCGTCCGGCGTAGCTTCCATCAAGCGCACCAGACTGGTCAGGCAGTCACCGCTCATCACGGAGTCTGCGTCGAGCACGACCATGTACTTGTAGTCACCGCCCCAGCGACGGCAGAAGTCGTCGAGGTTGCCGCTTTTACGTTTCACACGACGACGACGACGGCGATAGAAAATCTTGCCGAAGCCCTTGGCTTCACGGCAGACATCCAGCCAGGCCTGTTGCTCGGCCACGCAGATGTCCGCGTCGTTACTGTCGCTGAGGACGAAGAAGTCGAAACGATCCAGGTCACCCGTGGCCGCCACCGACTCGAAGGTCGCGCGCAATCCGGCAAACACGCGCGGCACGTCTTCGTTGCAGATCGGCATCACCAGTGCGGTGCGTGCGTCCTTGGCGATCGGCTCGTTGCCGGCACTTTTACCGGAGATGCGGTATTTATCGTGGCCGGTGAGCAGTTCGAGGAAGCCCATCAGCGCGGTCCAGAAACCGGCCGAGACCCAGCAGAACAGAATCCCGAACAGAATCAGGATGCTGGTTTGCAGCGCATACGGCAGCACTTGCGTGACGGTTTGCAGGATCGGTTGATGCAGAACTTCGTTCAGGTCGACGAACGACCAGCCCTGGTACGGCATGATGCCTTTCATGTACCAGCCGGCGACGATGGTTTGACCCAGCATCAGGACCAGCAAAATGTAACGCCGGATCGAACCGACGGTGCGCCAGCGGGCCGCCGGCAGCACGTTCTCGTCTTTCGGCGGGGCCGGTGGATTGGTGCGACCGGTCAGACGCCGCCAGCCACGCACCAGAATGTTGGTGCGCCAAGGCTCCGGCACGACTTTGGTCCGGCGGATCGGCGGGGTGGCCTTGAGGCAAACCCGACCACTGGCGTCGACCGCCAGCATTTCCGCTTCTTCCAGCTCTTCAGCAGAATTCAGGGTCAAGCGACGGCCTACCGAGGCTTGCGCAGCCTCGACCGGTGCGTCGAACGTCGATGACGACAGACGCCGGTGCAATTCGCTGAAGGACTGGCAGCCCGCGAGTTCCGCGCGCTGCTGGTCGGTCATCGGTAGATGCGCCAGATACTCGGCAAGAGTCTCTGGCTGTACTTGAGAATTACTCATCGGCAGGCAACTGGTAGCTCCAGGTCTCGGTCAGGACTTCTTCAGTCGAGGCCGATTCCGGTGTGGCTGGGGCCGCGTCCGCAGCAACAGGCTGCTTGGCGTCTTTGTTGTCCTTGTCCTTGTCCTTGGTATCGGCAACTGGCTTCGCGTCAGCCTGCTTGGCTTCGGCTTGCTTGGCGTCCTTGGCTTCCTTGTCCGCCTTCTCTTGTTGCTTGGCGGCGACTTTGTCGGCCTTGGCAACAGACGAATTGGAGACTGGCAGCGAATTCTTGGAGAGGTCGCCCGGTACGATGTTCTCGACCAGTGCTGCACGCATCTCGGTAGGCTTGCCCGGATCCTTGATTTTCATCCGCAGGGTCAGGCGCCAGCCCTTGGTTTCAGGGTTGTAACGCACGCTGTTCTCGACCAGCTCGGCATTGTCGCCAACGCTGACCTGGCTGCGAACGTCTGCAGTTTCCGGCAGTGCCGCCAGCGACGGACCTTCGAAGTCCACCAGATAGGCAACGCTGCCATCCGGCTGACGGATCAGGTTGGACTGTTTCACGTCACCCGTGGAGCGCAGGGTCTGTTGGACCCAGGCGCTGTCCGGTGCGTGAAGAGCGGCTTCGTCGATGGTCCAGTGCATGCGATAGGCGACGTCCAGCGGCTGGCCAGGCTCCGGCAGTTTTTCCGGACTCCAGAAGGCAACGATATTGTCGTTGGTTTCGTCGGCAGTCGGAATCTCTACCAGATCGACGGAGCCCTTGCCCCAATCGCCTTTTGGTTCGATCCAGGCACTTGGGCGCTTGTCGTAGCGGTCGTCGAGGTCTTCGTAGTGGCTGAAGTCGCGGCCACGTTGCAGCAAACCGAAACCACGCGGGTTCTCGATCGAGAAGTTGCTCACGGCCAGGTGTTTCGGATTGTTCAGTGGACGCCAGATCCACTCGCCGTTGCCGGCATGGATCGACAGACCGCTGGAGTCATGCAGTTCACGACGGTAGTTCAGTACTTTCGACGGCTGGTTGGCGCCGAACAGGAACATGCTGGTCAGCGGTGCAACGCCTAGCTTGGTGACCTTGTCACGCAGGAACATCTGCGCCTTGACGTCAACAATGGTGTCGCTGCCCGGACGCACGGTCAGGCGATAGGCACCGGTAGCGCGTGGTGAATCCAGCAGCGCGAAGATCACCAGGTGCTTGTCACCCGGTTTTGGCTGTTGAATCCAGAATTCGGTGAAGCGCGGGAATTCTTCGCCGGACGGCAATGCGGTATCGATGGCCATGCCGCGAGCGGACAAGCCATAGGTGTGACCCTTGCCGACAACGCGGAAGTAGCTCGCGCCGAGCATGGTCATGATTTCGTCTTGCTTGTCGGCCTTGTTGATCGGGTAAAGCACGCGGAAACCGGCATAACCCAGTTGCTCGGTGGCTTTAGGATCGAACTGGACATCGCCGAAATCGAAACGACTAGGGTCGTATTTGATCTCTTCGACGGTGTTCGCCGTGATTTCGTTGATTTTCACCGGCGTATCGAAGTGCATGCCCTGGTGATAGAACGAAAGCTTGAACGGGGTTTTCTGATCGGCCCACTCGGCTTTTTCAGTGCGGAAACGAATTTTTTGATAGTCCGCGAATTTCATTTCGCGGAATTCGTTCGGCAGGTTACTGCGCGGGGCTTCGTATTTTTGTCCGGCCAGCTCTTTCGCCTTGACCGATACGTCATCCAGATTGAATGCCCAAATCTGGCCGGCGCTGAGCAGGCAGAGCAGTGCAGAGCCCGCTACCAGAGCGCTTCGGAACCGTTTGGCAGTCAATTTTGGTGCATTACAGGGACTAACAATCACGAGCAACCCTCGCCGAAAACAGATCAAAAAACCAACGGCCAGCTATCTATATGCCAGGTTGGCGAGCATTGTTCCGACTCCTATGGGGCTAAATGATTCCCCAACAGGTCCCGGACAAGTCTCTACCTAAGTCAAAATGGACCAACGAACGCTGATCCCCGTAGCGCGCGATTATCTAGTAGGCCGCGTTACAACGCATCAGGGGTAACAAAGTATTTATCGCGAAAACCCCCTGTTTTCAGTCGAAAAGCCCTGAAAAACATGTTTCAAACGCTTTCACGTCTGTAACAGGAAGGTGACCGGGCCATCATTGACCAGGTGCACCTGCATATCCGCGCCGAATCTACCTGATGCCACAGTGCCATGCACCTGTTTCGCTTTGCTTAATAAATAGTCGAAAAGCTCCTCGCCCAGGGCCGGAGGGGCAGCGGTCGAAAAACTCGGGCGCAACCCGCTCTTGGTGTCAGCGGCCAGGGTGAACTGCGAGACCAGCAGCAACCCACCGCTTACATCCGCCAAGGACAGATTCATCTTGCCCTCGGCATCACTGAATACTCGATAGTTAAGCAGTTTATGCAGAAGTTTGTCGGCGCTGGCCCGAGTATCCTCGGGTTCGACCGCCACCAGCACCAACAAACCCTGATCCACCGCCCCCACCACCTCCCCCGCTACCTCGACTCGCGCGCCACGAACGCGTTGCAGCAGGCCCTTCATGCTTCTTCGGGCGGCAGGTCGAGCAAGCGGCGAGCCATCTGCCCGGCGGCACGCACCAGCGCATCGGTGATACCCGGCTCGGACGCGGCGTGGCCCGCGTCGCGGATCACCTGGAGTTCGCTGTTCGGCCAGGCTTGATGCAGTTCCCAGGCATTGTCCAGCGGGCAGATCACGTCATAACGACCGTGGACGATCACGCCTGGCAAATGGGCGATCTTGCCCATATCGCGAATCAGCTGGTTCGGCTCAAGGAAGGCATTGTTGGTGAAGTAGTGGCATTCGATGCGTGCGATGGACAACGCGCGCTGTGGCTCGGAGAAGCGATCGACCACCAGCGGGTTCGGACGCAAGGTCGCGGTCCGGCCTTCCCAGGTGGACCAGGCCTTGGCCGCATGCATCTGGGCGATCTGATCGTTGCCGGTCAGGCGCTTGTGGAAAGCGCTGAGCAAGTCGCCGCGCTCATCCAATGGAATGGGCGCGACGTAGTCCTGCCAGTAATCGGGGAACAGACGGCTGGCGCCACACTGGTAGAACCACTCGATTTCCTGCGGACGGCAGAGAAAAATCCCGCGCAGAATCAGGCCGTGTACACGCTCCGGGTGGGTTTGCGCGTAGGCCAGCGCCAGGGTCGACCCCCAGGAGCCGCCGAACAGTACCCATTTGTCGATGCCCAGGTGTTTGCGAATTCGCTCAAGGTCGGCGACCAGATCCCAAGTGGTGTTGTTTTCAAGACTGGCGTGGGGCGTGGAACGACCGCAACCGCGCTGGTCGAACGTTACGATGCGGTAAAGGTTCGGATCGAAGTACCGGCGGCTCTGGGCATCGCACCCGGCGCCGGGGCCGCCGTGGATGAACACCACCGGCAAACCTTCCGGTGAACCGCTTTCGTCGACGTACAGGGTGTGAGTTTCATCGACGGCCAGATCGTGCCGGGCGTGGGGTTTGATCTGCGGGTACAAAGTCTGCATTGCGCGCTCCGTAAGGGGTCGAGGTCATCCCTGGGGGGACTTCTATTATTCTGCCGTCCGGCATCATAAACCCGAATTACGCCAATGAGCATGCCCCTTGCAGCGTCACAGCCTGTCAGCCAAATACCCGAGCAGCGTTTCATAGAGCAAGTCGACCTCGGCGACCTGGCCCCGGGCTCGCAAACAGCCGTGAACCAGCCCCTCACCGTAATAAAGCGTGGTGGGCACACCGGCGGCCTGCAGGTGCTCGGCGTAGAGCACGCCGTCATCGCGCAGCGGGTCGAATTGCGCCACGGCGATCAATGCCGGCGGCAGCCCGCCGAAGTGTCCGGCGAGCAACGGCATGGCATAGGCGCCCGGCTGTCGGGTGCCGCGCAAGTACAGGGCGTGATAACAATCCACATCGCTGCTGGCGAGCAACGGCGCGTCGATGCATTCGCTGCGCGACGGCAATGGGTGATCGCCGCCCAGCCCCGGATAGATCAACACCTGCGCCGCCGGCAATGGCTCGCCCGCATCCCGCAACGCCAGACAAAGCGCGGCTGCGAGATTGCCACCGGCGCTGTCCCCCGCCACCAGCGTGCGCCCGGGATCAAGCCGAAAAGGTCCGGTTCGCAGCGCGCGCCAAACCCCCAGGCAATCATTGAACGCCGCCGGAAACGGCTGTTCCGGCGCCAATCGATAATCGACCGCGATCACCAGCACGCCGAGTGTCGACGCCAGTTCGGCGCAGATGAAGTCGTGGGAATCCAGATCCCCCACCACCCACCCGCCGCCGTGTAAATACACAATGCACGGCGCACCGCCGGTCGGAGGTGAATCCGGTGGCTGATAGGACCGCACTGGCACCCCGGCCAATTCGAAATCGACCACATACAGCCCGGAGGGACGCGGCGGGGTGAACGCCCGGCACATCTCGCTGTAGGCCTGACGCAACCCGTCGAGACTGCTGTCGGTGCTGTTGAAGCTGACGGTTTTCTCGACGAATGCCGACATTTGTTTGGATAAAGGATAAGAGGCCATGAGTTCGCTGTCAGTCGATCAGAAAATTGTGAATGAGGGCTTTTGTGGCGAGGGGGCTTGCCCCCGTTCGAGTGCGCAGCGCTCGCAAAATCCATACTCAATCCAGGATTTTGGGGCCGCTTCGCAGCCCAACGGGGGCAAGCCCCCTCGCCACAGGATGTACACTCACCCTTACTGATTCGTCAGTTTTTCAGGCTGGCTTGTACGGTGGATACGCCATCCTTGCCATCAAAACTGCTGACCCCTGCCAACCAGCGCTGAAGGTCTTCCGGATGATCACGCAGCCATTGGCGGGCAACGTCCTGAGGCGTCTTGCGCTCCATGATCGGAACCATCAACTGGCTTTCCTGGGCAGCGGTGAAGGTCAGGTTTTGCAACAGGCGATTCACGTTCGGGCAACGCTCGGCATAGTCCGGGGACGTCACGGTCGAGACCGTCGCCGCGCCTTCGTTCGGGCCATAGACGTCTTCGCTGCCGGTCAGGTAGGCGATCTTCATGTTGATGTTCATCGGGTGCGGGGTCCAGCCGACGAACACCACGAACTCCTTGCGGTTCACCGCCCGCTGAACGGCCGCGAGCATGCCGGCCTCACCGGACTCGATCAGCTTGAAATCCTTCAGGCCGAATTGATTGGTCTCGATCATGGTTTTGATGGTGGTGTTGGCGCCGCTGCCCGGCTCGATGCCATAGATCTTGCCGCCGAGCTGATCTTTGAATTTAGCGATGTCGGCGAAGGTTTTCAGGCCTGCAGCCGCGACATAGTCCGGGACTGCGAGGGTCGCCTGAGCATCGGCCAGGCTCGGTTTGTCCATGACCTTCACTTGATTGGCGGCTACGAACGGCGCGATGTTCTTGTCCATCGCCGGTTCCCAGTAACCGAGGAAGATATCGAGGCGTTTGTCGCGGATGCCGGCGAAGATGATTTGCTGCACAGCGCTGGTTTGCTTGCTTTCGTAACCGAGGCCGTTGAGCAACACGTCAGCCATGCCGCTGGTGGCGATCACATCGGTCCAGTTGACCACGCCCATGCGCACGGCCTTGCAGGACGCGTCGTCACTGGCCAGGACGCTGGTGCTCAGAAGAGCGGTGCCGCAGAGGATTGAGAGACAGCGGGTGAACAAACCTTTGGTGCTGGTCATAGAGAGCGTTCTCGTGCGGCAGATTATTGTGAGGGCCGGTGTCTTCGTGCACCGTGTCCAGCACATTACGCAGCGTCGAGAGGGTAAAAGCGAACTGTGGCGACCGAGATTTGCACGGTGGCGACTTGATAGCCACGTGCTGATCGTTCCCACGCTCTGCGTGGGAATGCAGCCCGTGACGCTCCGCGTCACTGGACGCGGAGCGTCCCTTGAGGCATTCCCACGCGGAGCGTGGGAACGATCCGTCACGCGTAGTGCTTTTGGCCCCAGGCCAGCAGGCCTTGCAGCAATTCCTTGAGCACCACTTGCGTCGGCTCAGCCAGGTCGGGGCGATAGCGGAACGGCTCGAACTCTTCCATGTAGGTGCACTGCCCCAACTCCAGTTGCACCGCATGGATGTTTTCGGACGGGTTGCCGTAATGCCGGGTGATGTGGCCGCCCTTGAAGCGACCGTTCAGCACATGGCTGTAATCGCCGTGGCGCGCGCAGATGGCTTCCAGCTGAGTGGCCAACTGCGGATCGCAACTCGCGCCGTTAAAGGTGCCGAGGTTGAAGTCCGGCAGCTTGCCGTCGAACAGGTGCGGGATGATCGAGCGGATCGAATGCGCATCGAACAGCAGCGCGTAGCCGAACTCGGCTTTCAGTCGCGCCAGTTCGTTCTGCAGGGTGGTGTGATACGGCGTCCACACCTGCTCCAGATACGTCGCACGCTCAGCCGCCGACGGCTCCATCCCTTCACGGAACAATGGAATGCCGTCGAACAGCGTCGCCGGGTACAGGCCAGTGGTCGCGCCAACATACAAAGGCTTGTCGTCGGACGGCCGGTTCAGGTCGATGACAAACCGCGAGTATTCAGCGGCCAAGGTGCTGGCACCCAGCTCGGCGGCAAATTCATAAAGCTTCGGGATGTGCCAGTCGGTGTCCGGCAGACTTTTCGCGTCGGGAATCAACCCGGCTTCCACCGCCGAAGTCAGGCGCAAGCCGGCGTGGGGCATGCTGATCAGCAGCGGCACGCGGCCTTGTTTGAAGTTCAGAACCTTATCCACAACTGCTCTCCTAAACGCTCGTTTCGACGCCGTGACGCACGACGCGTTTTTCCAGGTCACCGCCCAGCCAGTACGACAGGTCGGCGGGACGATCGATTTGCCAGGCGACGAAATCCGCGACCTTGCCGGCTTCCAGCGAACCGTGCGTGTCGGCCATGCCCAACGCGGTGGCGGCATGAATCGTTGCGCCCGCCAAGGCCTCTTCCGGAGTCATGCGCAAACAGGTGCAGGCCATGTTGAGCATCAAGCGCAACGACAACGCCGGCGAAGTGCCGGGGTTGAGATCGCTGGCGATGGCGATTTTCACGCCGTGTTTGCGCAGGGCATCCATCGGCGGCAATTGAGTTTCACGCAGGAAGTAGAACGCACCCGGCAGCAGCACCGCGACGGTGCCGGACTTGGCCATGGCGATGGCGTCGTCTTCGTCCATAAACTCCAGGTGATCGGCGGACAGAGCGTGGTAACGCGCGGCCAGGCTCGACCCGTGCAGCGATGACAATTGCTCGGCGTGCAGCTTCACCGGCAGACCCAGTTCTTGCGCGGTGATGAACACGCGCTCGACTTGTGCCGGCGAAAACGCCAGGTATTCGCAGAACGCGTCCACCGCATCCACCAGCCCTTCAGCGGCCAGGGCCGGGAGCATTTCAGCGCAGATGTGATCGATGTAGTCGTCGGCGCGATCCGCGTATTCCGGCGGCAGCGCGTGAGCGGCGAGGCAGGTGCTGCGCACGCTGACTGGCAGTTCGGCACCGAGGCGACGGATGACGCGCAGGATCTTGCGTTCACTGGCCAGGTCGAGGCCGTAGCCGGATTTCATTTCGACCGTGGTCACGCCATCGCGCATCAGGCTTTTCAGACGCTTGGCGGCGCTGGCAAACAGCTCATCTTCGGTCGCTGCACGGGTGGCGCGCACGGTGCTGGCGATGCCGCCACCGGCCGCGGCGATTTCCGCATAGCTGACGCCTTGCAGGCGCTGTTCGAATTCACCGCTGCGGTTACCGCCGAACACCGTGTGGGTGTGGCAGTCGATCAGGCCCGGGGTGACCCAGGCCCCTTTCAAATCGTTCACCGCAGGGTACTCACCCGACGGCAGTTCACTGCGCGGGCCGACCCACTCAATGTGCGCACCGGACGTCACAATGGCCGCGTCCTCGATGATCGAGTAGACGCCTTGCGCCATGGTTGCGACGTGGCAGTGTTGCCAGAGAGTTTTCATCCCGAGTTCCTCGTCTTTGATCGTTCCCACGCTCCGCGTGAGAATGCAGCCGGTGACGCTCCGCGTCACTGGACGCGGAGCGTCCCTAGAGGCATTCCCACGCGGAGCGTGGGAACGATCTGTGGGTGGGTTATAGGCTAGGCAGCAACTTCGTTACGACCAGTTCGCTCAGGCAACGCGTCGCCAGCAGCTCGGTCGCCGCGTTGATGTCCGGCGCAAAGAAGCGGTCCTTCTCATAAAACGGCACTTCGTTACGCAGAATCCCGCGCGCCTTTTCCAGCTTCGCCGAGGTCTTCAGGCCTTCACGCAAATCCAGCCCCTGAACGGCCGCCAACCACTCCACCGCCAAAACGCCGCGAGTGTTTTCCGCCATTTCCCATAGACGCTTGCCCGCAGCCGGCGCCATCGACACGTGGTCTTCCTGGTTCGCGGAAGTCGGCAGGCTGTCCACCGAATGCGGATGGGACAACGCCTTGTTCTCGCTGGCCAGTGCCGCCGCGGTCACCTGAGCGATCATGAAACCGGAGTTCACGCCGCCATTGGCCACCAGGAACGGCGGCAGTTGCGACATGTGCTTGTCCATCATCAGCGAGATGCGGCGTTCGCTCAGGGAGCCGATTTCAGCGATGGCCAGGGCCATGTTGTCAGCGGCCATGGCCACCGGTTCGGCGTGGAAGTTTCCGCCGGAGATCACGTCGCCTTCAGCGGCAAACACCAGCGGGTTGTCGGAGACCGCGTTGGCCTCGACGGCCAGCACTTCAGCGGCCTGACGGAACTGAGTCAGGCAGGCGCCCATGACTTGTGGCTGGCAGCGCAGGGAGTACGGGTCCTGGACCTTTTCGCAGTTCTGGTGCGAGTCGGACACTTCACTGCGCTCGCCCAGCAGATCGCGGTAAGCGGCAGCGGCGTCGATCTGGCCTTTCTGGCCACGTGCGGCGTGGATGCGCGCATCGAACGGCGAGCGCGAGCCCAGCACCGCTTCGACCGTCAGGGCACCAATCGCCACGGCACCGGCGAACAGATCTTCGCCTTCGAACAGACCGCGCAGCGCATAAGCGGTCGACACCTGAGTGCCGTTGAGCAGCGCCAGGCCTTCTTTCGCCGCCAGGGTCAGCGGGGTCAGACCGGCGACTTTCAGCGCTTCGGTCGCTTCCATCCACTCGCCTTTGTAGCGAGCCTTGCCTTCACCCAGCAACACCAGGGACATGTGGGCCAAAGGCGCCAGATCGCCGGAGGCACCGACCGAACCTTTCAACGGAATGTGCGGGTAAACCTCGGCGTTGATCAGCGCGATCAAAGCGTCGATCACGACGCGGCGAATCCCGGAGAAACCACGGCTCAGGCTGTTGACCTTGAGCACCATGACCAACCGCACCAGCGCATCGCTGATCGGCTCGCCGACACCGGCGGCATGGGACAACACCAGCGAGCGCTGGAGTTTTTCCAGGTCTTCGCTGGCGATGCGGGTCGAGGCCAGCAGGCCAAAACCGGTGTTGATGCCGTAGGCAGTGCGGTTCTCGGCGAGGATCTGTTCCACGCAGGCAACGCTGGCTTCGATCTGCTTTGATGCACTGTTGTCGAGGGTGATTTTGACCGGGTGCTGATAGATATCACGCAGTTGGGCAAGGCTCAGTTGGCCGGGAATCAGGTTTAGCGCAGTCACTTTTGTTCTCCTTTTGAGAGTCTTTTTGTTAACTAACCAGACGCTCCGGAAATGTCCGTTGTCCGTCGCTTCCCGCCTTGTGGGGGGCTGGCGCCTTGGCACGCTGGTTTGATGTGGAATCAGTTGAGGTTCGGTAAAGCCTTGTGCAGCAAATTCGGGTCTTTCAACACGCCGGCAGCGACGGCAATGTCCGGCGCCAACCAACGGTCCTGATCGTAAGCCGGGACGCGTTCACGCAGTAGACGCCATGCGGCATCGGTGCCTGCGCCAAAACGTTGTTCCTTGAGAAATTCAAACGCCTGAGCCGCCAACAGGTACTCGATGGCGAGGATCTGCGTGCAGTTTTCCAGGGCGCGGTGCAGCTTCAACGCCGCGTTGGTGCCCATGCTCAAGTGGTCTTCCTGCAGGCCCGAGGTGACGTAGTTGTCGAGCACGGCCGGTTGCGCCAACTGGCGGTTTTCCGCGCACAGCGAAGCGGCGACGTACTGGACGATCATCATCCCGGAATTCACCCCGGGATTGGCCACCAAAAACGCCGGCAGACCGCTGACGTGCGGGTTGATCAAGCGATCGAGGCGACGCTCGGCGATGGAGCCGATTTCGGCCATGGCGATGGCCAGCAAATCAGCCGCCAGTGCCACTGACTGACCGTGCGGGTTGGCCTGGGACATGATGCGGAAATTATCCGGCGTGCCCAGCAGCATCGGGTTATCGGTGACCGAGTTGAGTTCGGTTTCGATCTGGCTGATCGCGTGCGTCAGTTGATCCCGTGCAGCACCGTGGACTTGCGGGATCGAACGAATGCTCAGCGCATCCTGCGTGCGGATACCTTTGCTCGATGCAATCACTTCACTGCCATCGAGCAACGCCCGCAAATTGATGCCGACCTGCTGCATGCCCGGGTGCGGTTTGAGCGCGATGATCTCGGCATCGAACGCAGCGATCTGGCCACGCTGGGCTTCAAAACTCATGGCGCCGATCACGTCAGCCCATTGCACCAGACGCGTCGCGTCGGCAATCGCCAGACAGCTGAGGCCGGTCATGCACGGCGTGCCGTTGACCAGGCACAAGCCATCTTTGGCACCGAGCTGAACCGGTTGCAGACCTTCTTCGGCCAGGGCTTGCTGCGCGGAGACGATCTGCCCGCGATAGCTGACATTGCCGACACCCAACAGCGCGATGCCGATGTGGGCCATGTGGGTCAGGTAACCGACCGAACCCTGGGACGGCACTTGCGGGGTGATGCCGCGATTGAGCAGCGCCAGCAGCGCTTCGACCACACGGCGATGAATGCCGGACTTGCCGTGGCTGTAATTGCGGATGGCCGCGCACATGATCGCGCGAGTCTGTTCATCGGCCAGCGACGGGCCAACGCCACAGGCATGGCTGAGCAGCGTGTTGCGCGACAGTTGGCTGAGTTGTTCGTCTTTGAGCGAGACGTTGCACAAGGCACCCAGGCCTGTGTTGACGCCATAAGCGCGCTCGCCGCTGGCGACGATGCGCTGGACGATGGCCTGAGCGTTTTCGATGCGCGCCCAGGTCTGTGGCGACAGCTCAAGCTGTGCGCCATGGCGGGCGACGGCGACCACATCCTGCCAACGCAACGGGGCGTCGGCGATAACGATTTTTTCAGCTTGGGACATCTTGGACCTCATGCGTACAACCTGAATATTGATGCAGCTTTGCCGGCCTCTTCGCGGGCAAGCCTCGCTCCTACAGGGTTTGCGTCGTTCCCACATTCGGATGGCAAACACGAATCCTGTAGGAGCGAGGCTTGCCCGCGAAGGCGTCCGAACAGCCGCCACAAACCTTTAAACCACCGCAGCCCGCCGCTGCACGAACCGGTCGACATACTCATCCGCCGGCGAATGCAGGATCTCTCTCGGCGTGCCGACCTGAATCAGTCGTCCATCCTTGAGGATCGCAATGCGATTCCCAATCCGCACGGCCTCGTCGAGGTCGTGGGTGATGAAGACGATGGTCTTGTGCAGGGTCTTTTGCAGTTCCAGCAACTGGTCCTGCATCTCCGCGCGGATCAGCGGGTCGAGCGCACTGAACGCTTCGTCCATCAGGATGATGTCGGTGTCTGCCGCCAAGGCGCGAGCCAGGCCCACCCGCTGACGCATGCCGCCCGAGAGCTGATGCGGGTATTTGTTTTCGTAGCCCTTGAGGCCCACGGTGTTGATCCAGTGCAACGCGCGCTCGGAGCACATTTGCTTGCTCTCGCCACGCACTTTCAGGCCGTAGGCGACGTTCTCCACCACGGTCTTGTGCGGCAGCAGGCCGAAGCTCTGGAACACCATGCTGATCTTGTGCCGGCGAAATTCGCGCAGGGCTTCCATGTCGTATTGCAGGATGTCCACGCCGTCCACCAGGATCGCGCCGCTGGTCGGGTCGATCAGGCGATTGAAGTGGCGCACCAGCGTCGACTTGCCGGAACCCGACAGGCCCATGATCACGAAGATCTCGCCGGTGCCGATGCTCAGGGACAAGTCGTTCACGCCGACCACACAGCCGGTTTCGGCCAGCACCTGATCCTTGGTCTTGCCCTGGCCAATCATGCCCAGCGCTTCCTTGGAACGGTTGCCGAAAATCTTGAAGACGTTTTTGACTTCGATCTTGCTGATGGCTTCGTTGTTCATTTGCTCACCTCATGCCGTGGCCGACCATACGCCTGAGTAATGCGGTCGATGACCACTGCCAGAATCACGATCGCCAGACCGGCTTCAAGGCCACGTCCGACGTTGAGGGTCTGAATCCCCACCAACACGTCTTCGCCCAAGCCACGGGCACCGATCATCGAGGCAATCACTACCATCGACAGGGCCATCATGGTGGTCTGGTTGATCCCGGCCATGATGCTCGGCAGGGCCAGCGGCAGTTGCACGCCGAACAGTTGCTGCCAGCGGTTGGCACCGAAGGCGTTGATCGCTTCCATCACTTCGCCGTCAACCTGGCGGATGCCCAGATCGGTCAGGCGAATCAACGGTGGTGCGGCGTAGATCACGGTGGCGAAAATCGCCGGGACCTTGCCCAGGCCGAACAGCATCAGTACCGGGATCAGGTAAACGAAACTCGGCATGGTCTGCATGATGTCCAGCAATGGCATCAGCACCGACCGCAGGCGATTGCTGCGTGCCGAGAGAATGCCCAGCGGGATGCCGATCAGCACCGAAATGACCGTCGCCACCATCATCAGCGCCAGGGTCTGCATCAGCTTGTCCCAGAGGCCGACCGCGCCGACCAGGAACAGCAAGCCGACGATCACGGCAGTGGTCACGACTTTGCGGGTCGCGTGCCAGGCAACGCCCGCCACGATGGCCAGCATCAGCCACCAGGGCGCCGCACGCAGCAGCCCTTCAAGATTGACGATGGCCCACAACAGGGTGTCGGAGATGCTGCGGAACACGTCGCCGTAGTTGGTGACCAGCGAATCGACCCAACTGTTGACCCAGTCGGCGATGGAAAAGGTAAAGCTTTCGGGAAACATAAGAGACTCTCAATCAAGGGGTTGCGATCAAGCACCCGACTGCCGCTGACGGCAGTCGGTGAAGCTCGACCTACAAGGCCGCGTCGATCTTTTTGGCTGCGTCTTCGCTCACCCACGCGTGCCAGACTTCAGGATGTTCCTTCAAGAAGATCTTGGCCAGTTTTGGCGACTCGATCCGCTCTTTGGCCATACGCCCGAGGTTCTGGTTGAGCAGGTCGATCGGCAGGTTGACCTTCTCCAGCACGGCCACCAGTTCCGGGGCTTGCTCGTGGAAGACCTTGGACACGCCGACCTTAATGGTCACTTCCTTGTTCACGCCTGGTTTCTCTTCGAGTTTCACCAGGTCAACCTGGCCCATCAGCGGGGTGGGCGACCAGTAGTAGAAAAGGATCGGCTCGCCACGCTTGTAGCTCGACAGCACCGCCGCATCCAGCGCCGGACCGGTGCCCGGACGGAAGTTGGTGTAGGTGCTTTCCAGGCCGTAGCTTTTCAGCATTTCGCTGTTGTCGAGTTCACAGGTCCAGCCGGCCGGGCAGTTGTAGAAACGGCCCTTGGATGGCTCTTCCTGATCCTTGAACACTGCAGCGTATTTACCCAGATCGGCGATTGCTTTCAGGTCCGGGGCCTTGGGTTCCAGCTTGCGCTTGGCGTCGCCTTCGATCACGTAGCGTGGCACGTACCAGCCTTCGATTGCGCCAACGACCGGAGCGCCAACACCGACCACTTTGCCGGCCTTCTCGGCCTTGTTCCAGACTTCGCTGCGGCCGACCCACTCTTCGGCAAAAACTTGAATGTCGTTGCTGCTCAGGGCGTTTTCCATGGTGATGGAGTTGCCCGGCAAGCTGTCGGTCTTACAGTCGTAGCCCTTCTCCAACACGATTTGCATCACGTCGGTCAGCAGCATGCCGCTTTCCCAGTTCAGGCCGGCGAATTTCACCGGTTTGCCTGACTCGCACCAGCCGGCAGCCTGAGTGGCGCCGGCGCTGGCGAGCAGGCCCATGGAAAGCAATGTGGTCAGCAGGGTCTTGTTCGATTTCATTGTAGTGACGCTCCTAATCATGAATTGGCTTACGGCAGTCAAGAGGCATCCAGCCCTGTCCACGTCCAATCAGGCCTGCGCCGCAGCGCGACCAGCCCCACTTGTTTTTTGTTGTACAACGCTGTCCTGCTCAACCGGCAGAATCAAGTGATCGGGTACCGAGCCGTGCCATTTTTTCGCGCACACGTAGTACAGCGCTGCGGGAAGCACCAGACCGATGATCCAGGAAATATCCACACCACCCAGGGCGTCTACCAGCGGACCGGTATAGAACTTGGTGGAGATGAACGGCAGTTGTACCAGCACACCGAAGACATAGACGCTGATACCGAGGGGGTTCCAACGGCCGTAGCGACCGTTCGGATCGGCCAGCGCCGGCACGTCATAGCGCTCGCGGGTGATGCAGTAGTAGTCCACCAGGTTGATCGCACTCCATGGCGTAAAGAACGCCAGCAGGAACAGGATGAAGGACTTGAACGCACCGAGGAACGAGTGCTGACCAAGCAACGCGATCAGGGTCGCAGTACCGACGATGAACAGCACGAACACCAGACGCTGCAAGCGCGATACCTGCAGGTGACCACGGAAACCGCTGATGATGGTCGCAATGCACATGAAGCTGCCGTAGGAGTTCAGCGTGGAGATGGTGACCTTGCCAAACGCGATGCTGAAGTACAGCAGCGCAGCGGTGGCACCGGTACCGCCCAGACCCACAATGTAGGCCACTTCGTGACCGGCGAATTGCCCGTTGGCCGAAGCGGCGGCAAACACGCCCAGGATCATCGCCACCTGTGCACCAATCACCGAACCTGCACCAGCGGCGAAAAAGGTTTTCACCGAGGAAATCTTGCTCGGCAGGTAGCGTGAGTAGTCAGCCACGTAAGGACCGAAGGCGATCTGCCAGGACGCCGCGAGCGACACCGCAAGCAGGAAGCTGCTCCAGCTGAAGTGGCGGATTTGCAGGAGTGCGCCAACATCAGTCTGGCTCATCAGACGGCTGAACAGGTAAACAAAGGCAATCACACCAATGACGCTGGCGACACGACCAATGAAATGGATAACCCGATAACCGAGCACCGTGACCAGCACGATGACACTGGCGAAGATGAGGATACCGACGCTGTCGCTGACGCCAAACAACTGGCCCAGCGCCTGGCCGGAAAGCACGGTGCCCGTTGCGGTGAAACCGAGGTACATCAAACACACCAGCACGATCGGGATGGCCGCGCCATACACGCCGAACTGCACACGGCTGGAAATCATCTGCGGCAGGCCAAGCTTGGGCCCTTGCGCCGCATGCAGCGCCATGACGCCACCGCCGAGCAGTTGACCGATCAACAGACCGATCAACGACCAGAACACGTCACCGCCCAGCACCACGGCCAAGGCCCCGGTGACAATCGCGGTGATTTGCAGGTTGGCACCCATCCACAGGGTGAACTGGCTCAACAGACGACCGTGTCTCTCCGTTTCCGGGATGTAGTCGATCGACCGTGTCTCGATCAACGGTTTACTGCCTGCACGATCGCTGTTAACAGCCATGGTTCAACCTCTGTGGATTGTTATTCGGTGTTGGTGTGATCCCCTGTAGGAGCGAGGCTTGCCCGCGAACCGCGGTGTGTCAGAAAAGACGCCTTCGCGGGCAAGCCTCGCTCCTACAGGTTTTGCATCAGGCCAAAGCCCGTTTTATTTGCCGGTAATCATCGGCAGGTTCAGCCCTTGTTCCTTGGCGCAGTCGATCGCGATCTGGTAACCCGCATCGGCGTGACGCATGACACCGGTCGCCGGGTCGTTGTGCAGGACGCGAGCGATACGCTCGGCCGCTTCGTCAGTACCGTCGCAGACAATCACCATGCCCGAGTGCTGGGAGAAGCCCATGCCGACGCCGCCGCCGTGGTGCAGGGAAACCCAGGTCGCGCCGCTCGCGGTGTTGAGCAGAGCGTTGAGCAGTGGCCAGTCGGACACGGCGTCGGAACCGTCCTGCATCGATTCGGTTTCGCGGTTCGGGCTGGCTACCGAACCGGAGTCCAGGTGGTCGCGACCGATCACGATGGGCGCGGACAACTCGCCGCTGCGAACCATTTCGTTGAACGCCAGACCGAGCTTGGCGCGCAGGCCCAGGCCAACCCAGCAGATACGTGCCGGCAGACCCTGGAAACTGATGCGCTCGCGCGCCATGTCCAGCCAGTTGTGCAGGTGGGCGTCGTCCGGGATCAGTTCTTTGACCTTGGCGTCGGTTTTGTAGATGTCTTCAGCGTTGCCCGACAGTGCAGCCCAACGGAATGGACCGATGCCGCGGCAGAACAGCGGACGGATGTAAGCCGGTACGAAACCTGGGAAATCGAACGCGTTCTCGACGCCTTCTTCCTGGGCCATCTGACGGATGTTGTTGCCGTAGTCGAAGGTCGGAATGCCCATTTTCTGGAATTCGAGCATCGCTTTAACGTGCACGGCCATCGATTGCTTGGCGGCTTTGACCACGGCAGCAGGCTCGGTCTTGGCGCGAGCGCGGTACTCTTCCCAGGTCCAGCCGGCTGGCAGGTAACCGTTGAGCGGGTCGTGGGCGCTGGTCTGGTCGGTGACCATGTCCGGGCGCACGCCGCGCTTGACCAGTTCCGGCAGGATTTCAGCCGCGTTACCCAGCAGGGCGATGGAAATCGCTTTGCCTTCCTTGGTGTATTTGGCGATGCGGGCCAGCGCGTCATCGAGGTCGGTGGCTTGCTCATCGACATAACGGCTGTTCAGACGGAAATCGATGCTGACCTGCTGGCATTCGATGTTCAGCGAGCAAGCGCCGGCCAGGGTGGCGGCCAGTGGTTGAGCGCCGCCCATGCCGCCGAGGCCTGCGGTCAGGACCCAACGACCCTTCAGGTCATCGTTGTAGTGTTGGCGACCGGCTTCGACGAAAGTTTCGTAGGTGCCTTGAACGATGCCCTGGCTGCCGATGTAGATCCAGCTGCCGGCGGTCATCTGGCCGTACATGGCCAGGCCTTTGGCGTCGAGTTCGTTGAAGTGTTCCCAGCTCGCCCAGTGTGGCACCAGGTTGGAGTTGGCGATCAGCACGCGTGGAGCATTGGTGTGGGTCTTGAACACGCCGACCGGCTTGCCGGATTGCACCAGCAGGGTCTCGTCGTCGTTCAGGTTGGTCAGGCTTTCGACGATCTTGTCGTAGCATTCCCAGTTACGCGCCGCACGACCGATACCACCGTAAACCACCAGTTCTTTAGGGTTCTCGGCAACTTCCGGGTCGAGGTTGTTCATCAACATGCGCAGCGGCGCTTCGGTCAACCAGCTCTTGGCGGTCAGTTTGTTACCGCGGGCAGCGCGGATTTCAACGTCACGAAACTTCGTAGGTTTATTGTCAGTCACGAAAAAGACTCCTCAGCGATCAATCCAAACCAACCCTGGCGGTGGGTAAGCCAGCCTGTGCGCGTCAAAGCGCCACAAGCGAATCAGTGGACGTTGCGAGGAGTCTCGATCGACTCATACGCATACGTCTTTACTTGTACATACAAGCATATGCAATCAAGCGGCCAACTTGTTGGATGAGTGTTCAAGAAAATTTTTGAAAGGGCTGGAAAGCGCCTGGATCAAGGGCTCTGGCACAGATGAAATTTTTCGGGGGGATTTTGCGAGGGCATGGCGGCTGTTACTTGAGCGTGGTTTTGCGCCACGCTGGGGCGTTCGGTAACAAAGTGGTGCGCGATGGGGAACACGGGTAGAAGACTGCTTTTGTGGCGAGGGGATTTATCCCCGTTGGGCTGCGCAGCAGACCTTTTTTTTGGGGCTGCTACGCAGCCCACCGGGGATAAATCCCCTCGCCACATTAGATTTCTTCAGCAGTTAATCAGCGTGCGGTCAGCTCGATCACACAGCACAGGCCGTTGCTGGAGACTTCCAACAGACCCACGTTACCGTCGAGTCGCAGGCAATCATGGCGACCCAATTGTGCGTCGTGGCTACCCACCTTCGCTTCCAGCGCATCGGTGACACTGAAGACGATCACAGTGCCAGCCGAAGTGAAAAACCGTTGCTCGCCATCCAGCCACTGCAACCGCGCGTCGTAACGCTGCGGCGCATAAATCAGGTTGAAATCGCGAATCGGCCCGCCCAGCAAGGTGCAGGTAACGTGGCTCTCACCGCTGAAAGCAAACGGCTCCAACGGTAACAACGGCTGCGTGTCCTGACCATCGACACGCAACGTCATGCCGTCACCTTGCAGCACGGTAATGACGCGCTCGTAACCGGCAAACATTGAGAAGCCGCCGGACTCAGCGATATCGGCAATCGACAGGCGCCAGCCGAAACCATCAAGGCCAACACCCGCATCACGGGTGATTTCTTCAGTGCTGCCGCCGCCGTTTTTCCACGGCATGCGCGGGTAGTCTTTTGCGCGTAAGACTTTCACTTCATTCATTTGTGAAACCGACCTTCCAGGCGATGACGGGAACCGGGGTGGATCAAACGGGCAGCGGTCACTGGCTGACGGCCGGACCAGGTGCGGCGACGGATCAGCAGGCACGGCTCGCCCTTTTCAATCTGCAGCAACTTGCACTCGCTGGCCTCGGCCAGAATCGCCTCGACCACGTGCTCACCTTCAGTCAGCGGCGCGACCTGGTTCAGATAGGCGTAAGGCGTCTGCAGGGTGAAGTCCTGCTTGAGGTAGTCCGGCGCCACCAGCGCGTTGACGAAACGGTCTTCGATTTGCACTGGAATATCGTTTTCGAAATGCACGATCAGCGAATGGAAAACCCTCTGGCCTTCGCGCATGTCCAGCGCCAAAGCGCGTTCGGAACCGGCGGCCTCTTCTTCTAGGGTGATCACTTTGCAGGTATGGCGATGGCCACGGGAGGCGATTTCGTCGGCGATGTTGTGCACTTCAAATAGCGCGGACTGGCTCTTCGGTTCGGCGACGAACGTGCCGACGCCTTGCATGCGCACCAGCAGACCGTCAGCGGTCATTTCGCGCAGGGCGCGGTTGATGGTCATGCGGCTGAAACCGAGCTGGCTGACCAGTTCGCTTTCCGACGGAACGCGGTAGTGCGGCGGCCAGTTTCCACTGTCGATTTGCTGGGTAATCATCTGTTTGACGCGGGCGTACAAGGGCGCCGGACTGTCGCCCATGTTCGCGGCCAACGGTGACACTGGGGGCGGAGTCGGCACGGTTAATCCTTGGTCGTTTAGTAAGGGTTGCTAGCTTGCCGGAGTTTACCGAGCAGGCAAACGTCTGTATATGTATATACAAATAACACACGATGGGGTGCTGAACCATGTCCGCCTTCTTTGCCGAACGCGCGCTGCTGCCTAGTGGATGGGCCAACAATGTACGTCTTGAGGTCAGCGCCGACGGCGTTTTGACCCATATCCAGGCCGATTCCCACGCAGATGGCGCCGAACGGCTGAGCGGTCCGCTGCTGCCGGGCATGCCGAATCTGCACTCCCACGCCTTCCAGCGAGCCATGGCCGGGCTGGCGGAAGTGGCGGGTAATCCGAATGACAGTTTCTGGACCTGGCGCGACTTGATGTATCGCCTCGTCGGAAAAATCAGCCCGGATCAACTCGGCGTCATTGCTCGTCAGCTGTACATCGAAATGCTCAAGGCCGGTTACACCTCGGTCGCGGAATTTCATTATGTGCACCACGATACCAATGGCCAGCCTTACGCTGATCCGGCCGAACTGGCGCTGCGCATCAGCGAGGCCGCCAGTTCCGCCGGTATCGGCCTGACCCTGTTGCCGGTGCTTTACAGCCATTCCGGTTTCGGCGGCCAGACGCCGAACGACGGCCAGCGCCGCTTCATCAACAGCACCGAAAACTACCTCACGCTTCAGTCGCGTTTGCAGCCGATCCTGGCGCAACAACCGGCGCAGTCGCTGGGTTTGTGTTTCCACTCGTTGCGCGCGGTAACACCGCAGCAGATCAGCGAGGTGCTGGCGGCCAGCGACAAGCAGTGCCCGGTGCACATTCATATCGCCGAACAGCAGAAGGAAGTCGATGACTGCCTGAGCTGGAGCGGTCGTCGCCCGCTGCAATGGCTGTACGAAAACACCGAAGTCGATCAGCGCTGGTGCCTGGTCCACGCGACCCACGCCAACCCGGAAGAAGTCACGCTGATGGCCAAGAGTCGCGCCATTGCCGGTCTGTGCCTGACCACCGAAGCCAACCTCGGCGACGGGATTTTTCCGGCGGTGGATTTCCTCGCGCAGGGCGGGCGCATGGGTATCGGGTCTGACAGCCATGTGTCATTGAGTGTGGTGGAAGAATTGCGCTGGCTGGAATACGGCCAACGCCTGCGCGATCAGCGGCGCAATCGCTTGTATGGCGCGGATCAGCCGATGGTTGGCCGCACGCTGTATGACGCTGCGCTGGATGGCGGGGCGCAGGCGCTGGGTCAGCCGATTGGCGCGCTGGAAGTCGGCAAGCGTGCGGATTGGCTGGTGCTGGATGGCAACGATCCGTACCTGGCAACGGCCAGCGGTGACGGGATTCTCAATCGTTGGTTGTTTGCCGGTGGCGATCGTCAGGTGCGCGATGTGCTGGTCAATGGCCAGTGGGTTGTGCGTGACGGGCGTCATGCCGCAGAAGAAGAAAGTAACCGGGCGTTTACCCAGGTCCTGCGCGATCTGTTGGGTTAACGCAAAACGAATTGTAGGAGTGAGCCTGCTAGCGATGAGGCCGTCATATCCAACAGAAATGTTGACTGACAGACCGCTATCGCGAGCAGGCTCACTCCCACAGTTTTGATCTTCGGTGCCCCGCTAATTCGAGGTCTTGGCCATCTGCGTATCCGACGCGCGCCAGATCAGCCGTGTGGTGTCGTAGCCCTGCTGACGCGCCTTGCTCAGCAGTTCTTCACGCACTACACCGTTAACCGTCGGCGTTCGCGACAGCAGCCACAGATACTTGCGGCCCGGGTCACCGACGATGGCCGTCTTGTAATCGTCGCTGACGTACAGCACCCAGTACTCGCCCTTCGCTACACCCGGAATCAGCCTCGAGAACCAGGTATCGAACTCGACCCACAACTTGTCGGTCTTGCCCGGCACTTGTGGATAAGCCGTGCCCTTGGCCTCTTCCCATTGCCAGTCCGACGTCAGGCAGCGGTTCAGCACCAGCACGTTGCCGTCAGGCTTGAGCGTGTAATGGGCTTCGGATTGCGCGCAGTTGCGTTGGAAATACATCGGCAGGCGGGCCAACTCGTACCAGGTGCCCTGGTATTTCTTGAGATTGACGCTGTTGACGGTTTTCGGCGCCAACGAATCTTCGCCAGAAGTGGCGCAGCCGGCCAATACCAGGCCGGCAAAAAGGAGTATCAATAACCGCTTCATTGTTTTTCTCCCGTGGGCGCGTAGCCCCGGATTACTTCAGGCCTTGGCCGGAAAACATCAGTACTTTGTCACCGGCGTACTGCACGCTGATAAAGCTGTTCTTGTCACCCCAGGTGCAACTGGACATACCGAGCGCGCCCGAGCAATCAGTGGCTTTACCCAACAAGGCTTCAACCTCTGCCTTGGGCATCCCGGCCGACAGCTTCGAGTAGTTTTCCTGATTGACCTTGCTGCATGCGGCCAATAACACGCAGAACGAGAGCAGGGCGATAGAACGCAGCGACATGGTGTAGCTCCTGGGGCGAAGGGGAATGGCATGGCTGCCAAGCAGAAGCTTAGAAGAGAAAACCCCTATCTGGTTCCCCGACCACGCGGCTATTTATCGGGCCGCTCGTCTGCCTTTATTCGAAAAATCAGCGACTTTCCTGCGTCGCTGAGTATTTCATCGGTTTTCGCAAAAAGACGCCTAATCTTTGGCGCTGACCAGTCGACATAGAAGCAGCGCAAAGCCCTCGACTGTGGCAAATTGACGCCCCTCGCTGACCAGCCCCTCCGCGGTAGTGCATTTAATGACCAGAAACATGAAATTCAGCCACAAGATCCTGCTGGCAGCCGCCCTCGTGGTCGCTGTTGCGTTCGCCTGCTTTATCCTGTTCAACGACTACCGCCAGCGCCAGACCCTGCGCAGCAGTACCGAATCCTCGATGCAGGAACTCGGCAGCCTGACCACCAGCAACATCCAGACCTGGCTGGAAAGCCGCATGCAGTTGCTGCAATCGTTGTCCCAGCAAATCGCTGTGGACGGCAGCGCACCCGCCAGCCTCAAGCGCGCTATCGACTTGCCGGCCTACACCGGCAACTTCCAGCTGAGCTACTTCGGTGGCACTGACGGCGTGATGTTCTCGATCCCCGCCGGCAATCGCGCGGCGGACTACGACCCTCGCGCCCGCGGCTGGTACAAGGCGGCCAACAGCGCGCAGCAGACCATCGTCACCGAACCGTACATCGCCGCTTCTTCCGGCAAATTGGTGATCACCGTCGCCACGCCGGTGCAGCATCAAGGCCAGATGATCGGCGTCGCCGGTGCGGACATCGACCTGTCCAGCGTCAGCGCGATCATCAACTCGCTGAACTTCGGCGGTCACGGCCACGCGTTCATCGTCAGCGCTGACGGCAAGATCCTGATCCACCCGGACAGCAAACTGGTGCTCAAGAGCCTCGCCGAGGCCTACCCGAACGGCGCACCGAAAGTCAGCCCGGGCCTGAAAGAAGTCGAACTCGACGGCAAGACCCAGTTCATCTCCTTTACCCACGTCAACGGCGTGCCCTCGGCAGACTGGTACGTGGCACTGGTGCTGGACCAGGAAACCGCGTTCTCGATGCTCAGCGAGTTCCGCACCTCGGCGATCATTGCCATGGTCATCGCCGTGGTCATCATCATCGCGCTGCTGGGCATGTTGATCAGCTTCCTGATGCAGCCGCTGCTGACCATGGGCCGCGCCATGCATGACATCGCCGAAGGCGAAGGTGACCTGACCAAACGCCTGACCATTCACGGCCAGGATGAATTCGGTGCGTTGGGCACCTCGTTCAACCGCTTCGTGGAACGTATTCACACCTCGATTCGCGAAGTGTCCTCGGCCACCGGCCAGGTCAACGAAGTGGCGCTGCGTGTGGTGGCGGCCTCGAATTCGTCGATGTTCAACTCCGACCAGCAAGCCTCGCGCACCAGCAGCGTGGCTGCAGCGATCAACGAACTGGGCGCCGCCGCCCAGGAAATCGCCCAGAACGCCGCCCTCGCCTCCCAGCATTCGAGCGACGCCCGTGCCCTGGCCGAAGACGGTCAGCAAGTAGTGGATAAAACCATCGCGGCGATGCAGCAGCTCTCGGCGAAGATCAGCGACTCGTGCGGCAACATCGAAACGCTCAACAGCAACACCGTGAACATCGGGCAGATTCTGGAAGTGATCACCAGCATCTCGCAGCAGACCAATTTGCTGGCATTGAACGCGGCGATTGAAGCGGCGCGTGCCGGTGAAGCCGGCCGTGGTTTTGCCGTGGTCGCGGACGAGGTGCGCAACCTCGCCCATCGCACTCAGGATTCGGCGCAGCAGGTGCAGAAGATGATCGAGGAACTGCAAGTCGGCGCCCGGGAAGCGGTGAGCACCATGACCGACAGCCAGCGCCAGAGCGAAAGCAGCGTCGGCATCGCCAACCAGGCCGGTGAGCGTCTGGGCAGCGTGACCCAGCGTATTGGCGAGATCGACGGGATGAACCAATCCGTAGCGACTGCAACCGAAGAACAGACCGCTGTGGTGGAATCGATCAACGTCGACATCACCGAGATCAACACGCTGAACCAGGAAGGGGTGGAGAACTTGCAGTCGACCTTGCGCGCGTGTGCAGATCTTGAGCAGCAGGCGGCGCGGCTTAAACAGTTGGTTGGAAGCTTCAGGATCTAAGGCGATCTTGCGGGCCCCTTCGCGGGCAAGCCTCGCTCCTACAGGATTGGTGCAGCATTTGAGACTGTGCATAACCTGTAGGAGCGAGGCTTGCCCGCGAAGGCGGCGTCTGCAACAACGCAGAGTTAGAACCGAGACCCAGGCCCGCTCAGAAACTCCATTTCCTCAGCCGTCGACTCCCTTCCCAGCACCGCATTCCTGTGCGGAAATCGTCCAAACCGCGCAATCACCCGCTGATGCTTCTCGGCATAGTTCAGATAATCGATAAACAGCTTCTGATCCGCCTCCGGCTGCTGCGCAACCAGATCGATGTACCTTGAAACCGCCTCATTCTGCACCGCCAGATTCTCGCAATGCTCAAACACCAGATAAATGAACACCCGCTGGATCGGCCGCAACTGCCGATCGAAATCCGCCGCAATGCCTTGCGCCACCAGTGCCTGAGCCCTGAGATCGCCGGAAAAGGATTTGGGAGTGTCGCGAAAGATCATTCGCGGGAGTTGATCGAGCAGCAGCACCAGGGCCAGCCAACCTTCGGGGCGTTGCGCCCAGTCAGTCAATCCGCCGGCCAGTGCCTGCTCGACCCAGTCCCCGAAACGCGTTCGCGCTTCGAGGTCCTGGCTGTCGCGCTTGCCGAACCATAACTTGCCCTTGTCAGCCGCTATGTCGTTTGGGGATTGGAGGGTTCCGAACCACCATTCGAGCAACGGCTGCCAGGGCGCGGTCATGGTTTATTCCTTGTGGTAAGCCGTGACGCGTTCGACTTCTTCTTTCGAACCGAGGAACACCGCGACACGCTGGTGCAAGCCGTCAGGCTTGATGTCGAGGATGCGCTGATGGCCATCGGTGGACGCGCCGCCAGCCTGTTCAACCAGGAACGACATCGGGTTGGCTTCGTACATCAAGCGCAGTTTGCCTGGCTTGGACGGCTCGCGGCTGTCGCGTGGGTACATGAACAGACCGCCACGGGTCAGGATACGGTGCACGTCGGCAACCATCGCGGCGACCCAGCGCATGTTGTAGTTCTTTTTCAGCGGACCTTCATCGCCCGCCAGCAATTCGCCGACGTAGCGTTGTACCGGTGCTTCCCAGTGACGCTGGTTGGACGCATTGATCGCGAATTCCTGAGTGGATTCCGGGATCGTGATGTCTTCATGGGTCAGCACAAAGCTGCCCATTTCGCGGTCCAGGGTGAAGCCTTTCACGCCGTCGCCCAAGGTCAGCACCAGCATGGTCTGCGGGCCGTAGATGGCGTAACCGGCAGCGACCTGCTCGGTGCCTGGCTGCAGGAAGGCCTTTTCGTTCAAGGCTTCGTTCTGGCTCAGGTATTCGCTCGGGCAACGCAGCACCGAGAAGATCGTGCCGACCGGTGCGTTGATGTCGATGTTCGACGAGCCGTCCAGCGGGTCGAATACCAGCAGGTACGCGCCTTTCGGGTATTTGCCCGGGATCTGGTAGGCATTGTCCATTTCTTCGGACGCCATGCCGGCCAGGTGACCGCCCCATTCGTTGGCTTCGAGCAGGATCTCGTTGGAGATCACGTCGAGTTTCTTCTGCACTTCGCCTTGGACGTTTTCAGTGCCCATGCTGCCCAGAACGCCGCCGAGGGCGCCCTTGGATACGGCGTGGCTGATTTCCTTGCAAGCACGCGCCACCACTTCGATCAGGAAACGCAGATCGGCAGGGGTGTTGTTGCTACGGGTCTGCTCAATCAAATAGCGACTCAGGGTAACGCGGGACATGGAAGGCTCCGGTGGAATTGGGGGCTAAAAACCCGCGCAGTTTAACGCGAGTCGAGGCGCATTTCCTCCTATCAGACGTGATACGCCCAATAGAGTTCATGTGCCGGGTTGAGCGTAGTTCGAAACGAGCCGGATGTGGGCCGGGCACAGATGGCAGTTTTTAGATTTTATTTGCCTGAAAGTCAGTCTTCGCGGGCAAGCCCGCTCCCACAGTGGGTATATGTCGTTCACAAATCCCCTGTGGGAGCGGGCTTGCCCGCGATCTGGCGCGCAGCGCCAGCCTAAGGTTTGACGGGGGGCTTGCGCAGCAAGCTGAACGCCATCGCCGCCAGAAACAGCACACTCAGCAACAACACTCCCCACAACCCGAACTTCTTCCAGTTCGTGTCCGTTGTCGCTGCCGCGGTCGCCGTTGAGGTGTTACTCACCACCGCCGCCCCTTCCACCGAAGCCCTGCCCAACGCCGCCCACTTCGCCGCGCTGTAATCGGGAATCAGCGTCGACAACGGCAGGTTCGCCGCCTTCACCGTCGCACTCCCCAGCGCCAGCGTATAAGGCCCGGCCCCGCGCGCCAGGAACACCAATTGCGTCGAGCGCACAGCAAACTTCACCGTCGGCGCTTTAGCGCCCAAACCACCACCGCGCTCATCCACCACAAGCTTCAACTGCTGCACGGTTTGCCCTGACAGCTGCAATTCGTTCTGCACCACGTCCTGGCCGTTCTGGGTCAGGCGATAGAGCAAACCGCTGGTCAGCGGCTGCCACGGCAGGCTGCTTTCGCGACGACCGGACAACGTCACCGGCGCCAGGCTATTGGGCTGACTCAGCTCGACCTGCACCCGCTCGACATTCAGCCCCATCGGCAACTGCCAGGTGTACTCACCCGTCTTCACACTGCTGCCAGCCAACGGTTGCGACCAGACCAACGGCAGCGGCAGGCTGCGGGGGCTCGCGCTTTGCAGCTGCGCCGAAGTCAGCGCCGGTGCCGATTGCGGTGAATTCCACAGCAAGCGCAGATAACGCGCCGATTGCCCCGGCAAGCCAACTTCATGTTGCTCGACCCGTTCATCGGCAAACGTCAGCCGCGCCACCTGCCCTTCGCCCCACGACTGCCAATGCTGCAAGTCGTCGCTGGCTTCGATGGTGAAGCGCTGAAAGCCATCGCGCTCGCTGGTCCAGTCAAGGATCAACTGCTGCAACGGCGCCTTGATGGCGCTGGCGTCGAGCAACCATCCGCGCAGCACTTCTTCGCCCGCCTCCAGCTGACTGGACGGCTGTACTTCGACCAACGTGCCGTTCGCGCTCGATTGCACGCGGATGCCCGGCGCGCGCTCCGTGGCGTCCGCCGAGGTGTACAGCGGGAACCATTTCACGTCGGTCAGCGTGCGATTTTCGCGGGTTGACGCCGCCTCGCGAGCCAAGGCGTAGGCTTGCGCCTCGCCGGCAGCGTTGAACACGCGAACATCGCTGAGGTCCGTTTGCCGGGCATTCAGTTGCACGCTCAAAGGCAATTCGAGGCGATACCAAGGTCCCTCGCCGCTCACCGACAACGGCACTTGCGTGGCGAAGTCCGCCGGTTTTTCCTGAGCACTGGCGGACAGCGCCACACCCAGCGCAACAGCGCCCAACCAGCCCAGGTTCAACTTCTGACTCAAGACGACACTCCTTCGGTTTCAGGGGCCGGCCTTTCGGGATCGGCTCCGCCTTGGCGCGCAGCCTCGGCACGCTTGGGCGGCAGCGGCGCGAAATAGCCCACCACCAGCAGCAACACGCCGACGCCGATAAACGACACGATCCGCGCAAGGCCGCCGCGGTTACTCAATTCGACAAAGAACAGTTTGGCCACCACCACGCCAATCAGCGCGGCGCCGATCAGCCAGACTTCGCGGCGATGACGCAGATGACCGCCGATCATCAGACTCAGCGCCATCAAGGTCCAGACGATGGACAGACCCGCCTGCACCAGCATCGATTCCAGCAACGCATCCAGCTCGAACGGCACGCCGCCCCAATGGTGAGCGGTGCGCATCACTAGCGCGGTGAAGAAGGCGAACAGCGAGACCCCGGCAATCAGTTGCGTGGCGTGCTCTATGTAGTCTTTGCGAATCGCCAGTTGCGTCACGGCGCTGCGGGACCACAAATAGACGCCAAACAGCGCAAACAGCAGACCCAACTCCAACGGGTTAACCAGCGGCACATAGGGCAGAGGTTCGGCCGTGCCGTCGCTGACGATATTCGCCAGCCAGAACCAGCCGAGCATCAGCAGCGCCAACGGTGCCGCCGCGTAGAAGCGGTATTCGCGGGGATAAGCCGAAACAGGCCATGGCCAATTGCGCGGCGCCGCCATCAGCACCAGGTACAGACTCGGCAGGACTGCCCAACCCAGCCAGCGCCAGGCGTTGTACTGCTCGGACAACAACAGCAAACCGTAACGCAGCTCCAGGGCCAGCACACCGATCAACAGCCAGCAACCGAGCACATGGGCGGTGCTCAGGGCGCGCGCTGGCAACATCGGCGCCAAGCGTCGCAGCGAGATGAAATGCACGACGAACACCGCTGCCCACACCAGCCAACCGAAATGGGCCGCCGGGTGATAACGCGAATGCCATGCGGCCAGCAGCACCAGACCGGCAGCGGGAATCAGCAAGGTGCAAAGCAGGCCCAGCGACGGCCATTTCAAGCGCAGCGCCAACACCGTCCACAGCGCCACACTCAGCGCCGCAACCGCCAGCAACAAGGTCGCTTGCAGATTCAACGGCGCAAAACGCAGCACTTCACTGATCCACGCCAGCGCCCACCAACTCGCGCCCCACACCAGCAACACTTCGGACAAACGCTGCAAACTCAGCACATCAAACGCCGAGGCATGGTTGCCAAGTTGCAAGCGCCAGGCCCCGACCATCGCGGCCAGGCCCAACACCAGCGGCGTCCAGAAACCGCTGTGCGCCAGCGGTTTCAACCCTTCGCTGGCCAGCGGCCCGAGCAGGTCCGGACCGGCGAACACGAACGCCGCGCCGCCAATCACCTGCAACAGCAAACCGAAGACAAAACTCACGCGCTGCTTGAGGTACAGACTCAGCCAAATGATGAACAAGCCACTGGCTGCCCACACCGCGCTCGCGGTTTGCCATGGCAGCACGAACAGCACCGCCAGATTGATCAGCACCAGACCGGCGAGCAACACCACCGACAAGCCGCGCAACAGTCGAACATCGCTGCGCACCATCTCATCACGCGCAGCGAGCAACATGCCGGCGATCAACGCCAGGCCGATCAGGGACGCGCTGAGCAAACCACTCCAGCCCGCGCTGAACACAGCGGCAGACTCACCGCCGGAGCCTTGCAGTCGCAACAGGAACAACGCACCGCCGAGCAATTGCACGGCGAACGCGGTGAACAGGAACGTGCGCGATTGCAGACGCAAGCCGACAAACAACGTCGCCAACCCCGCCAGCGCCCAACTGATCGCCGTGCCGTGGGTCAAGAAGAACAACGGCGCCAGCAGATAGAGGAAGGTCAGGCCCAGGCTAGCCAATACCGGCAGCCCTTTGCGCTCCCATTCCGATGTCTGTTCGGGCAGGGCTTTGCGCAATTGATAGAAGCTGAACAACAACGCCACGCCGAGCATCAACGCGCCCAGCGGAGCGCCGTCGAGCAAACTGCCTTCGCCGATGCGCAATTCGCTGACAAACGCCAGGGCCGAGCCCAGTTGCAGCAGCAAAGCGAACGCGCGAGCCAGCGGGCGTTGCTGACGCAGGCCGAGCCAGAAGATGCCGGCGCCTTCGACGGCCCAGGCGGCAGCCGTCCAGCGAGCGTCGAGCCCCAGCGGAATCGCGAGGCTGGCGAAGATCACGCCCAGCGCCAGGCAGGTTTCCGCGAGCAGCAATGCACGGCCGCCCATCAGCAGACGGGCGAGTCCCATGTAAATCATGCCCAACGCCAAGGCACTGAACGCCGCAGCGAACTCCAGATGCTGAACCAGTGCGAACTGTAATCCGAAGCCCACCAGCGGCGGACCGAACAGCATCGTCCCGTCAACGTAATCGCCCTTGCGCGCCGACCAGCGCAGCAACGCCTCGCGGCTGTCGTCCTCGGGCGCATCGCTCATCTCCAGCAGCTTGCGCCGGGCGAACAGCAGGCCGATGGCCAGGTACATCAGGAAGAACAGAATCAGGAACGGTTCGGTGCTCCACAACAATTCCGGCGTGTAGGAGCGCAGGCCCCAGGCGAAACCGATGCCGAAGGTGCCGACGAAACCGATCAGGTTCAGCAGGCGCCAGGCCTTGAACCAGGCGATGGCGAGGATGCCGGCGTTGAGCAAGGCGAAGTAGCTGAACAGCGCGACGTGGTTGCCGGCGCCGGTGGAGGTCAGAATGGGCGCCGCGAAGCCGCCGAGTGCCGCAGCGGCGGCCAGGCCCAACGCATCCTGGGTGATGGCAAGAATCGCCGAGAACACCGTGACCGCGACCAGCAGGCCCAGCGCGGCGGTTGGATCGAGCAACGGGTGCAAGCGCATCGCGGCAAACACCGTCAGGTACAACACGGCGATCCCGGTGCCTTGCAGCATCAACGCGTAATTGCTGTTGCGTGTCCTGAGCCACCAACCCAGACCGAGCAAGCCCAACGCAGCCGCCGCGACCCCGGCGTACCGCAGTTCGATCGGCACCACCATGCCTTCGGTGGCATAACGCAGCAAAAACGCCAGACCCAGGAACAACAGCACCACGCCGACCCGCAACACGGTGTTGCCCCCGAACAACCAGTTGCGCGCGCCACTGATGGCACGGTCAATAAAGTTCGGGCCGCGAGGAATCGTGGGTTGTTGAGGTTCGCGGGCAACCGGCTCGGGTTTCCAGACATCGTCGGGCAGCGGACGACTGGTTTGCGCTGCCGTTGCGGCCATCGGTTCGAGTTCGGGCGGGAGGTCCCAGATCAGCTCTGGGGTTTCGACAGGAATTTCATCGAGTGTGAACTCAGGCGACGGAGCGGCTTCGCTGGCAACCGGTTCGCTGGTTTCAGGGGCTGTGACGCCAGACACTTCCAGCAATGCCAGGCGTTGCTGCACCCCATTCAGCGCAACCTGCGCCTGCTCCAGCAGACGACGCTGCTCGGCTGCTTCTGAATCCAGGCGGCCGATGCGAATGGCCTGGCCAATCCCCAACCCGAGCAGCGCACCCAATAGCGCATCGCTGAACGACTCGTCGAGTATCCAGCCCAGCACCAGCCCAATCAGCATGAACATCCATTGCATGGTCGATATCCCTAAGCGGCCCATTGCCGGGCGAATCCCGAAGCTTCGTGGCATATGCACTGACGCTTTCGCGGGCAAGCCTCGCTCCTACAGGATTTGCACAGTCCGCAAGAACGGTACATAACCTGTAGGAGCGAGGCTTGCCCGCGAAGAAGTCAGCGCAGTGCTCACTGAAACATCCGGCAAAACTGGGGCTTAGTATATCGGTCAGGCCCAACAACCGTCGGGCCTTGCTCGCAATTATTGCTAAAAGTTACTCCAACGCCTTCCAGATATCCGTGGCGTACTCGCGAATGGTCCGGTCGGACGAGAACCAGCCCATCCGCGAAGTGCTCAACACCGCCGACCGCCACCATGCCTGAGAATCGTGCCAATGGGCTTCCACGCGCATCTGCGCGTCCCAGTAGGAATCGAAATCGGCGCAGACCAGGAAGCGGTCGTAGTCGATCAGCGAATCGATCAAGCCTGCGTAACGGGACGGATCATCCGGGGAGAACACCCCGCCGCGAATCGCTTGCAGCACGTCGTTAAGTCGATGGGACGCGGCAATGTCCGGTGTCGCATTGAACTCATGGTTCTGCTTGCGCGCTTCAACCTGCTGGGCGCTGAGACCGAAGATAAACATGTGCTCGACGCCGATGCGTTCGCACATTTCGACGTTGGCGCCATCGAGGGTGCCGATGGTCAGCGCACCGTTGAGGCCGAACTTCATGTTGCTGGTGCCCGAGGCTTCGAAGCCGGCGGTGGAAATCTGCTCCGACAAATCCGCCGCCGGAATAATGCTCTCCGCCAGGCTGACGTTGTAGTTGGGCAGGAACACCACTTTCAACAAGCCGCGCACCGTCGGGTCGTTGTTCACCACCCGGGCGATGTCGTTGGTCAACTTGATGATCAACTTGGCCTGGTGATAACTGGCCGCCGCCTTGCCGGCGAAGATCTTCACTCGCGGTACCCAGTCGATTTCCGGCTCGGCACGAATCGCCTGGTACAACGCCACGGTGTGCATCAGGTTGAGCAACTGACGTTTGTATTCGTGGATACGCTTGACCTGCACGTCGAACATCGCCGCCGGGTTGACCGCGATCCCCAACCGCTCATGAATCAGATAGGCCAAGGCTTTTTTGCTGTGCAGGCGCTGTTCGGCGAAGGCCTTGCGGAAAGCAGGCTTCTCGGCGAACGGCTCCAGCTCCAGCAAACGCTGTTCAGCGTTATCCAGCAGATCCGGGCCGAGGGCGTCGACCATCATTGACGTCAGCTCGGGGTTGGCCTGGTAGAGCCAGCGGCGGAAGGTGATGCCGTTGGTCTTGTTGTTGATCCGCTCCGGGTAGAGCTTGTGCAGTTCGGAGAACACGGTTTTGCGCATCAGCTGCGTGTGCAACCCGGACACGCCGTTGACGCTGTGAGAACCGAGGAACGCCAGGTTGCCCATGCGCACCCGACGGCCGTTGTCTTCTTCGATCAGCGACACCGCACGCAATACGTCGAAGTCGTGAATGCCTTTGGCGCGCAGCGAATCGATGTGTTGGGCGTTGATCAGGTAAATGATCTGCATGTGCCGCGGCAACATCCGCTCCATCAGACCGACTGGCCAGGTTTCCAGCGCTTCCGGCAGCAGCGTGTGGTTGGTGTACGAGAGCGTGTCGACGGTAACCTGCCACGCGGCATCCCATGCCACGTCGTAGACGTCGACGAGTTGACGCATCAGCTCGGCCACAGCAATCGAAGGGTGCGTGTCGTTGAGCTGGATCGCCGCGTGATCACCCAGGGTCAGGACCGAGGTGTGCATGTTGCGATGGCGGCGCAGCAAATCCTGCAAGGACGCGGCGACGAAGAAGTATTCCTGGCGCAGGCGCAGTTCCTGGCCGGCTTCGGTGCTGTCCGCCGGGTAGAGCACGCGGGAGATACTTTCCGCCCGGGCGACTTCGGCTACAGCGCCCAAGTGGTCACCGGCGTTGAAGCGTTCCAGGTGCAAATCTTCCATGGCTCGGGCGCGCCACAGGCGCAGCGTATTGACGCTCGCCCCACGCCAGCCGACCACCGGCGTGTCGTAAGCAATGGCCCGCACGGTTTCCGCCGGGGACCAGACTTGCTTGGACTTGCCAGCTTCATCGGTCACGGTTTCGACACTGCCGCCAAAGCCGATCGGGTACACGACTTCAGGCCGTTCGAATTCCCACGGGTTGCCGAAATCCAGCCAGTGTTCGGTTTGCTCCTGCTGCCAGCCGTCGACGATGGCCTGGCGGAACAAGCCGTGCTCATAACGAATGCCGTAGCCGTGGCCAGCGATGCCGAGGGTCGACATGCTTTCCATGAAGCACGCTGCCAGACGACCGAGGCCGCCGTTGCCCAGCGCTGCGTCAGGTTCCAGCAGGCGGATGCGTTCAAGGTCGACGCCGAGCTCAGTCAGGGCTTCGCGGGCGACGTCCAGCAGGCCAAGGTTGCTCAGGCTGTCGTAGAGCAGACGGCCGATCAGAAATTCGAGGGAGAGGTAATAAACCCGCTTTTGCCCTTTGCGGTAAATCTGCCGGGTGTGGTCCATCCAGTGCTCGACCATGTGATCGCGCGCCGCCAGGGCAATGGCTTCGAACCAGTCGTGGTCGAAGGCGTGATCCGGGTCTTTGCCCACCGCGTAGGTGAGTTTGGTCAAGACGGCATCGCGAAATGCGGCCACCTCTGCTTCGCGAACAAGTGGTTCTTGAGTCATCGATAGGACCTCGAGCGAGCGTTGAGTTGTCTGAGCCTAGACGGTCTGACAGGCGGTCGAGGCTCTGGTTCGGCAGTTTTTCCTGATAGTGCGAGATAGGCCGGCATTACATTGTCGTGTACCTGAATCAATGCAGGGCCCGTGCCGGATTAACGGTGTTACTGGACGGCACAGAAAAAAACTGGCGAAAGGTTGTTCAAAAATCCACCAGTCCCGGTATGATCGCGCGCCCTGATGCACACGTTGGTAACAACCGATGATGAAGTCCAACCTGATCGCTGCCGCAGAGATCGATCGCCTCGATACCTGGGCCAAGTACTCTGCCCCGATGTGCGGTTCCTGCGTGTCGAGCTGCTGCACCTTGCCGGTCGAGGTCAAGATCAAGGATCTGATCCGCATCGGCATCGTCGACGAGTTCGAGCGCGGCGAGCCGGCGAAGAACATCGCCAAGCGCTTGCAGAAGGAAGGGATCGTCGAGCGTTACAACCAGAAGTCCGAGATCTTCACCCTCCAGCGCATGAGCAACAACGATTGCCTGTACCTGGATCGTAAGAGCCGTCTGTGCACTATTTATGAAAAGCGCCCGGACACTTGCCGCAATCACCCGAAAATAGGGCCACGGCCGGGGTATTGCGCTTACAAGCCTAAAGAAGTGGCGCGTGAGACCAGCAGCTCCCGCCGTACTCTCGAAAAATTCTGATCCGGAATCTCGCTGGCTGACAGATCGCTTTCGCGGGCAAGCCTCGCACCTACAGGTTTTGTAGATCCGTAGGAGCGAGGCTTGCCCGCGAAGGGGCCTGCACAAACACCGCACAAACCCCAGACAAACAAAAACGCCCCCGACCTTGCGGTCGGGGGCGTTTTTTTTAAGCGCTAACTAAGTCGAGACTCAGTTACCGGCTTTCTTGGCAGCGCGGGTACGCTCGCTTTCGCCCAGGATCTTCTTACGAAGACGGATGGACTTAGGAGTGACTTCGCACAGTTCGTCTTCTTGCACGAACTCAAGAGCTTGTTCCAGGGTGAAACGGATAGGCGGAACCAGAGCGATGGTTTCGTCTTTACCCGAGGCACGCATGTTGTCGAGCTTCTTGCCTTTGGTTGGGTTGACGCCCAGGTCGTTGTCGCGGCTGTTGATGCCGACGATTTGACCTTCGTACACGTCTTCACCGTGACCCAGGAACAGTTTGCCGCGAGCTTGCAGGGTTTCCAGCGAGTAAGTCAGAGCCTTACCGGTAGCAACCGAAACCAGCACGCCGTTCTGACGGCCGGACATGTCGCCGGACTTCATCACGTCGTAACGGTCGAAGATCGAGGTCAGGATGCCTGCACCGGAGGTCAGGGTCAGGAACTCGTTACGGAAACCGATCAAGCCACGAGCCGGGATGTTGTACTCAAGGCGCACACGGCCCTTGCCATCCGGAACCATGTTGGTCAGGTCGCCTTTACGGATACCGATCTGTTCCATGATCGAACCTTGCGATTCTTCTGGCAGGTCGATGGTCACGTTTTCGTACGGTTCGTGCTTGACGCCGTCAACCATACGGATGATCACTTCCGGACGACCAACACCCATTTCGAAGCCTTCGCGACGCATGGTTTCGATCAGTACCGAGAGGTGCAACTCACCACGGCCGGAGACTTTGAACTTGTCGGCGGTGTCGCCTTCTTCAACGCGCAGGGCAACGTTGTAGAGCAGTTCTTTGTCCAGACGTTCCTTGATGTTACGGGAAGTCACGAACTTGCCTTCTTTACCGCAGAAAGGCGAGTCGTTTACCTGGAAAGTCATGGAAACGGTTGGTTCGTCAACGGTCAGCGGCTTCATCGCTTCGACGTTCAGTGGGTCGCACAGAGTGTCGGAGATGAACAGCTGGTCGAAGCCGCTGATGCAGACGATGTCGCCGGCAGCTGCTTCTTCAACGTCGATACGGTGCAGACCGTGGTGACCCATCAGCTTCAGGATACGACCGGTACGCTTCTTGCCGTCGGCGTCGATAGCGACAACCGGAGTGTTCGGCTTGATGCGGCCACGAGCGATACGGCCAACGCCGATAACACCCAGGAAGCTGTTGTAGTCCAGAGCGGAGATCTGCATCTGGAACGGACCGTCACGGTCGACTTTCGGCGCAGGTACGTTGTCGACGATCGACTGGTACAGCGGGGTCATGTCTTCAGCCATGTCGGTGTGTTCCAGACCGGCAATGCCGTTCAGGGCCGAGGCGTAGACGACTTTGAAGTCCAGCTGTTCTTCGGTGGCACCGAGGTTGTCGAACAGGTCGAAGATCTGGTCCAGAACCCAGTCCGGACGCGCGCCTGGACGGTCGACCTTGTTGATGACCACGATTGGACGCAGGCCGGCTTCGAAAGCCTTCTTGGTCACG